>CAMDHY010000224.1 GCA_945898215.1 Pseudoxanthobacter soli DSM 19599 | reverse complement strand
GGCTTCGGCAACGATTTCGAGACGGAGGCGGTGGTGGGAGCGCTGCCGCAGGGGCAGAACTCGCCGCAGCGCTGCCCCTACGGGCTCTATGCCGAGCAGCTTTCCGGCTCGCCGTTCACGGCGCCGCGCGGCCAGAACGAGCGCTCCTGGCTCTACCGGATGCGCCCGTCGGTGCGCCACGCCACCCATTTCCGCGAAATCGACGTGCCGCACTGGAAGACGGCGCCGCACATCGTCCGCCACGGCCTGCCGCTGGCGCAATTGCGCTGGGACCCGGTGCCGATGCCAGACGAGCCGGTCACCTTCGTCACGGGCCTGCGGACGATGACGACCGCCGGCGACGTCTACACCCAGACCGGCATGGCCGCGCACGTCTACCTCGTCACCGCGCCGATGGTGGACGACTACTTCTACAACGCCGACGGCGAGCTTTTGATCGTGCCGGAGACGGGCGCGCTGCGCCTGTTCACCGAGCTCGGCCTGATGGAGATCGGCGCCGGCGACATCGCCGTGATCCCCCGTGGCATGAAGTTCAAGGTGGAGCCCGTCGGCGGCCCGTCGCGCGGCTATGTCTGCGAGAACTACGGGGCGAAATTCACGTTGCCGGAGCGCGGCCCGATCGGCGCCAACTGCCTCGCCAACCCGCGCGACTTCAAGACCCCGGTCGCCGCCTACGAGGACAAGGAGACGCCCTGCCGGCTGACGGTGAAGTGGTGCGGCGCCTTCCACGTCACCGAGATCGGCCACTCGCCCCTCGACGTCGTCGCCTGGCACGGCAACTACGCGCCCTACAAATACGACCTGCGCACGTTCTCGCCGGTCGGCGCGCTGCTGTTCGACCACCCCGACCCGTCGATCTTCACGGTGCTGACGGCGCCGTCGGGCGAGGCCGGCACGGCGAACATCGACTTCGTCATCTTCCCGGAGCGGTGGATGGTGGCGGAGCACTCGTTCCGGCCGCCCTGGTACCACATGAACATCATGAGCGAGTTCATGGGACTGGTCTACGGCCGCTACGACGCCAAGGAGACCGGCTTCGTGCCGGGCGGCATGAGCCTGCACAACTGCATGCTGCCGCACGGGCCGGACACGGAAGCGTTTATGAAAGCGAGCACGGCGGACCTGAAGCCGGTGAAGCTTTCCGGTACGATGGCCTTCATGTTCGAGACGCGCTTCGCCCAGCAGTTGACCGCGTTCGCCGCCCGCCTGCCGACCCTGCAGCCCGACTACGCCACCTGCTGGGACGGCCTCGACCGCAACTTCGACCCTGCCCGTCCGGAGTGGAACCCCGCATGAAGCTCGCCACCCTGCGCGACCGCACCCGCGACGGCATGCTCGTCGTCGTGTCGAAGGACCTCACCCGCTGCATCTCCGCCCGGCCGATCGCGGCGACGCTGCAGGCGGCGCTGGACGACTGGGAGCACGCGGCGCCGCGGCTCGCCGACCTCGCCCACGATCTCGAACTCGGCGCGGTGCCGAGCGAGCGCTTCCACGAGCACGATGCACTGTCGCCCTTGCCGCGCGCCTACCAGTGGGCGGACGGCTCGGCCTATGTGAACCACGTCGAGCTCGTCCGGAAGGCGCGCGGCGCCGAGATGCCGGAGAGCTTCTGGACCGACCCGCTGCTGTACCAGGGCGGCTCCGACGCCTTCCTCGGCCCGCGCGAGCCAATCCGCGTGGGAAGCGAGGACGATGGCATCGACTTCGAGGCCGAGGTGGCGGTGGTGGTCGGCGACGTGGCCGTGGGGGCGAGCCGCGAGGTGGCGGGCCCGGCCATCCGCCTTCTGATGCTCGTCAACGACGTATCGCTGCGAAACCTCATCCCGGCCGAGCTCGCCAAGGGCTTCGGCTTCTTCCAGTCGAAGCCGTCCTCGGCCTTCTCGCCGGTGGCCGTCACCCCCGACGAGCTCGAGGGCGCCTGGAATGGCGAGAGGCTGTCGCTGCCGCTGTTGGTGACCTTGAACGACAAGCCCTTCGGCCGGGCGGAGGCGGGCGTCGACATGACGTTCGACTTCCCGACGCTGGTCGCCCACGCGGCGAAGACGCGGGCCCTGTCGGCCGGGACGATCATTGGCTCCGGCACGGTCTCCAACAAGGGCGCCGACGGCGGCCCGGGCCTTCCGATCGCCGACGGCGGCGTCGGCTACTCCTGCCTCGCAGAGCAGCGCACGGTCGAGACGATCCTCACCGGCGCGGCGAAGACGCCGTTCCTCGCCTTCGGCGACACCGTGCGCATCGAGATGAAGGACAAGGCCGGCCACTCGATCTTCGGCGCCATCGAGCAGGCGGTGGAGCGGGGGTGAGGTGGGGCCGTCCGGCGTCTGCAGCGTTCCGCGCCGCTCGCGCGGCGCCGGCATCTGCAGCGTTCCGCGCCACTCGCGCGGCGCCTGCGTCTGCCGCGTTCCGCGCCGCTCGCGCGGCGCGGCCCTCATCCGGCCTTCGGCCACCTTCTCCCGCGAGGGCGGGAGAAGGGACCCGGCCGAGGGGTGGTGAGCGGTCGAAGCGGCCTCCCCCTTCTCCCAGCCTGCTGGGAGAAGGTGCCCGAAGGGCGGATGAGGGCGGCGCGCGAGCGCCGAAGCGGCGGTCGGTGCGCCGACGTGCAAGGCCCGCCGAGACCAAGACGCTCGGCCCGGGCAGGCGCCGCCTTCCCTACCCCTCCCCCGCCCGCTCGAACGCCGCCAGCATCTCGCGGCGGAGTGCGCGGGCGGCGGCGGCGTGGGGGGCGGCGCGGCGGGTGATGAGCTGGAACTCGTTCTCGGCGCGGAAGAGATCCGGGCGGACGGCGACGAGTTCGCCGCGCGCCACCCACGCCTGCGCATAGTGCGGCGGCAGGAAGCCCAGGAAGGCCCCGGACAGCACCAGCAGGACGCGGGCATCGAGATTGCTCGCCGTGGCGGTGAGCGGGAAGCCGTCGATCAGCGCCGCGAACGCCGGGTCGTCGGTGACGCTCGGCTTCACCAGGACATGTTCCCGGACGGCGTCGGCGGCGAGCGCTTTATCTCCATCGAGGGCGACGGGGGCCGCGGCGGCTCCGCC
>CAMDHY010000223.1 GCA_945898215.1 Pseudoxanthobacter soli DSM 19599 | reverse complement strand
GGCCGCCTCGTCCGTGGCACGGCCGTGCGGGCCGCCGCGCTCGCCGCGTGCGCCTTTCTCCTCACCGAGCCGGTGGCCCAGCAGGACATTGCCGCGATCCTGTCGGCCGACGCCGCCGCCGCGCCGCGCTGGATGGCGCGCCTGGTCGGCACCGCCGGCGGCAGCGACGCCGCGCCCACCTTCACCTATGCCGGCGCGCCCGAGCGCGGCGAGGCCGCCACCGTCGCCTTCACCAGCGGCGCCGGCACCGTGGCGCTCGCCGGGTTCCAGCCGGCGCCGCGCGAAGAGCTGCCGGCGCTGCGCTTCGACCGCTCCGCCAAGGGCGGCCGCCAGATCACGGTTGCCGCCTCCACCGGCGAGATGGATCTGGCCGCCGGCACGCTGATGGCAGACGCCAACATCGTCGACGACGACATGGCCCAGGCGGCACTCCGCGTCGCCTTCGTCAAGCTGCCGCCGGTGTCGTCCCTGCGCGAGCGCGCGCTTCTCGCCCGCCACGACGGCACGCCCGGCGACAACGACCCCGCCACCGTCCGGGCCCGCCTGCAGTTCGCGCGAGCCACCGCGGCCACCAGCGCCTCGATGGTCTCGGCCTATGCGCAGGAGGGCGACTTCGACATCGAGGCACCGTTCCGCGCTTTGTTCGCCGATCCGGCGGTCGCCACCGGCCTCGGCGAGGAGGAGGTGACGCCGGAGGAGCTCGCCGTCGACCCGCACGCCTGGGTGGGCAAGCCGCTGCCGGCGAGCGTGCTCCTCAACAGCGAGCAGCGCTGCCTCGCCGAGGCGATCTATTTCGAGGCGCGCGGCGAGAGCTACAACGGCCAGGTGGCGGTCTCGCAGGTGGTGCTCAACCGCGTCCGCAACCCGGCCTACCCGAACACCATCTGCGGCGTCGTCTACCAGAACCGCAAGATGCGCAACGCCTGCCAGTTCTCGTTCGCCTGCGACCTCGTCCCGGACCGCGTCGTCGACGACCGCCACTGGCGCCAGGCCCAGGAGATCGCCCGCGAGACAACGGCCGGCCGCCTGAAGATCCCCGAGATCGAAGCCTCCACCCACTACCACGCCACCTACGTGAAGCCCCGCTGGGCGAAGTCGATGCAGAAGCAGAAGCAGATCGGGCTGCACATCTTCTACAAGACGTATGGGGGCGGGTGGAGCTGAGGGGGCTAGCTCTTCGAACGTTGCCTCAACGTCCGCTCCAGGAGGGCGCCCGCGGCCACATGTCATCTGACGGGCGCCGAGAGCGCTCAGTTTGTGCCAGCAAACGTTCCGCGTCGCGCCTCAAGGCTGCGTCGCGTAGAGCCGCTCCATCTCTCTATCGAACCGCTCCCACAGCAGGGCACCTTCGTCGCCGAGCTGGTCGCTGTCGCGCTGGAAGCGGTTCTCCTCGTGCACGGCGTCCAGCGGATCGCGCCACGGAAAACTCGCCGTCGCTTCCAGCCGGGCCAGTGTCGCTTCCAGGCGCACCCGGATTGCCATTCGTTGCGATGGCGACAGCGCTTTGCGCTCGGCATCGTCCTGCGCGAACAAGTCTGCTTGCGAGAATCTCATGCCGGCAGGCTATGCTTTCGCTCATGCAGCGGCAACGATGGCGCCCCGCGCGGGAGGGGATAAGTGGCAATCGGCTGGCGCAGGGATCGCCTCCCCGACATCGTCCGGGCGATGGCCTCCCGGCCGCGCCACGGGCGTTGCGCGGCCTCGTCACGGAGCTGCTGCGGGAAGGCTTCAAGGCCGCCTTCAGCGAACTGTAGCACGAGCGCTACCTCGTCGACAACAGCGGGCGCATCGACGTGGCGTGGGGCGCCACCGTCATCGAGCTGAAGACCGACCTCCGCCGCGAAGAGCGCGATGTGGTCGCCCGCATGCCGGCCTATCTCGCCGATGTGAGCCGCGGCAGCGCGCCCGGACGAACCACCGTCGGCCTCGCCACGGACGGCGCGACGCTCATCGCCTACACGCTCGACCACGGCGCGCTCGCCGAGATCGGCCGCTATCAGGTCGATGCCCAGCATCCGGAACGGCTCCTGAGCTGGCTCGAACCGCTGCTCTCCCCTGTTCCCGAGGTGCTGCCGACGCCGATCGCTGTCGCGCTGACGTTCGGTCGCTACAGCCTCGCCTTCGGCCGCGCGCATGCGGAGCTTCAACGGCTCTGGGAAGAAGTCGGCAGCAATCCCGAAGTGCAGTTGAAGCGCAACCTCTGGGACGGATTGCTGCGACAGGTCTATGGCGACGACGTCGGCAGCGACGCCCTGTTTCTCCAGCACACCTATCTGACCATCCTCGTGAAGGCGATCGCGGCGCGCGTCCTCGATCTGGAGATAGCCGATCCGGCGGAGATGCTGTCGGGTCGGCTCCTTACCAACGAAGGCATCGTCGGCGCCGTCGAGGCGGACTTCTTCGACTGGCCACTGCTCGCCGACGGCGGCGCAGACCTCGTGCGCACGCTGGCCGCGGAGACGGCACGCTTTCGCCTTCGCGACGTCGAGGTCGACGTGCTCAAGAGCCTCTACGAGAGCCTGATCGATCCCGACGAGCGCCACGACCTCGGCGAATACTACACGCCCGACTGGCTGGCGGCGCGGGTCGTCGCGGCCGCCGTACCGCGTCCGCTGGAACAGCGCGTGCTCGATCCGTCCTGCGGCTCGGGCACCTTCCTGTTCCATGCGCTGCGCCACCTGATCGCGGCGGGCCGGGAAGCCGGAGTGCCCCCAGCCGACATCGTCGCCACATGCGCCGATCGCGTCTTGGGGATCGACGTCCATCCCGTCGCGGTGGCGCTGGCGCGTGTCACCTGGCTGCTCGCGCTCGGCGATCTGGTGCAGGATCGGCCGCCCACGCTCAATGTGCCCGTCTACATGGGCGACTCCATGCAATGGAGCCTGCGCCCGCTCGGCGCGACGGCCGAAGTGTTGGTCGACGTGCCGCCCAACGACCCGCCGTTGCGCATCCCCGCCGGTCTGGCGAGCGATCAGACCTTGTTCGAACGCGCGCTCGACGAACTCAACCGCGGGCTCGACACGCTTGCCGAGCCGGA
>CAMDHY010000222.1 GCA_945898215.1 Pseudoxanthobacter soli DSM 19599 | reverse complement strand
TCCCACAGCCGTCGCCGCCGCCGTCGCCCGGCCGGCGACCGCCGGCCTCGCCGCGAGCGGCTTCACGGCCTTCGCCTGGACCGACCTCGGCCGGGCGCTGCTGGCCGTCGCGGCGCTGCCGATGCTGCTCCTGTTCCGGAGGCGGACGTGAGGGCGCCGCTGATCGCGTTCGCCGCCGTCGCGGCGCTGGCGCTCGCAGCCTTCGCCGGCGCCGAGCGGATCGGCCGGGCGTTGCTGTCCGCCGGCGAGCCGGCCCTCGCCGCCCCCCTCCTCGCCGATCCCGCCTGGAAAGCCGTGGCGCTCTACGAAGCGGGCGAACCGGACGCAGCCGCGGCCGCCTTCCGCACCGCCGGCGGTGCTGCGGCGGCCTACAATCTCGGCAACGCGCTCGCCCGCGCGGGCCGCTGGAAGGAGGCGGTGAAGGCCTATGACGTGGCGCTCGCCCGCGATCCCGACGACGCCGACGCCCGCACCAACAAGGCGATCGTCGCCGCCGCGATCGCCGCCGCCGAGGCCGGCCCGGGCGACCAGTCGCTCAGCGACGCCAACGCCAAGGCGACGCGCGAGAACCGCGGCGCCGATTCCACCGCCGCCGAGGACGACACGCCGACCTCTTCGTTCGGCGAGGGCATGGCCGGCGACAAGGAGGCCGGCGGCGCCTCGAAGAGCCCCGGCACCAGCCGCGTCGACCGGCGCGGCGCCGCCCGCCCCGGCGAAAGCGAGAGCGGCCAGGCGAACTCGAAGGGGGCCGCCACCGACAGCGCCGGCCGCTCCGGCCGCTCCGGCGGCATGACCACGGCCGCCGTCACCGACGAGACGGCGCCACCCGGGGCCGAGCGCCCGCCCCTCGACGAGACCGCCCAGGCGACGCTGCAGTGGCTCGCCGCCATTCCCGACGACCCGGTGAAGTTCCTGCGCCTCAGGATCGCCGCCGAGCACCAGCACCGCATCCAGTCCGGCACCGCCGTGCCACCGGGAGGCGACCCGTGGTGAGCGCCCTGCGATCCCTCCTCGCAGTGCTGGCGATGCTCGCCACGCTGCCGATCCTCGTGCCGGCAGCCGGGGCCGCGACCTCGATCGACGGCGCCCGCCTCCGCCTCGAGGTCGTCTCGAACGGCCGTCCGCCGATGGTGCAGGAGATGGTGCTCGTCCGGGTCCGCGGCTTCTACACGATCCCGATCGCGCTGACGAAGCTTGCGGTGCCGGACATGCCCGGATTCCGCGTGCTCACCATCGGCCGCGAGCACTGGTCGGAGGCCGAGGAGGACGGCGTCCAGGGCCGCGGGATGGAGCAGACGCTGGCGCTGTTTCCGCAGCAAAGCGGCACCCTCACCATCCCGCCGGTCGTGCAGCGGCTCACCGTCTTCGACAGCGCCGGCAAGCGCGTCGAGGTTGCGATCGCCACCGCCGCGACGCCGCTCGCGGTCGCAGCACCGTCGGTCCCGGCCGGAACGTGGTGGCTGCCGGCCCGCCGCCTGACGCTGACCGAGACCTGGAGCGAGCCGCCGGAGGCGCTCGCCATCGGCCGCCCCGTCCGCCGCACCGTGACGCTGGAAGCCGAGGGCGTCACCGACGACCAGCTGCCGCCTCCGCCGAAGCTCGCGGCCGACGGCCTCATCGTCTTCTCCGAGGCGCCGGAGCGGCGGACCGTCATTTCCGCCGAACCTAAGGGCCGGAAGGGCGAGGCGCTGCGCCAGTCGCTGCCGCGCCCGGGGCGGCTCGCCACCGTCGAGGGCCGCGACGGCCCGATCGGCCGCATCGTCTATTCGTGGGCGCTGCGGCCCGTCTCCGGCGCCCCGGCCGAGCTGCCCGAGATCGCCATTCCGTGGTTCGACACCGAGGCGGGGGAGATGCGCACGGCCATCCTGCCGGCCCGCACGGTCGCCTTCCGCCAGGCCGGCCGCAGCCTGTCCGACCTCGAGCGCGACATCGGCCTCGTCGCCACGCCAGCGACGCCAGCGAGCCGCTCGCCGGGCGATTTCGCGCTGGCGGCGCTCGCCTTCCTCGTGGCCGCCGGCGCGACGACGGCGCTGCTCGGCCGCCGGCTCTTGCCGGCCGGCGGCCCGCTCGCGCGGCTCGTCGGGAAAGTGCGGGACGGATGGGCGCGCCGGCGCGCCGCACGGGCGCTGCGGCGCGGCGATCTCGCCACGGCCTGGCGGCTCACCGCGGGGCTGTCCGGCCCCGAGGACGCCGCCACGCTTGCAGACGTGGAACGGCGACTGTTCGCCGGCGGCGAACGGCCCTAACCCTCAGCGCTCGACGAAGGCCTTCTCGATGACGTAGTCGCCGGCCTCGCCGGTGTTGCCCTCCGCAAAGCCGCGCGCGTCGAGCAGCGCCTTGAGGTCGGCCAGCATGGCCGGGCTGCCGCAGATCATCACCCGGTCGTGCGCCTGCTCGAGGGGGGCGAGGCCGATGTCCTCGAACAGCTTGCCGGAGGTGATCAGGTCGGTGATGCGGCCGCGATTGTGGAAGGGCTCGCGCGTCACCGTCGGGTAGTAGATCAGCTTCTCGCGGATGAGCTCGCCGATCAGCTCGTCCTGGGGCAGTTCCCGGGTGATGCGCTCGCCATAGGCGAGCTCGGCCACCTGCCGGCAGCCGTGCATCAGCACCACCTTCTCGAACTGGTCGTAGGTCTCCGGGTCGCGGATGATGCTCATGAACGGGGCGAGCCCGGTGCCGGTGCCGAGCAGGTAGAGGTTCCGCCCTGCCTTGAGGTTGTCGATGACCAGCGTGCCGACCGGCTTGCGGCCGACGATGATGCGGTCGCCTTCCTTGATGTGCTGCAGGCGCGAGGTGAGCGGCCCGTCCGGCACCTTGATCGACAGGAACTCGAGATTCTCGTCGTAGTTCGTGCTGACCACGCTGTAGGCGCGGAGCAGCGGCTTGTTGTCGACCTTCAGGCCGATCATCGTGAACTGGCCGTTCTTGAAGCGGAACGCCTGGTCGCGCGTCGTCGTGAAGCTGAACAGCGTGTCCGTCCAGTGGTGGACGGAGAGCACCTGCTCCTCGAAGAATGCGCTCATCGGGCTCACGCTCCGGTTCAAGGCCGCGGGGCGGCGAGGTCTG
>CAMDHY010000221.1 GCA_945898215.1 Pseudoxanthobacter soli DSM 19599 | reverse complement strand
GACTTGCCCTGCGCCGTCAGGACCTCAACCTGCCGAAGCTTCGTGACTATCTCCTCGGGCCTATGCCGCTTCCTCGCCATCTGTCCGTCCTCCAATAGGGCTCAAAACCCATACCTCAGGGAGGACCACTTCAAGGGGGGCAGGCCAGGACCTCCAAGGGCCAAGCCGGGCCTAAGGGCGATCCCCATGTAAAGGATCGTCGTCAGCGGCAGCGGGCCGAATGTCAGGTCGAGACGCCTGTTCAGTCCACGGGGCCCGAGGCCGGTCTCGGGACCGGGCACCAATCCCGCGTTCTGCAGGGCGTGACGCAGCTGGCGCGGCTTGATGAACATCGCAGGGTCGTGCGTGCCGCGCGGCAGCAGACGCATCAGGTCCTCGGCCACGGTGAGGGTAGCGAGGCGGGCCAGTCGACACCAACCCGCTCTTCCCCCTCGTACAGGTTCGGAGCCGCGTCTTCGGCCAGGCCGACGCGCCAGCGGGTGACGGCACCGACGCCGCAACCGCGGTCGGTGTGAACATGCGCCGGTGGCCGAGCCTCGCCGACAACGTCATTCGGGTCCTGCCCACCGGGAGCCGCGTCCGGACGATCCGATCCGGTGTCTATGCGACCGCCGGCGAGGCAGCGCGCTGGTTCCTGGTCGATGCCGGCGCCGCCGGCGAGGGCTGGGTCCACGGCGCCTACCTCGCCCTCGACCGCTGACCATCCACCACCAACCCAACGAGGAGCCTGCCATGACGCTGAGCAGGAAGCGGTCCGTTGCGGCTGCGGTGGAGCGCGCCATCGAGAACGCGACGCGTCGGCCGGACGTACATGTCGCCGATGGCCTTGCCGAGGTCGCTGCGATGAAGATTGCCGGCGCCGTGATGGTAGCGCCGGAGGTGAAGTTTGCGACGGATGGCGAGCCCTGGTTCCAGAGCTATGTCACGCTAGGCTCCCTCGTCGCCCTTGTCGGCGGCTGCTACGGGCTCGGCTACGACTTCCTCGACGGCAGCATCCCCACGCCGTCGGAGCTCACGGCGCACCTGCCCGGCGTGTTCGGTCCGCTCCTGGCGCTCTATGGGCGCTGGGTCGCCACGAAACCGGTGTGGGCGTAGGCAATGGGCGGCGCTTCCGAGCCGTGGCACCTCGACAAGCGCGTCAACCTCGCGCTGGTCTGGGCGCTCCTCATCTAAACCTCGGGCATCGTCTGGTGGGCCTCGGCGATGCACTCGACGCTTCAGACCGAGGTCGCGACGAACGAAAGACAGGACATCATGCTCGACGCTCTGAGAGCCCCTCCAGAAAGGGGTTGAGTGGCCGGTCCGGCGGTGATTCCAGGAGGTGTCTGCAGCCTGATCTGGAAGCGCCATGTGGACCCTGGCCACCCGGCGGCAGCACAGCCGTGCGGGCCTTCGCTACCAAACCGACCTGACGGACGAGGAGTGGGCGGTGATCGAGCCGCTGATGCCGTCGCCGGCTCGCGGCGGCCGCCCGCCACGGTGGAGCCAGCGCGAGATTCTGAACGCGATCTTCTACGTCCTGCGCGGAGGCATAGGATGGCGCATGCTGCCATCCGACATGCCGCCGAAGAGTACCGCGTTCGGCTGGTTCAGCCGCTGGCGGGACGACGGCCTGTTCGCTCGGCTCAACCATAGCCTCGTGATGGCGGACAGTGAGCGCGTCGGCCGCGACGCCTCACCGACCGCCGTCTTACTCGACAGCCAGAGCGTGAGAACCACGGAGAGCGGCGGGCCTCGTGGCTATGACGCCGGCAAGAAGGTGAAGGGCCGCAAGCGTCAGGTCATGGTCGACACAGACGGCCGCGGCCTGATCCTCGAGCCTCAGCCCGCCGACGTGCAGGACCACGTCGGCGCTGGCCCCGTGCTGCAGTCGTCGCGCCGTCCGTTCCCGTTCGTGGCCAGGGCCTTCGCCGACGCCGGCTATGCAGGAGACCGGCCCGCCACCGCCACGATCATCGCCGTCGAAATCGTTCGCAAGCCGCCCGACCAGGTCGGCTTCGCCGTGCATCCGCGGCGCTGGGTGGTCGAGCGCTTCTTCGCATGGATCAGGCGGAACCGAAGGCTGTGGAAGGACCCGGAGGCGACCATCGCCTCCGCCAGAGCCTTCCTCTACGCCGCATCCGTCATGATCCTCGTCCGAAGGCTCGCACGACCATGACCACTTGTCGGACGGACTCTCAGAACGCCGAGTCCGTCGGCATCACGACGATGTCGCGAATGCAAATGTGTTGAGGACGAGAGACACAGAACAACACGATCTCAGCGAGTTCGTCGGCGGTGATATAGTGCGGGTGGCCAACGAGACGGTCGTACTCCTCAAAACTGATCCCCATCTCTTCATGAATACGCGTACGGATAAGGCCAGGTGCAACGTTGATGACGCGGACGTTGTGCTTTGCCTGCGCGGCCTGTAGGGATTCCGACAAGGAGCGCACCGCGGCCTTGCAAGCATGATAGATTTCGCCTGACGGACCGGGCTTGCGGTCTCCGATCGAGCTCATGTTGACGATTGTGCCGGACCGGCGTGCGACCATGCCCGGGAGCACGGCGCGCACGCCGTATGCGACGCCCTTCAGGAGAACGTCAATCTCCTCGCTCATTGCGGCTGGGTCGCGCGTCTCGAATGCGCCAATGCGCAATAGCCCGGCGTTGTTGACCATCACTTCCGTGGGGCCGAAGCGCGTTTCAGCAGCGGCGACAGCCGCCGCGAGACCCTCAGCGTCGGCGACATCAACCTGTGCCGACATCACCGGCGTGCCGGCGATCTCATCGATAGGGGAGATGTGTCGGGACATCAAAAGCACCGGGCGGCCGTCGCGGGCAAAGGCGCCAGCGATGGCCTCGCCAATGCCGGCGCTGGCGCCGGTAATGACGGCAAGTGGTTTCGGCAAGGCAGTGCTCCGTGATGAAAAATCTGACAGAGTACACTTTCTGAAGTGATGCCCTCGCGCAAGCCACAGTGCGGAGCCAAATGCGGTCGATATCCGCTCGGCGTGTTGAACGCGACGTGGTGACCTGCCCCACGTCGGTGGTCCGGTTTGATTGTTAGTTCATGGGCGGCCGGGTTTCCAGGGTGAGCGCGCCCGCTGGAGCTGGCCGGGGTTGCGCAGGCGGGCGCGCGCTCGGCACGACGGCCTCGGGCGCTGGGGGCCGGTACCCG
>CAMDHY010000220.1 GCA_945898215.1 Pseudoxanthobacter soli DSM 19599 | reverse complement strand
ATCGCAAGTGCCACCGGGAGCACACGGCGGCTGTCGATATCCCGGCCATCGCGAAAGCAAAACGACTGCAGGCCGCCCACCTCGGCGTCAAAGCGACGAAGCGCCCGATGCCGGGAAGCCGAGCCAGTGGGCTACGCAAACGCATGAATGGGAAGGTGGAGAGACGATGAGCACGCGCCGGTCCGACGTTCTCGCCCGCCTGCCCATCGTCTTCGGCCTGTCCGCGGAAGAGGCGGCAGCCGCGTGCGGCGTGTCGGCCGGCACGTTCCGCGAGATGGTCGATGATCGCCGGATGCCGCCGCCGCGCTCGATCAACAGCCGTCTCGTGTGGGACGTTGACGAAGTGCGCGCCGCGTTCAAGGCTCTGCCGCGCAAGGGTGAAGCCGGGAGGGTCGACACATGGGCCGACGTGGTGTGAGGCTCGCCTACGTCCACACATTTCAGGACCGCACCGGCCGCGTCCGCCACTACTTCCGGCGCTATGGCAAGCGCACCGCCCTGCCCGGCGCCTACGGCTCGCGAGAGTTCCTGGACGCCTATGCGGCGCTGCTCGGCGAGAAGCAACCCGAGCCGGTCGAGAGGGCGAAGCCGGACGATCGCAGCTTCCACGCCCTCGCCGCCCGATACTTCGGGTCGCCGCAGTTCCACCAGCTTTCCGCCGGCAGCCGGACAAACTACCGCCGCGTCATCGAGGGATTCGTCGCCGCGCACGGCGCGCGCCGCGTGGACGATCTCACGCGCGAGCGGGTCGACGTGCTGCTCGGCCGCATGGCCGACCGCCCCGGCGCCGGCATCATCTTTCTAAAGCGGTTGCGCACGCTCGTCCGGTACGCGATGGCGCTGGGATGGATCAGTACCGACCCGACCGCCGCCGTCCAGTCCTACCGCTCCACCGAAATCCACACTTGGACCGAGGCGGAGATCGCCGCTTTCGAGGCGCGGTGGCCGAGCGGCACGAAACAGCGGCTCGCCTTCGCGCTGCTCCTCTATACCGGCCAGCGCGGCTCCGACGTCCACCGGATGACGTGGGCGGACATTGCCGGCGAAGGCATCCACGTCGCCCAGCAGAAGACGGGCGAGCGTCTGTACGTGCCGCTGCACCCGGCGCTGCGAGGCGAACTCGCGCAGACGCGGCGCGAGCACATCGCCATCCTCACGACCGCCTTCGGGCAGCCGTTCACGGTGAAGGGTTTCGGGCAGATGGTCTCAAGCGCGATCCGCGCCGCAGGCCTGCCGACCCGGTGCAAGGCGCACGGGCTGCGCAAGGCGGCCGCTAGACGCCTCGCCGAGGCCGGCTGCACGGCGAAGCAGATAGCCGCCATCACGGGGCACCGGACGCTCGCCGAAACGGAGCGGTACACGCGCGCGGCGGACCAGCGGCAGCTTGCCGAACAGGCTATGGCGAAACAGGCGGTGAACGAAGGATTGGCAAACCGGCCCGCTAAGTTTGCCACTCTGCCGGAAAAGAAATAGGCGCAGCAATAGCTTGCGGGGGTGCTTGGCGCTCCCTAGGGGACTCGAACCCCTGTTTTCGCCGTGAGAGGGCGACGTCCTAGACCGCTAGACGAAGGGAGCGCGGAGCCGCGCGAGGCGACTGGACGGGGGCTGTCTAACCGTTCGGATGCGCCATTGCAAGCGTCTGTGCGGGTCGCAGTCGCCCCGCGCATCCCGCGCCGGCGGTCACTGCCCCTGTGCGCTGCAGCATCGCGCATGTTGCATAGCAGCAATGCCTCTGGCGGGTTACCTCGCCCACCCGGCGAGGCCTATCTATCGCTTTGGAAACGTCCGGCGGGCTCCCGAACTTCAAGAGGAGCACCTCCGATGCTGAAGCCCTTAGCCAAGCGGATCTCCGCAGCCCTGAAGCGGGCGCGCGACTTCGATCCCGAGTACGACTATCTGAGCGAAGCGATGGACCTCATCGACCTCGAGCGCCGCCAGCGCGAGATCGATCACGGCCTCTTCCGTCGCCGCCCGTTCTCGTTCTGACATCCCGCCAGGCCTGAAGCGCGACGTCGCCTGACGCGATGTCGCGAGTACCCCGACGGCCGCCGGGGGTTGCCGAACCGTCTCGCGCCGATCAAGGTGCCGCTGCCGGCCGCCCTGCGCGGACACGGCGGAACCAGGCATCGGGGGCGGACGGAATGGCGGCGATCGACCTCGGCATTGCGGGCCGCACGGCCCTCGTCTGCGGCGCCAGCAAGGGCCTCGGGCGCGCCTGCGCCGATGCCCTCGCCCAGGCCGGGGTGACCGTCACGATCGTCGCCCGTGGCGCCACCGCGCTCGAAGCCGCCGCCCGCGAAATCTCCGCCGCCACCGGCTCGACCGTCCACCCGGTCGCCGCCGACGTGACGACGGCCGACGGCCGAGCCGCCGTGCTCGCCGCCTGCCCCTCCCCCGACATCCTCGTCACCAATGCCGGCGGCCCGCCGCCCGGCGACTTCCGCGACTGGGACGAGGCCGCCTGGCACGCCGCCCTCGGGGCCAACATGGTGACGCCGATCATGCTGATCCGCGCCACCGTCGACGGGATGGCGCAGCGCGGCTTCGGCCGCATCATCAACATCACGTCCGCCGCCGTGAAGGCGCCGATCGACGTGCTCGGCCTCTCGAACGGCGCCCGCACCGGCCTCACCGGCTTCGTCGCCGGCCTCGCCCGCCAGGTCGCCCGCGACGGCGTGACGATCAACAACCTCCTGCCCGGCCCGTTCGAGACCGACCGCCTGCGCACCACGGTCGAGGCCGCTGCCAAGCGCGAGGGGGTCGACACCGACGCGCTGATGGACCGCCGGCGCGGGGCGAACCCGACGCGGCGCTTTGGCCGGCCGGAGGAGTTCGGCGTGATGTGCGCCTTCATCGCCAGCGCCCATGCCGGCTACATGACCGGCCAGAACATCCTCCTCGACGGCGGCTCCTATCCCGGCACCCTCTGACGGTGTTGCCGACGGGTCGCGCGCGAAGCGCGCTCAGGCGATCGCCGGGTCGAGGGTGAACAGCTCCTGCGCCCGTCCGACGCCGCGGAGCGCATAGCGGCCGACGGAGACGAGCTGGCTGCGCTGCGGCTCGGGCGTCGCCTCGGCGAAGTCCGACGACATCACCACGAAGCGATCGACCGAGCGGCACATCGAGGCGATCCGCGCCACCTCGTTCACCGCCGGGCCGACGACGGTGAAGTCGA
>CAMDHY010000219.1 GCA_945898215.1 Pseudoxanthobacter soli DSM 19599 | reverse complement strand
CACCGGCCGCCACCCGCCGATCGCCATCGTCGGTCAGGACGGCAACCCCTATCCTGCGGTCCACACCCCGCCGATCGAGGGCGGCACGCGCCTCGTCATCCCGCCGGCGAGCCGTTTCGCCATCGCGGTGACGATGCCGGCGGAGGGCGGCCTCGTCCTCGACATGCCGCCGCTCGGCTACGGTGCCAAGGCGCTGACCGCGCCGGGCGTCGTCTACACCAACACCGGCACCGACAAGGTGCCGGCCGTCCTCGGCAACCTCTCGGTCGAGCCGACGGCGATCAGCTATTTCGACGGCTTCTTCAGCTTCCCGTCGCAGATGCTGCTGCGCGCCGAGCCGGCGGAGGGGAAGGGCGAGACGGTCGCCTTCGCCGACGGTGAGGCCCTCGGCGCCTTCACCTCCTTCGACGATGTTTCGGCGGTGACACCCGACGTGACGCGGACGATCTCGATCGTCGGCGGCTTCCTCAACGACATGGCGAGCAAGGACGACCCGAAGTCGTTCACCTACTCCTTCGACGGCGGCACCTTCCCCAACGTGCCCTTGCTGCAGCCGCGGCTCGGCTCCGTCGAGGAGTGGCGTTTCGTCAACTACAACAACGACGAGCACCCGATCCACATCCACGTCAACGACTTCCAGACGATGGAGAACTACGACCCGACCACCGGCCTGCGCACCGGCCCGGACAAGTTCGGCCTCGACAACGTCAACGTCGCCGCCCCGACGATGGGCTCGGGCGAGGCGGTGGTGGAGCCCGGCTACCTGTCGCTGCGCACGAAGTTCGAGGACTATGGCGGCGTCTTCGTCATGCACTGCCACCGCCTCAACCACGAGGACAACGGGCTGATGATGATCGTCAGCGTCATCCCGGCGGTGTCGAGCTATGCCGTCGCGGTCCCCGGCGGCAACGGCATGGACGCCAGCGTGCGCGTGGTCGACGGCACCGGCGACCGGCCGCTCGCCACCGTCACCCCGTTCCCCGGCTATGCCGGCCTCGTCGCCACCGCGATGGGCGACGTCGACGACGACGGCGTGCTCGATCTCGTCGCAGGCTCCGGCCCGGGCCGGCCGGCCGAGGTCGTGGTCTTTGCGGGTGCGGCCCGCGACGACGCGGCGGCCTTCACCCGGGTGATCGCCCGCTTCGCACCGTTCGGGTCGGAGGTGACCGGCGGTATCACGGTTGCGTCCGCGCAGATCGACGGCGGCAGCGCCGACAACATCATCGTCGGCTCGGCGCCGGGCCAGCCCAGCGAGGTGCGCGTCTACGGCAGCGCCCTCGCCACCACCGACGGCGCGGCGCCGCCGCTGTTCGCGAGCTTCGCCCCCTATCCGGGCGACACGTCCAGCGTGACGATCACGACCGGCCTCACCGACTTCGCCACCGGCCGCTTCTCGATCGTCACGGCACCGGGGCCGGGCAGCGAGAGCGAGGTGAAGCTGTTCGCCTTCCCGCTGCTGACGGTGGTCGACCCCGCCGCGGTGGCGGCCGTCGCCGGCCACGGCGAGGTGCCGCCGCCCGGCACGCCGCGTGAGACCGCCGCCTTCAAGCCGTTCGGCGACGGCTACACCGGCGGCGTCTCCCTCGCCACCGGCTGGTTCGCCGGCCAGTTCGGCGGCGCCGAGCGCATCGTCGTCGGCCAGACCGCCGGCGGGGCGGTGAAGGTGTTCTCCTCCGGCTCGGCGCTCGACGGCGGGCCGGCGCTCTATCTGCACAGCCCGAACGAGCACGGCCACGGCCCGACCCTGCGCGAGATCGCCGCCTTCACCCCGTTCGCCGATGGCGGCGCGGTGCGGGTCGCCGCCACCAGCACCACCACCGGCGCAGACCTCCTCGTCGCCGGCGCGGGCCCGGACGGCACGGCCCGCGTCGTCCGCTACGACTTCGACCGCTCGGCGCCGGACGCCGGCACGCTGGCACCGAAGCGCCTCGGCGAGACGGCGCCCGCCGCCGCCGCGAGCTTCGGCCTGGGTGGCGACTGAGGCGGCGGCGCCATCCGTGCAACGCTGCGTTCCCCAGGCGGGGGAGCCGCCGCTGCGGCCTTGCTTGACACCGCCGGCCGGGCGCCCCTACCGTCCCGGAAGGTATACGCGTGCAAAGCCGTGCATACGGCGATAACGAGCGCAGTGCCGCCGGCCCCGCCGGACGGAGGCGCCGACCCCGAGGAACTGGAGGAGCGAGCATGGCCCTGGTGATCGATTCCGCGAGCGTCGCCGACGAGGATCTCGGCTCCGGTGCCAGCAAGCGCCGTCTGTTCGACACGACGATCGACAAGAGCGCGCGCACCATCGTCGACCGCATCGCGCTGACGGCGAACGGCAGCGTCCGCCTGAAGGTGCCGTCGAAGGGCGTCACCTACGTGCAGGTGCTCTCCGGCTCGGTGTCGCTGAAGGCGCCGGACGGCGTGCACGGCCTGGAAGACCGCCACGTCGTCTTCCTGCCGCCGGACTATGAGGTGACGGTGCGCGCCTCGACCCGCGCGACGCTCCTTGTCTGCGAGGTGCCCGACGCCGTCGCCCTCGATCCCGAGTACGCCAAGCATCCGGCCGAGTTCCGCGTCATCGACTGGCAGGACGAGCCGCTGCTCGACAGCGTCCACGACGCCCGCAAGCGCATCTACCTCGCCACGCCGAAGCTCTTCGGCAGCAAGGCGATCAAGGCGGAGATGATCATCTACCCGCCGGTGACCTCGGGCGCCAACCACTACCACGAGGGCGCCGACCACTTCATGTACTTCACCGCCGGCAGCGGCACCGCCTTCGCGGACGAGGTGCCCGTCCGCGTCAAGGAAGGCGACCTGATCTACTTCCCCGACGGCGAGCGCCACTACCTGACGTCCGACGACGGCAACGGCGACATGATCTTCGTCGAGTTCTTCACGCCCGGCAGCTACGAGACGGTGTGGGTGAACGCCAAGGCCTGCTCCTGGGCCCCGACCGGCAAGAACATCCGCGGCGAGACCGCGTCCCGCGAGATCAAGGCCCACAGCGGCAGCCTGGTACCGGAAGACGTCTGAGGGCCGGCAGTCGGCAGTCGGCAGTAGGGTCACCCAGGCCTCGGCGCGACCCCTCCCCCCTCGCGGGGGAGGTGGCCGGCGAAGCCGGCCGGCGGGGGCCGCCGCACGACGTGCGGCGGTACGACGCTTGAGACCGCCGATCCGCCGCCCGCCGCCGGCTGGCGCCGACGGCGGCCCTCCCCGGTCCGCTGGCGCGGCCCGGCCCTCCC
>CAMDHY010000218.1 GCA_945898215.1 Pseudoxanthobacter soli DSM 19599 | reverse complement strand
TTGCCCTGCGCCGTCAGGACCTCAACCTGCCGAAGCTTCGTGACTATCTCCTCGGGCCTATGCCGCTTCCTCGCCATCTGTCCGTCCTCCAATAGGGCTCAAAACCCATACCTCAGGGAGGACCACTTCAAGGGGGGCAGGCCAGTCGGGGACTGTGGAGATCAATCTCAGCGCGTCGCGGCCCGAGGTGCAGGTCTCTACAGCGAAACCCTGGAGACGGAGCGCCAGCGACAACTCCTCCACAACGGCCGGATCGTCGTCAACGATGAGGGTGCGAAACGATCTTCCAGCCATCGCCGGTTGCCCGCCCCGCTGTTTGATACCGCCGAGTGGAGGCAATCCGCAGCAGGCCAACGCACAAATCGGCAAATGGTTCCGGCGCGCCCCTGGGTGATGTGCCAGCAGCGCCGAGCGCCCTCGTCGAACGGGCCCTATCTCAGTGGGCGGCGAGGCGGGCGAGGAACGCGGTGGTCTGGCGCCGCCCCTCCGCTGTCAGCCGGAAGGCGCGCCGCCGCCGGTCCACGGCCGGGGCCTCCTCGACGAGACCGGCCGCCGTGAGATCGCGCAGGCAGCGACGGACAGCGCGCGGGGTTTGTCGGAAAAGCAGGGCGAGATCGTTCAGCGTTACGGCTCCGGCCTCCGGCGATGCGGCCAGCCGCAGCAGCAGGTCCCAGCGGAGATTGTGGAACAGCTCGACCCCGAAGGTCGCGTTGCGGTCCTCATATAGCCCGACGAGGGCGCCGAGCCTGCTCGCGAACGGATCGGCACCCGTCGCGGCTTCCGCGGAAGACGGGTCGACGGACGCTTCGCAGGTGCCCGCCGCCCGTCGCACCGCCGAAGCGAGCTCGTCCGCCGTCACCGGCTTGTACAGGAACTCGGAGACCTGCAGCCGCATCGCGTCGATCGCCCCGTCGAGCGTCGCCTCGCCGGTGAGGACGATCGCCTTCACGCCTGGGCTGACCTTGCGGGTCGCCAGGCGTCGCAGCAACTCGATGCCGCCCATCTCCGGCATCGCGAGGTCGGTGACGAGGATGCGGATGTCGGGCTGCGCAGTGATCAGCTGCAGGGCCTGCCATCCGGAGGTGCAGGTCGCCACCGGGAGGCCTTCGAGACGCAGACCCTCTGCCAGTTCCTCGAGGAGGGCCATGTCGTCGTCGACGATGAGGGTTCGAAACAGGTTTGCCAGCATCGCTAAGCGAGGACCACCGGCCGCCCTGTGGCCGACGCCACTGCGGCCGACTGCAGGTGCGGCAGCGCCGCCATCAGATCATCGAGAGGCAGCTTCCGGGCGAACAGAAAGCCCTGGAGGTGGCTGGCGCCTTGATCGCGCGCAAATTCGGCATCGGCGCGGGTCTCCACGCCTTCCGCCGTGACCGTCAGGCCGAGGTCCGCGCCGAGCCTTGCCAGCGCGGCGAAGATGAAACGTGGCTTTTCCCAGCTGCGGGCGGCGCGCAACAGCTCGATGTCGATCTTGAGGCCCGTGACCGGCAGCGCCGAGAGCTGGGTCAAGCCGCTCTCGCGGCGGCCGACGTCATCGAGGAGGAGGCCGAAGCCCGCGACGCGCAGCTTCACGAGCGTCGCGAGAGTGGCGGCCGCCCCGTCGTAGACGTTCTCCTCGATCAGTTCGAGGGCCATCTGCCCGGGCTTCAGCCCGGCGCCGCCGACGATGAGCTGGAGCATCTCCACGGCCTCCGGGGCCCGCAGGACGCTCGCCGGCATGTTGACGGCGACGGGTCCATGGTAGCCGGCGAGGGTCCAGCGCCGGGCTGCCTCCGCCGCCTGCCGCACCACCACCCACGACAGGGCGGCGAGCAGGTCCTCGTCGTCGGTGACCGCCTCGACGATCCTCGCCGGTGCCACGGGTGGCAGCCCCGGCAGCACGCCCTGCAGGAGAGCCTCCGCCCCCGCGAAGGCAAAAGTACGGGCGTCGAGGATCGGCTGGAAGTTGATCGCCAGGGTGCCGTCGGCGATCGCCGTCGCCGCGGCCGACCGGATCGCGAATGGACCCGGCGCCGCGGCCGCCGAAGGTTCCTGCGGCGCGCGGGCGCCCTCGATGAGACGGTCGAGTTCGTCGAACTGGAACGGCTTCGCGAGGCCGCCGACGACGGTCAGACCGCTTCGCCGCGCGGCTTCTGTTGCTCCCCGCAGAACCGCCTCGCAATGGCCGCTCATCAGGATGACGACAGGGGGACGACCGCAGCGGGAGAGCTTGTCGAGCACGTCCAGGCCGTCGACGCCCGGCATCACCACGTCGAGGATCACGACGTCCTGATCGGACCAGGCAAGCGCGTGGGCGAGCGTGGCCGCCGGGATCTCTTCCGCAACGTGCCCGGCCGCCCGCAGGACATCGCCCAGCTCGCTGGCCAGCGCATGGTCGTCATCGATAATGCCGACCCGCAGACCGCGGGTCGGGGCTCGTTCGGAACTCGCGCTGACCATCTTCGTCCCCACAACGGACTTGCCGCACCCGGAATCGGCCCTACGTTTCGCCGAACAAGGGACCGCGACTAGTCCGAAGTAGTGGTCAATTCAGTTGCAGGCAGGTGCGAACCGTTCCGCAACGGGACCGATCGGCGACTTTCTGGTTCATTCGGAGCCGCAATCGTCGACGGTCGCGGTCCGCCTTAGTGGTGGACGCGGAGATCGTCCTGACGAGTCGGTGATCGTGGACGCGGCCCGTCAGGCCGCCGTGCCGAGGCGGGCGAGGGTGGCTCGATAGTGCTCCTCGCGCTCAGCGTCGCCTCTGCCGGCATTGCGCCGCCGGATCTGGGCGAGGTTGTCGGCGAGGTCGGCCCGCTTTACCGCCTGGGCCAGCGGATCGGCCGTGGCGCGGGCGAGAAAGGCCTCCTCGCGCTCGCCCGGGCGGCGCGTCAGTGCATCGACGGCCTCGACGATCTCCGGCGGGAAGCTCTCGACCGCGATGCGCTCGAGGGTCCACTCCGGGTTCTTCTCGACGACGTCGTGCAGCGCCGCGACGATCTGTTCGTCGGCGCCCTCGACGGCCAGCACGACGCGCAGCACGTGCAGGATGTAGGGCTCGTCCGCCTTGTCGACCTGGCCCTTGTGGGCCTCGCAGGCGATGGTGATGGCGCGTTCCAGGGTCGGCATGGGCAGAGATTCGCCCGCCGACGTGGCAGCAGTTTGGCAAACGGGGGGATGCGGGCCGCCGGTGACGCGGGACCCGGCCGACTAAGCCCACATCCTCACGGCCCCGCGGCAGCACTGCGCCACCGCGGGGCCGGTGTCTGAGCGGTGCGCCGCGTCAGGCGGCGCGGACGCACTCGA
>CAMDHY010000217.1 GCA_945898215.1 Pseudoxanthobacter soli DSM 19599 | reverse complement strand
GCCGTGCCGCCGGCGTTGGTCGACAGGTTGCCGCCGATGCGGCACGAGCCCTGGGCGCCGAGCGTCAGCGGGAACAGGCGGTCGACGGCGTCCGCCTCGGCGTGGATGCGCTCCAGGATGCAGCCGGCCTCGACCGTCATCGTGCCGCCGGCGGCATCGACCTCGCGCACCCGGTCGAGGCGGGCGAGCGACAGCACCACCTCGCGGCCGCTCTCGTCGGGCACCTGGCCGCCGACGAGGCCGGTGTTGCCACCCTGCACGACGATCGGCGGCAGCGTCTCGTTGGCGATGGCGAGGATCGCCGCCACCTCGGCGGTGGAGCCCGGCCGCAGCACCGCCGGGGTGCGGCCGTGGTAGAGGCCGCGCCACTCGACGAGATAGGGCGCCGTTTCGGCGTCGGCGGTGACAACGTTGCGGGGGCCGATCGCCGCGGCGAAGCGCTCCAGCGGTGCGGCGGGAGCGTCGGAGGAGGCGAGGGGGGATGCGGTCACGGCGCGCTCGCGGCAGTCGGTTCGGGCGCCCCGGTTCTAGCGAAGCGGCCCGCCGCGGTCGAGGCGCCGTGCGACCAGGTGGCCTGTTGCTCAGGTCGCCTCTTGCAGCGTGTCGGCCGTCGCCGCCCGTCGCCGCTTCTTCTGCCCGGACAGCACCGCCTCGAGCCCGTCGTCCCAGTAGGGGGCAGAGCCGTAGAGCCCGGCGAGGTGGTCGATGAAGACGCGCACCTTCAGTGGCAGGAAGCGGCGGCTCGGATAGACTGCGTGCACCGCCACCCCGCGCGCGCCGCGAAAGTCCGGCAGCACCACCTCGAGGCGCCCCGACGACAGTTCCGGCCCGACGTCCCAGGTCGAGCGCA
This sequence comes from Pseudoxanthobacter soli DSM 19599, assembly GCA_945898215.1. Lineage (GTDB taxonomy): Bacteria > Pseudomonadota > Alphaproteobacteria > Rhizobiales > Segnochrobactraceae > CAMDHY01. The sequence goes on along the minus strand of CAMDHY010000217.1, from coordinate 2,498 downwards.
GCGCGATGCCGAAGCCCGCCACCACCGCCTCGCGCACGACTTCGCTCGAATTGGTGCGGATCGGCGCCGACGGGCGGATCACCACCGGCCCGTCGGGTCCGTCGAGGCGCCAGCCGTCCTGCTGCTGCGGCGACAGGCAGGCGTGCTTTTCGAGGTCGGCCAGCGTCTCCGGTCGACCGTGGCGCGCGAGGTAGTCCGGCGAGGCACAGAGCACCCGGTGGACCGGCGCGAGACGCCGCGCCACGTGGCTCGAGGCGGTGAGCTCGGCGATGCGGATCGCCACGTCGAAGCCCTCGCCGACGATGTCGACGAACTCGTCGTTGAGCTGCAGGTTGAGGGTCAGCTCCGGATTGGCGGCGAGGAAGGGACCGAGGTGCGGTGCGACGTGCATGCGGCCGAACGAGGTGGGCGCCGTCACCTTCAGCGTGCCGCGCGCCGTCGTCGAGCGGCGGGTGACGAAGGATTCCGCCTCCTCGATCGAGGCGAGGATGGCGACGACACGCTCGTAGAAGCCCTGTCCCGCCTCGGTCAGCGCGATCTGGCGGGTGGTGCGCTGCAGGAGGCGGGTGCCGAGCCGGTCCTCCAGTCGCCGCATCCGCTTGGAGACGACGGCGGGGGAGAGGCCCATCTCGCGGCCGGCCGCCGACATGCTCTCCGCCGTCACGACGCGCGCGAAGATCTCGAGGTCGACCAGGCTGCTCATCCGTTCCTTCCGCGCCGTTTCACGACCACGCCCCGTTTGAACTAATGCGTCGAGTGGCGTAGTCCAGAGGTGGTCGAAACAAGAAGCGGCACCAGATGCCGTCTGCCGTCGCCGGTCCACGGCCGCAGGAGGAGACGGGAGCGATGTCGAGCCTGAAGATGCCGGAGGTTGATGCCGCGGTGCTGGCCCGCCGCACCGAGATCGCGCGTGCTCTCGCCGAGCGCACCGCACCTGATCGCGTCATCGTCGAGCCGACCTCGCTCGCCCCCTACGAAACGGACGGCCTCACTGCCTACAGGCAGGTTCCGCTGGTCGTCGTTCTGCCGGACACCGTGGCGGAGGTCAGCGCCGTACTGTCCTATTGCCACGAGAACGGCATCAAGGTGGTGCCGCGCGGCGCCGGCACCTCGCTCTCCGGCGGCGCCCTGCCGCTCGCCGACGGCGTGCTGATGTCGATGATGCGCTTCAACCGGGTCCTCGACGTCGATTTCGACAACCGCTGTGCCGTCGTGCAGCCCGGCGTCACCAATCTCGGCGTCACCCGCGCGGTGGAGCACGAGGGCTTCTACTACGCCCCCGACCCGTCCTCGCAGATCGCCTGCTCGATCGGCGGCAACATCGCCGAGAACTCCGGCGGCGTCCACAGCCTCAAGTACGGCCTCACCACCAACAACGTGCTCGGCGTCGAGATGGTGCTCATCACCGGCGAGGTGATCCGCCTCGGTGGCAAGCATCTCGACAGCGAGGGCTACGACCTGCTCGGGCTGATCGTCGGCTCCGAGGGCCTGCTCGGCGTCGTCACCGAGGTGACGGTGCGCCTCCTGCGGGCGCCCGAGACGGCGCGCGCCGCCCTCATCGGCTTTCCCACCAGCGAGGCGGCGGGTGCCTGCGTGGCCGCCATCATCGCCGCCGGCATCATCCCGGCCGGCATGGAGATGATGGACGCGCCGGCGATCGCGGCTGCCGAGGCCTTCGTCCACGCCGGCTATCCGCTCGACGTCGCGGCGCTCCTGATCGTCGAGCTCGACGGCCCGCCGGTGGAGGTCGACGCGCTGCTCGCCCGCGTCGAGGCGATCGCGCGGGAAAACCACGCTACGGAGTGCCGCGTCTCCACCTCCGAGGCCGAGCGCATGAACTTCTGGGCGGGCCGCAAGGCCGCCTTCCCGGCGGTCGGCCGCCTCGCCCCCGACTATCTCTGCATGGACGGCACAATCCCGCGCAAGGCGCTGCCGCTCGTGCTCGCCCGCATGCGCGAGCTCTCCGAGCACTACGGTCTCGCCGTCGCCAACGTCTTCCACGCCGGTGACGGCAACCTCCACCCGCTCATCCTCTACGACGCCAACAAGCCGGGCGAGCTCGTGGCCGCCGAGGACTTCGGCTCCGACATCTTGCGGCTCTGCGTCGAGGTTGGCGGCGTGCTCACCGGCGAGCACGGCGTCGGCGTCGAGAAGCGCGACCTTATGCCGACGATGTTCAACGAGGTCGACCTCGACCACCAGATGCGGGTGAAGTGCGCCTTCGACGCGGATGGGCTGCTCAATCCCGGCAAGGTGTTCCCGCAACTGCGCCGCTGCGCCGAGCTCGGCCGGATGCACGTCCACGCTGGCGCCATCCCGTTCCCCGACATCCCGCGGTTCTGAGAGCAGGGGGCCTTTGGTGCTGTCCTCCCGCGTCCCGCCACCGCCGCCGAGCCCGCGGCGCCCCCCCTCCCTACCCTCCCCCGCGAGGGGGGAGGGTTTGCGTGGTGCTTTTGGCACATCGCTCGCCCAAATCTCGACGCGAACCCTCCCCCCTC
>CAMDHY010000216.1 GCA_945898215.1 Pseudoxanthobacter soli DSM 19599 | reverse complement strand
ACTATCCCATACCTCGTGGACTCCTTCCCAGTCTGCTTTCTCGCCGGCACGCAGATCAAGGCGCCCGCGGGAGATGTGCGGGTTGAGGCCCTCGCCATCGGCGACCTGGTGCTCACCGCCGACGGCCGCGTCGCGCCGGTGCGCTGGGTCGGCATCCAGAGCGTCGTCTCCCTCTTCGCCGACCGGCTGCGCAGCTTCCCGATCCGCATCACCACCGGTGCCCTCGGCGACGGCCTGCCGGTCCGCGACCTCTTCGTCTCGCCCGACCACGCGCTCTTCCTCGACGGCGCCCTGGTCCAGGCCGGGGCGCTGGTCAACGGCACGACGATCGTCCGTGAAACCGAGATGCCGGAGCGCTTCACCTACTTCCACGTCGAACTCGAGGACCATTCCCTGATCCTCGCCGAGGGCGTCCCGGCCGAGACCTTCCTCGACACCGTCACCCGCCGCCGCTTCGACAATTGGGCGGAGTACGAGGCCCGTTACGGCGACACCGGCCCGCTCCTCGCGGAACTCCCCGCCCCCCGCATCAAGTCGGCCCGCCAGCTGCCGCGAGCGCTGCGCGACCGCCTCGCCATGGCGGCCGGCAGCGAGGTGGCGAAGGACGTCGCGTGACCGGCTGACAGACGGCGGATGCGGTGGCCGCCGGAACTGCCGCCGCATCCACCGCGGGGGGCGGACGGACGACGAGCTATTCCGACCCCACGACACGACAGGGCACGCTCGACCCCGCCAGTTGCGGCACTGGCCAGCCCGCTAAGGTAGGCGCTGGTCAACGGCATGACCGTCGTCCGCGACATCGCGATGCCGGAGCGCTTCACCTATTTCCACGTCGAGATCGCCGACCACGCCCTCATCCTCGCCGAGGGCGTTCCCGCCGAGACCTTCCTCGACACCGTGACGCGCCGCCGCTTCGACAAATTCGCCGACTACGTGGCTCTCTACGGCAACGGTGGACCAGTCTTCGCGGAGATCGCCGTGCCGCGCGTCAAGTCCGCCCGGCAGCTGCAGCGGGCGCTTCGCGGGCGGCTCGCCGTCACGGCGGCGGCGCGGTGGCGAAGACCGCCGGGTGACGGCATGAAGGGCGCCGGCTGTGGAGGCCAGCGCCGCCGCCCCATCGGGCGCGGAAGGGGGTGGAGGAATGACGACCTACAGCGGCCTCACGACACTTGAGGGCACGCTCGACCCGGCGACCGGCACCTTCAACACTTTGGAGACCCTCAACATGCCGACGCACGCCACCGGCGACTTCGTGCCCGGCGGCACCGTCACCGTGCCCGAATATGATCCCGGCGAGTTCACCTATGTCGGCTACGGCCCTGACGGCTGGATCGGCACCAGCGACACCTGGGGCACCGTCTACTTCACCAAGACCGCCTTTGCCGACGCCCCGGCGAGCTTCCCCTACGAGACCGGCGCGTTTCCCTACTATGCGGCGAACGTCACCGCCGGCGGCACGATCGACCCGGCCACCCTGACGTTCACGGTCGACGAGGTGGACAACATGCCGACCGAGGTGATGGGCGACTTCGCCCCCGGCGGCGTCCTCGACGTCCCCGAATACGTCCCAGGCGAGTTCACCTATGTCGGCTACGGCCCGAGCGGCTGGATCGGCTACAGCGACACCTGGGGCTACGTCTACTTCACCACCGATGCCTTCGCGGACGTGCCGGCCACCTTCACCTATTCGACCGGCGCCTTCGTCGTCTGCTTCCTCGCCGGCACGCGGATCGCCACCCCCGCCGGCGAGACCGCCATCGAGGACCTCGCCGTCGGCGACCTCGTGGTGACGGCTGACGGCCGCGCCGCACCAGTGCGCTGGGTGGGCGTGCAGACCGTGATGACCACCTTCGCCGACCGGCTGCGCACCTTCCCCGTCCGCATCGCCGCGGGCGCCCTTGGGCACAACCTGCCGGCCCGCGACCTCCTCGTCTCGCCCGACCACGCCCTCTTCCTCGACGGCGTCCTCGTCCAGGCCGGCGCTCTGCTCAACGGCACCACCATCGTCCGCGAGACCGCGATGCCCGAGCGCTTCACCTACTTCCATGTCGAGCTCGACGACCATTCCCTCATCCTCGCCGAGGGCGTCCCGACCGAGACCTTCCTCGACACCGTCACCCGCCGCCGCTTCGACAACTGGGCCGAGCACGAGGCGCTCTACGGCCCCATTCCGGCCCCGACGTCCGAGATGGCGATGCCGCGGATCAAGTCGGCCCGTCAGCTGCCGCGGTGGCTACGGGGCGGCGGCGGGACGCCTCCCCGCACCCCGGGCCCGATCCGCGACGAGCGAAGCACCGCCAGGGTCGGCTCAAGCTCATGATTCCGGATCGGTTTTCAACGAGCCCAAGGCTTGCCGCCGATCGCAGAACGCTCTAATAGTCGATTTCCGGGTGAGCCTGCGTCCGTCAGGGCGCAGCGATCCGGCCTACATGTGGCTGGGGCGCGCCCTGCGTTGAATGCAGATCACATCCAGCTTGACCCATGGGGTGGAGATGGCTTCTTACTTCGCTCAGTATTACTATACTGGCACTGTTGCGAATGGTATCTTCGCGATCATCGACGGACCCTTCGAGGATGCCTCTTACCGGACACTGACGAATCAGAGTGATCCTGGGGCCGGAGACTTTACGCCTGGCAACCTGATTGCCTTTAATGGTGGAGCTGAGGAACCCTACACCGGCTATACGGACGAGGGGCCGGTCACATACGATATGGTTCTGTTTTCCAACAGCGCCGATCTCGCCGGCCGGACGCTGAACTACACGAGCGGCGTCTTCCCTGTCTGCTTCCTCGCCGGCACCATGATCGCAACGCCTGCAGGCGAAACCGCCGTGGAGGCCCTCGCCATCGGCGACCTCGTGCTCACCGCCGACGGCCGCGCCGCGCCCGTGCGCTGGGTGGGCGTGCAGACGGTCGTGACACTCTTCGCCGAGCCGCTGCGCACCTTCCCCGTCCGCATCACCGCCGGGGCCTTCGGCGACGACCTGCCCGCCCGCGACCTCCTCGTCTCGCCGGATCACGCCCTCTTCCTCGACGGCGTCCTCGTCCAGGCCGGAGCGCTGGTCAACGGCACGACGATCATCCGCGAAACCGAGATGCCGGAGCGCTTCACCTACTACCACGTGGAACTCGAGGACCATTCCCTGATCCTCGCCGAGGGCGTCCCGGCCGAGACCTTCCTCGACACCGTCACCCGCCGCCGCTTCGACAATTTTGCCCAGTACGAGGCGCTCTACGGCGACACCGGCGCCACGATCTCCGAACTCCCCGCCCCCCGCATAAAATCCGCCCGCCAGCTGCCACAGGCGCTGCGCGCGCGGCTGGCCGAGCGGGCGACGACGCTCCACGTGGCGAGCGCGGCCGTCAGGGCCGCCTGAGCGG
>CAMDHY010000215.1 GCA_945898215.1 Pseudoxanthobacter soli DSM 19599 | reverse complement strand
CAGCGGCCAAAACCGCAGTGGCAACCCTCCCCCCTCGCGGGGGAGGGTAGGGAGGGGGGGCCGCGGGCACAGCGTCTCGAGGGGCACGAACCCCGCCGCGTGACCCTCGCCACGACCAGGAGGCTTGCCCGATGACGAACCCCACCCCCCGCCTCACCGGCGGCTGCCAGTGCGGTGCCGTGCGCTATGCGGTGACGGCCGAGCCGGAGAAGCCGTCGATCTGTCATTGCCGGATGTGCCAGAAGGCGTTCGGCGCCTACTACGCGGCGCTCGCCTCGGTGAAGAAGGCGGCGTTCGAGTGGACGCGTGGCGAGCCCACGCGCTTCCGCTCGTCGAGCCTCGTCTCGCGCGGCTTCTGCGCCGCCTGCGGCACGCCGCTCACCTACGAGTTCCACGGCGTCCCCGCGCCGGGCAGCACCGCGGCCGATGCCGCCCGGCACGGTGAAGCCCCGGAGGCGGTCGCCTCGAGCCCCGGCTTCGCCGCCCATGACGAGGTCGCCTTCTCGCTCGGCAGCCTCGACGACCCGGCCGCCGTGCCACCGGTGATCCAGTACGGCATCGAGGCGCGGATGCCGTGGCTCGCCTCCCTCGACCGCCTGCCCAGCAGCGTCACCGAGGACGACATGCCTCCGGGCGCGATGGAGGCGCTCGTCTCCTACCAGCACCCCGACGGGGACACCGCGGACTGGCCGCCGGCGTCCGACGAGAAGGCGAAGACATGAGAGACGACCGCGGCCTCTACCCGCCGATCGAGCCCTATGCCTCCGGCCGCCTCGATGTCGGCGACGGCCATCAGGTCTACTGGGAGATCTGCGGCAACCCGGAGGGCAAGCCGGCCGTGTTCCTGCACGGCGGCCCCGGCGCCGGGTGCTCGCCGACGCACCGCCGCCTGTTCGACCCCGAGCGCTACCGGGTGCTGCTGTTCGACCAGCGCGGCTGCGGTCGCTCGCGGCCGTCGGCGAGCCTCGACGCCAACACCACCTGGCACCTCGTCGCCGACATCGAGCGCCTGCGCGCGCTGATGGGCGTCGACAAGTGGCTCGTCTTCGGCGGCTCGTGGGGCTCGACGCTGGCGCTCGCCTATGGGCAGACGCACCCCGAGCGGGTGAGCGAGATGGTGCTCCGGGGCATCTTCGCGCTCCGCCGTTTCGAGCTCGAATGGTACTACCAGTGGGGCGCCTCGCAGCTCTATCCCGACAAGTGGGAGCGTTTCCTGGCGCCGATCCCCGAGGCCGAGCGCGGCGACCTGATGGCCGCCTACCACCGCCGCCTCACCGGCAGCGACCGCGCCGTCCAGCTTCAGGCGGCGAAGGCGTGGAGCGTCTGGGAAGGCGAGACGATCACGCTGATGCCGAACCCGTCGATGTCGGCGATGCACGGCAGCGACGCCTTCGCGCTCGCCTTCGCCCGCATCGAGAACCACTACTTCGTCCACGCCGGCTGGATGGAGGAGGGGCAGCTCATCCGCGACGCCCACAAGCTCCGGGCAATCCCCGGGGTGATCATCCAGGGGCGCTACGACATCGCCACCCCGGCCGTCTCCGCCTGGGACCTGCACCGCGCCTGGCCGGAGGCGGAGTTTCACCTGGTCGAGGGCGCCGGCCACGCCTTCTCCGAGCCCGGCATCCTCGAACGCCTGATCGCCGCCACCGACCGCTTCGCGGCCGGCTGAGCGGAGGAACGAGACCATGACAGCGACCAGCACCGCTCCCCGCGAGCGCCTCTTCCTCTTCGACACGACGCTGCGCGACGGCGCGCAGACGAACGGCATCGACTTCTCGCTCGAGGACAAGATCGCCGTCGCCGCCCTCCTGGAGCGGCTCGGCGTCGACTACATCGAGGGCGGCTATCCCGGCGCCAACCCGCTCGACACCGCCTTCTTCGCCGAGAAGCGCACGAAGAAGGCGACCTTCACCGCCTTCGGCATGGTGAAGCGGGCCGGACGGTCAGTGGAAAACGACCCCGGCGTCGCCGACGTGCTGGGTTCGGCGGCGGATGCGTGCTGCTTCGTGGCGAAGTCGTGGGACTACCACGTCCGCGTCGCCCTCGGCACGACGCTCGAGGAAAACCTCGTCTCGATCCGCGAGACGGTGGCGGCCACCGTGGCCGCCGGCCGCGAGGCGCTGGTCGACTGCGAGCACTTCTTCGACGGCTATGCCGCGAACCCCGACTACGCGCTCGCCTGCGCCCGCGCGGCCTATGAAGCAGGCGCCCGCTGGGTGGTGCTGTGCGACACCAACGGCGGCACCATGCCGGCGCAGGTGGAGGCGGTGGTGCGGGCGGTGACGGCGGTGGTGCCGGGCGACCGCCTCGGCATCCACGCCCACGACGACACCGGCCAGGCGGTGGCGAACTCGCTCGCCGCCGTCCGCGCCGGCGTCCGCCAGATCCAGGGGACGCTGAACGGCATCGGCGAGCGCTGCGGCAACGCCAACCTCGTCACCCTGATCCCGACCCTGAAGCTGAAGCCGGCCTACGCCGAACGTTTCACGATCGGCGTCGACGACGAGGCCTTGGCCGACCTCACCCAGATCAGCCGCGCCTTCGACGAGCTCCTGAACCGCGCGCCGAACCGCCATGCTCCCTACGTCGGCGAGGCGGCGTTCGCCACCAAGGCCGGCATCCACGCCTCGGCAATTTTGAAAGATCCCCGCACCTACGAGCACGTGCCGCCGGAAGTCGTCGGCAACCGGCGGCGGGTGCTCGTCTCCGACCAGGCCGGCAAGTCGAACCTCGTCCACGAGCTCGACCGCGTCGGCATCGAGGTCGCCAAGGACGACCCGCGCCTCGACCGGCTGCTTTCCGACGTCAAGGCGCGCGAGGCGGAGGGCTATGCCTACGAGGGGGCCGACGCCTCCTTCGCGCTGCTCGCCCGCCGGGCCCTCGGCACGGTGCCGCGCTTCTTCGACGTGAAGAGCTTCCGCGTCATGGTGGAGCGCCGCTTCAACGCCGTCGGCGACCTCGTCACGGTGTCGGAGGCGGTGGTGAAGGTGGTGGTCGACGGCGAGGAGATCCTCTCCGTCGCCGAGGGCAACGGCCCGATCAACGCGCTGGACATCGCGCTCCGGAAGGACCTCGGCCGCTACCAGGCGATCATCCGCGACCTCGAGCTCGTCGACTTCAAGGTGCGCATCCTCAACGGCGGCACGGGCGCGACGACGCGCGTGCTGATCGAGAGCCGCGACGGCGACGGCGACCGCTGGTTCACCGTCGGCGTCTCGCCGAACATCGTCGACGCCTCCTTCCAGGCACTGATCGATTCGGTGACCTACAAGCTGATCAAGGAAGGGGCCGCGACGGCGAGCGGCGCGGTGGCGGCGTTGCGGAAGGCGGGGTGAGGCGGCGGGTTGGCGGTCGGTTGGGGCCTGCGGCGGGCGGGATGCCGATCGCGGCTGCTAGGGCGGCCACGGGCACGACCTGAGCCCGCGGCGCCCCCCCTCCGACCGGCTTCGCCGGCCACC
>CAMDHY010000214.1 GCA_945898215.1 Pseudoxanthobacter soli DSM 19599 | reverse complement strand
GCCGATCGACTGCACGACGCCGCCGTGCACCTGGCCGGCGAGCAGGATCGGGTTCACCGTGACGCCGAAGTCGTCGACGATGGTGTAGCCTTCGAACGTTGTCACCCCGGTCTCCGGGTCGATCTCGACCTCGCAGATGTGGGTGCCGTTCGGATAGGTGCACTCGGTCTGCTTGACCTCGCCCTCGGTGGTGCGGTCGGCCGCCGGCATCGCCGCGGCGATGCTGGCGAGGCTCACCGACCGGTCGGTGCCGACGACGCGCACCTCGCCCGAGACGAGCTCGAGGTCGGCCGGCGAGGTCTCCAGCCGGTCGGCGGCGGCGGCCTTGATCTTCTCCACCAGCGCCCGGCTGGCGACGTCGATCGAGGGCATGCCGAGCGGGATCGAGCGCGAACCGCCGGTGCCGCCGCCGGTCTTCACCGCGTCGGTGTCGCCCTGCACCACCTTGATCTTGGAGATATCCACGCCGAGGTGCTCGGCGATCAGCTGCGCATAGGCGGTGGCGTGGCCCTGGCCGTTGGTCTGGGTGCCGATGAACAGCGTCAGCGTGCCGTCCGGGTCGATCGACAGCTCCGCCCGCTCGGAGCCCGGGAAGGCGCACGCCTCGACGTAGCTCGCGAGCCCGAGGCCGCGATAGAGGCCGCGTGCCGAGCTCTCCGCCGCCCGCGCCTCGAAGCCGGCGACGTCCGCCTCGTCGAGCGCCCGGTCGAGATGGCCGGAGAACTCGCCGGTGTCGTACATGCGGCCGGTCTGGGTGGTGTAGGGCATCTGGTCGGGGCGGATGAAATTGCGGTGGCGGATCTTCACCGGCGACAGCCCGGCGACGCGCGCCGCCTCCTCGACGAGGCGCTCCAGCACATAGGCCGCCTCCGGGCGCCCTGCGCCGCGATAGGCGTCGACCGGTACGGTGTTGGAGAAGGTGCCGCGCACCCGGACTGACAGCGCCGGGATGTCGTACACGCCGGTCGACATCGTCGCGCCGACCCACGGGATGAACGGCCCGAACTGGTGGAAATAGGCGCCGGCGGCAGCGATCAGGTCGACCCTGAGCGCCAGGAACTTGCCATCGGCGTCGAGCGCGAGCTCCGCCGTGGTGACGTTGTCGCGGCCCTGGGCGTCGGCGAGGAAGTGCTCCATGCGGCCGCACTTCCACTTCACCGGGCGGCCGAGCCGCTCGGCGGCGATCATGGCGATCGGATATTCGCGGTAGACCGGCATCTTCGGCCCGAAGCCGCCGCCGACGTCCGGCGTGATGATGCGGATGCGCGACGGGTCCACCTTCAGGATATCGCCGGCGAGGATGCCGCGCATACCGTGGCCGCCCTGGGTGCCGACGGTGAGCGTCCAGCGCTCGGTCCCCGCATCGTACTCGGCGATGCAGCCGCGCGGCTCCATGTAGTTGCAGACGAGGCGGTTGTTGATCACCTCGAGGCGGGCGACGCTGGCGGCCCGGGCGAACGCCGCCTCGGTCTTGCCCTTGTCGCCGAAGGCATATTCGAAGGCGAGGTTGGTGCCGCGCTCCGGCCAGGCGAGCGGCGCGCCGGGATCGAGCGCGCCGACCGTGTCGATCACCGCCGGCAGCGTGTCGTATTCGATCTCGATGAGCTCGGCCGCCGCCTCCGCCGCCGCCAGCGTATCGGCCACGACAGCCGCCACCGCATCGCCGACGTGCTTGACGATCTCGCCGCAGAGGAGCGGGCGATAGGGCGGCACGACGGGGGTGCCGTCCACCTGCTTCATGATCGCCTTGCACGGCACGCCGCCATAGCCCTCGAGGTCGGCCGCCGTCAGCACCATGTGGACGCCCGGCGCGGCGCGGGCGGCGTCGAGGCCGGAGAGCGTGATGCGCGCGTGCGCCACTTGCGACCGCACCACCGTCATCGCCAGCACGCCGGCCGGCACGATGTCGTCGACATAGCGGCCCCGCCCGGTGACGAGCGCGGCATCCTCGACGCGGCGCACGGGCGCGCCGATGCCGAACTTCGGGGGAGCGGTCATCTGGTTCATGGAGGCCTCGGTCGGAATGCGCGGCCGCGTGGAGGCGCGGCGAGCGAGAAGCTCTAATCTAGTGGCCCGTGCGGCGGACGGCTACCGCGGTGCGGGAAGGAAGTGGCTCACCCCGTCCGCGCCGCCGGGACGGCGGCGGGCGGGGCCTCGCGGGCGACCGTGTTCGCCGCGAAGAAGGCGAGAATCGCCACGGGGATGCCGACGCAGGACGTTGCGATGAAGAAGGCGGGGTAGCCGAAGGCGTCGACCATCACGCCGGAAAAGCCGGCGACGAGCTTGCCCGGCAGCGCGTAGAGCGACGACAGCAGCGCGTACTGGGTGGCCGCGAAGCCCGGGCCGGTGAGGCCGGACATGTAGGCGATCAGCACCGAGCCGGCGAAACCGGCGGAGAAGTTGTCGACGGAGATCGCGAGCGTCAAAAGCACGATATCGGCGCCGGCGTGGGCGAGGAGCGCGAACATGACGTTCGAGCCCGCCCCCGTCAGCGCGCCGATGACGAGGGCCGCGCGCATGCCGATGACCGGCAGCAGCAGCCCCCCGGCGAAGGCGCCGGCGAGGCCGATCCAGACGCCGTAGAGCTTCGAGACGCTGGCGATGTCGGTCAGCGTGAAGCCGACGTCGATGTAGAGCGGGTTCGCCATCACTCCGGCGATGAAGTCCGGCAGGCGATAGAGGGCGACCACCGGCAGGATGACGAGGAGCGCCAGGCCGTAGCGGCGAACCAGGTCGGCGAACGGCTCGACGATCGCCTCGCGAACGGCGAAGCCGCCGGTGCGGACGGGCCGGTCGCGGTCGACGACCGGAGCGAGGAGGACCGCGACGATGCCGATGGAGACGAGGCCGGCCATCGTCCAGTAGGCGGCGCGCCAGTCGACGAAGTCGGCGATGTAGAGGGCGCCCGCACCCGACGCCATCAGAGCGAAGCGGTAACCGAGCTGGTAGGTCGCCGCCATCGTGCCCTGCTTCTCGGTCGGCGCCGCGTCGATGCGCCAACCGTCGACGACGATGTCCTGCGTCGCGCCGGAAAAGGCCGTCAAAAGCGCCCCGGCGATCGTCAGGGTGAGGGAGACGGCCGGCTCGGACAGGCCGACCAGGATGAGGCCGGCGGCGACGCCGCCCTGGGCGACGAGCATCCAGGCACGCCTGCGGCCGAGCAGGCGGGCGAGCACCGGCACGTCGAAGCGGTCGACCACCGGAGCCCAGACGAACTTGAACGAATAGGCGAGCGCCACCCAGGACAGCAGCCCGATCTCGGCGAGCGTCACGCCGGCCTCGCGCAGCCAGGCCGACAGCGTCCCGAACACGAGCAAGAGCGGCAGGCCGGACGAGAAGCCGAGCAGCAGCATGACGAAGACGCGCCGCTCGCCGAGAAAGGCGATGCGCTCCCGAAAGGTGGGCTTCTCGGCGGCAGTGGTCATGCGCGGCGGCCGCTATGGTGGTGGGCGGCGGGTGCGGCGGGGGTAAACGCGTCGGGCGTCGTCCGCCACATCTGGCGTGGTGCCCGCGGCCCCCCCTCCCTACCCTCCCCCGCGAGGGGGGAGGGTTTTCGTTGTGCATTTGGCAGTCGCCTTACCCAAAACTC
>CAMDHY010000213.1 GCA_945898215.1 Pseudoxanthobacter soli DSM 19599 | reverse complement strand
TCGGCGGAGATCTGCTGGGCCCGCTTGTTGGCGGTCCGCTCGCCATAGGCGCGCACGCCCTTCAGGAGCGCGACGCGCAGCCCCTGCTCGTGGGTGCCGCCGTCCGGCGTCGGGATGGTGTTGCAGTAGGACTGCAGAAAGCCGTCGTCCTCGACGAAGGCGATCGCCCACTCGACGCCGCCGTTGCGGCCCGCAGCCCCCGAGCGACCGCAGAACACCGCCTCGGTGACGCGCGGCGTGCCGACGAGGCGCTCATTGAGATAGTCGGCGAGGCCGCCGGGGAAGCGGAACACGGCCTCGGCCGGCACCTTGCCGTCGCCGCCGGCGAGCGCCGGGTCGCAGCTCCAGCGGATCTCGACACCGGCGAACAGGTACGCCTTCGCCCGCGCCATCGAGACGAGGCGCGCGGCGGAGAAGGCGGCGCCCTCGCCGAAGATCTGCGGGTCCGGATGGAAGCGCACGGTGGTGCCGCGCCGGTTCATCACCTCGCCGCCCTCGGTGAGCGGTCCGGTCGGCGCGCCGCGCGAGAACGCCTGCACATAGCGGCGGCGGTTGCGGATCACCTCCACCTCGAGGCGGTCCGACAGGGCGTTCACCACCGAGACGCCGACGCCGTGCAGGCCGCCGGAGGTCTCGTAGACCTTCGAGTCGAACTTTCCGCCCGAGTGCAGCGTCGTCATGATCACTTCGAGCGCCGACTTGTCGGGGAAGCGCGGGTGCGGGTCGACCGGGATGCCGCGGCCGTTATCCGCCACCGACAGTGTGCCGTCGGCGGCGAATGCCACCTCGATGCGGGTCGCGTGGCCCGCCACCGCCTCGTCCATGGCGTTGTCGAGCACCTCGGCGAACAGGTGGTGGAGGGCGCGCGCGTCGGTGCCGCCGATGTACATGCCCGGCCGCCGCCGCACCGGCTCGAGGCCCTCGAGCACCTCGATGTCAGCGGCTGTGTAGGCGGCCTCGGGATCGATAGGGCGCGCCGCCGCCGCCCGCCGCGCCCGCTCGGTGGCGGGGGGCGCGGGCGGCGCGGCGGTCGGCGTTGCGGCCGCCTTTGGGCGGACGGGCGGGACCGGAGCCGGGGCCGAGCCGAACAGGTCGCCGGCGCCGTTGTCGGTATCGTCGTTCGTCATCGCCGCCGTTGTTCGTGCGGTGCGTGCCACCCGTCAATCCCTTCCCGAATCGTCGGGCGATTCTGCCACGGGAGAACACGGCGCGCGAGCTGTTCGTTCGTGATTTGTTCGCGAACGATCGATTTACCACCGCTGGCGAAATCCGGGCCTGCCGGCTCCCCTGTCTGTGGCCGGCATGCAACATGGCGAGGCAGTCATATGGGCGGAGGTCGGGCAGCGAACCGGTCGCCGCCGTCTCGCCACAAACCGGATCGAACCGTCTTGGCCGTGGTCGCCCGGTGGCCGATCCGACCCCGCGAGGGAAGGTCGGCCGAGTGGTGGGTGACAGTACGGCGTACCGGCGCTCCCAGTTCGGACCGGGTCGGATCGAGAACAAGAATGGACCTCGCATTGCGCGTTTTGGGCGATCTGGCCGTGGCTCCGGCCTCGGACCCGGTTCCGTCGAACCTCCGCCGCCTGATCTCCCTGCGGCAGCCGTATGATCGCCGGAATGGCCGCTCATGGTTGGCTGCGTCGCGACGGTGGCTTTCCCGCGGGAATCTCGCCCCCGCAGCCGGCGTCGTGCAGCGTCCGGCCGCCACCGTGCGGACGTCCGGCTCGTCGGTGAAGGAAACAGGTCCTGTAATGCGTGTCGTCGAGCTCGGCATCGGCTGTCTGGTCCTGGTCGGCGGCCTCGCGCTCGCCGAGCCGGCGCGGGCGCTCGACCCCGCGGCCGCCCCGCCGGCCGATGCCTCACCCGTCGAGTTCTTCCGCGAGGGCACGAAGGCCTACTTCGCCGGCGACAAGGCGAAGGCCGTCGACGCCTACGGCTTCGCCGCCGACCTCGGTCACCCGGTCGCGCAGTGGAAGCTCGGCCGCATGTACCAGGACGGCGACGGCGTCGCCGAGGACGACCTCAAGGCCTTCGAGCTGTTCTCCGAGGTCGCCAACGCCCACGCCGACGACGCCCCGCAGTCGCCGCAGGCCCCCTTCGTCGCGAGCGCCTTCGTGCAACTCGGCAACTACTACCTGAACGGCATCCAGGACTCGGCGATCGAGCCCAACGTCGCCCGGGCGCGCGAGCTGTACACCTACGCCGCCTCCTATTTCGGCGACGCCGACGCCCAGTTCCAGCTCGCCCGCCTCTATCTCGAGGTCGATCCGGCCGAGCGCGACCCGAAGCTCGCCGCCCGCTGGCTGAAGCTCGCCGCCAAGAAGGGCCACCACGGCGCCCAGGCGCTGCTCGGCCAGATGCTCGTCGAGGGCAACGGCGTGAAGCGCAACGTCGTCGCCGGGCTGATGTGGCTGACCGTCGCCCGCAACAACGCGCCGACCGAAGACGACTGGATCCGCCAGGAGCAGGAGCAGGCGTTCTCTCTCGCCTCCGAGAAGGAGCGCCGCAAGGCCACCGAGATGGCCGAGGCGTGGATCTCCAACAACGGCAACTGACGCGCCAGCCCGGAGATCAGTCTCGCGGCGCGATCAGGCTCGCCACCACGCCCGCGCTTGCCCGCGCCGTCGGGCAGGGGGCCTGCAGCGGTGTCCACGACGTATTGTTGAGCACCCGCTCGCATCGCACCAGCTGCGGGCCGTCCGGCGTCTTCATGCACATCACCGCGCCGAGCGCAAAGCTCGTGCCCTCGGCACGGCACGTGCAGGGAATGGGTCCGTCGGCCGACGCCGCTTGTGACCAGAGCAGCGCGCCGATGCCGAGAAGGCCGAGCGCTCGCATGGCGGCACGATAGCACCAATCGCATGGGTGCGGCAGGGCGTCGTCGCGGTTGACGCTGCCCCGCTCAGTCCCTGAGCGTCGCGATCACCGGTACGTGGTCCGACGGCTTGTCGCGCGCCCGCACGTCCTTGTCGATGACGACCCGCTCCAGCCGGTCGGCCGCCTGCGGCGACAGCATCAGGAAGTCGATGCGGATGCCGTCGTTTTTCTGGAAGGCGCCGGCCTGGTAGTCCCAGAAGGTGTAGAGCCCGCCGTCGTCGCTCGTCGCCCGGAGCGCGTCCGTGTAGCCGAGCGCCGCAAGCCGGCGGAAGCGGCCGCGCGTCTCCGGCTGGAACAGCGCGTCGTTCACCCACGCCTCCGGCCGCTTGGCGTCGCGCGGCTCGGGGATGACGTTGTAGTCGCCGGCGAGCACCACCGGCTCCTCAAGCGCGAGCAGCGCAGCCGCGTGGGCGTGCAGCCGATCCATCCAGACGAGCTTGTAGGGAAACTTCTCGGTTCCGACCGGATTGCCGTTCGGCAGGTAGAGGTTGCCCACCCGCACCGCGCCCTTCTCCGTCGGGATCACCGCCTCGATGTAGCGCGCCTGCATGTCGGCGTCGTCGCCCGGCAGGCCCCGCCGCTCCACCTCGAACGGCCGCTTCGACAGGATGGCAACGCCGTTGAAGCCCTTCTGGCCGTGGGTGGCGACGTTGTAGCCGAGCGCCTCGATCTCACCCGTCGGGAAGCCCTCGTCGACGGTCTTGATCTCCTGCAGGCAGACGACGTCGGGCTCGGCCTCCTTCAGCCA
>CAMDHY010000212.1 GCA_945898215.1 Pseudoxanthobacter soli DSM 19599 | reverse complement strand
GGACGGCGTCGACATCGTCATCGGCCCGCTGTCGGGCGACGAGGGCATCGCCGTCAAGGACTACGCCAAGACGAAGCCGAACGTGACGTTCATCAACGGCTCGTCGGCGGCGCAGGACACCACGCTGCGCGACCCGGCGGACAACTTCTTCCGCTTCTCCACCGACGGCGCGCAGTGGATGGCCGGCCTCGGCACCTATGCCTTCAACGAGAAGGGCTACAAGACGGTGGCGACCGTCGCCGAGGACTACTCGTTCCCCTACACGCAGGTGTTCGGCTTCATGGCCGAGTTCTGCAAGGCGGGCGGCAAGGTGCCGTCGAAGTCTTGGGTGCCGATCGGCAACAAGGACTATTCCTCGGTGATCGCCGCGATCCCCGATGACGTCGACGCCATCTACGTGGCGCTCGGCGGAGCCGACGGCGTCAACTTCCTGACGCAGTACCAGCAGGCTGGCGGCCAGGCGCCGCTGATCGGCGGCTCGATCACCGTCGACCAGACGGTGCTGTCGTCCCAGGGCAAGATCCGCGACGTCGTCATCGGCACGCCCTCGGCGGGTCCGATCGCCGACACCAACGACACCCCCGCGTGGAAGAAGTTCGTCGAGGACTACAAGAAGCAGCCGGGCGCCTTCCCGTCGCCGTCGCTGTTCGCCCACGCCTACTATGTCGCCACCGTCGCGACCCTGAAGGCGCTCGACGAGGTGAACGGCGATCTCTCCGACGACGGCGCGAAGTTCCGCGCGGCGCTGGCGAAGCTCTCCTTCGACACGCCGACCGGCAAGGTGTCGCTGGACGCCAACCGCAATGCCATCGCCGACATCTACCTGACCGAAGTGAGCGAGGGCGCCGATGGCAACCTCTACAACAAGCTCGTCAAGGTGGTGCCGCAGGTGAACCAGACGCTGGGCATCCCGGTGGACGAGTTCATGGCGCTCGGTGCGGTCTCCCGCGAGAACCCCAGCTGCGAGTGATCGCGGCACCTAGTGAAGGCGTGAAGCGATGACCGATGCGATGGCCGCGACGTTGAGCGACACGGGGGCGAACGCCCTCGAGCTCACCGGCGTCGGCCGTCGTTTCGGCGCGCTCGTGGCGCTCGCCGACATCACCTTGAAGGTGCGTGCCGGCGAGCGTCGCGCCGTGCTAGGCTCGAACGGGGCCGGCAAGACGACGCTGTTCAACACCATCACCGGCGACTTTCCGCCGACCGAGGGGCAGATCCGCTTCTTCGGCGAGGACGTCACGACCTTTCCGGCCCACGAGCGCATCCGCCGGGGCCTCAGGCGCACCTACCAGATCTCGCAGCTCTTCAACGGGCTGTCGGTGATCGACAACATCTTCCTCGCCTGCCGCGGCGTGTCGCGGCGGCGCTACTCGCTGATCCGGCCGCGCCGCGACGATGCGACGATGCAGCAGGCCGAGCGGATCCTGCAGGCGGTGAAGCTCGAGCGCGAGCGCGACCGGCCGGTCGGCGAATTGAGCCACGGCCAGCAGCGCCAACTCGAGATCGCCATGGCGCTCGCCGGCGCGCCGCGCTTCATTCTGTTCGACGAGCCGGCGGCCGGACTGTCGCCGAGCGAGCGGCGCGACCTCGTGGCGATCCTGAAGTCGCTGCCGGCGCACATCGGCTACATCATCATCGAGCACGACCTCGACGTGGCGCTGCGCGTCTCCGAGCGGGTGACGATGATGCACAACGGCCGCATCTTCAAGGAAGGCACGCCCGACGAGATCGAGCGCGATCCCGACGTGCAGGCGATCTATCTCGGGGGCGGGCATGGCTGAGAACGGCCGGTCCCGGCAAGAAAACGGCGGGCGCGAGAATGGCGGCAAGGGCGCGATCCTCAGGATCCGCGACCTGCAGGTCTATTATGGCGAGAGCCACGCCATCCAGGGCATCGACCTCACCTTGCCGTCCGGCGTGCTGGCGATCGTCGGCCGCAACGGCATGGGCAAGTCGACGCTCTGCAACACCATCACCGGCCTGAAGCGGGCGCGCTCCGGCTCGATCGCGGTGGCCGGCCGCGAGATCTCCGGCCTCGAGCCGCACGAGATCAGCCGTGTCGGCGTCGGCTACGTGCCGCAGGGCCGGCGCGTCTGGCCGAGCCTCACCGTCGACGAGCACCTGAAGCTCGCCGCCCGCGGTGGTCGCGACGCCGCGTGGACGGTCGACCGCGTCTACCAGACCTTCCCGCGGCTCGCCGAGCGCAAGACCAACGGCGGCTCGCAGCTCTCCGGCGGCGAGCAGCAGATGCTGGCGATCGGCCGGGCGCTGCTCGGCAACCCGCGCCTCCTCGTCATGGACGAGCCGACGGAAGGCCTCGCCCCGATCATCGTCGACCAGGTCGAGCGCATGCTGGTCGAGCTCGGCGAGGAGGGCGAGATCTCGATCCTCGTCATCGAGCAGAACATCGGCGTCGCGACGCGGGTGGCCGCCGAGGTCGGCGTCATGGTCAACGGCCGCATCGCCCGGCTGATGCCGGCGGCCGAGCTCGCCCACGACCGCGACCTGCAGCAGCGCCTGCTTGGCGTCGGCCGCCACGCCGACGACCCCGAGGAGAGCCTGGCACCGGCTGCCGTCGAGGCGGCCGAGGAGCGCCTCGCCGAGGTCTACCGGATCGTCCGCCCCGGCGCGGATGAGGGGACGTCCGGTGGCTCCGACTGGCGCACGGCATCCTCGGTGCCGAACCGCTGGGACCTCACCGACGCCGAGCTCGGCCGCAGCGTGCGCACGGCGCCGCGCTTGGTCGCCTCGGCCGAGCCCGAGACGGGCAAGCTCTTCGACATTCCGCTGGCCGAGCGCTACGGCCGCACGGCGCTGGTCGCCGGCACCTTCGACACCAAGGGCCGCGAACTCACGTTCCTGCGCGACCAGTTGCGGGCCGTCGGCATCCGCACCCGCACCGTCGACCTCTCCACCTCCGGCAAGCCGTCGTCTGCCGACGTGCCGCCGCAGCAGGTCGCCGGCGCCCACCCGCGCGGGGCGAGCGCCGTCTTCAACGGCGACCGCGGCCGCGCGGTGGCGGAGATGGCGGTCGCCTTCGAGCACTGGATCCTCCGCCAGCGCGACATCGGCGGCATCATCTCGGCCGGCGGCTCGGGCGGCACGTCGCTCGCGACGCCGGGGATGCGCCGGCTGCCGGTGGGCGTGCCGAAGGTGATGATCTCGACCGTCGCCTCGGGCGACGTCGGCCGCTATGTCGGCCCCTCCGACATCCTGATGCTGCACTCGGTCGCCGACATCCAGGGCCTCAACTCGATCACCGAGCGGGTGCTGGCGAACGGCGCCTTCGCGCTCGCCGGCATGATCGCCCGCCAGCCGACGGCCGCTGATCGCGCCAAGGCGGCGCGCACCGCCAAGCCTGCCCTCGGCATCACCATGTTCGGCGTGACGACGCCGTGCGTGCAGCAGCTGACGGCGCGGATGTCGGCCGACTACGACTGCCTCGTCTTCCACGCCACCGGCACCGGCGGCCGGGCGATGGAGAACCTGGCGGACTCCGGCCTGCTCGCCGGCGCGATCGACACCACCACCACCGAGGTGGCCGACATGATCGTCGGCGGCGTCTTCGCGGCAACGCAAGACCGCTTCGGCGCCTTCATCCGCCGGCCGCTGCCCTATGTCGGCTCGGT
>CAMDHY010000211.1 GCA_945898215.1 Pseudoxanthobacter soli DSM 19599 | reverse complement strand
GCGCGAATAGGCGTCGAGGCGGTCGAGGTCGGCGATCATGGCGTCGGCGTTGGCGCGGTAGGTGTCCGCCCCCGCGGCGTCGAGCTCGATCAGCGCGTCGCGCGTCGAAGCCACGACGAAGCGCCAGAGCGACGGGTCCATCCAGACGTGCGGGTCGTAGCGCTCCCGGTAGCTGTCGTGGGCGAGGCGGCGGTCGACCGGCACGCCTTCGCCGACCGCGAACACCGGCTTGCGCTTGGCGAGGCTCGCGAAGAAGTCCTCGAGCTGTGCCTCGAGATAGAGGCCGTTCCAGAACACGGCGTCGGCCGAGGTCATCTTGGCGATGTCGGAACGGGTCTGGCGGTAGGTGTGCGGGTCGACACCCGGGCCCATCAGCGCCGTCACCTCGGCGCGGTCGCCGCCGACGCGGGAAACGGTGTCGGCGATCATGCCGGTGGTGGCGACGAGCTTCAGCGGCTCGGCCGCGCAGGCCGGCACCATCGGCATGGCGCCGAAGGCGGCGAGAGCGGCGGTTACGGCGATCAGGGAGCGGCGGCTGAGACGGAGCACGGGGGCGGACCTCTGACGCGATACGAGCGCACCACCTGTCTGTATTGCAAGTAGTTTGCATCTGCATGAAACGCTTCCTGCGAACGGCTGTCAACAACTTTCTCGAATAAGTCGAATGTGCAATCTCAGGTGAGCGCGCGGGAGCGCGCTTCCGCCGGTGTCCGTGCGCGGTGACCGGTGCGGCCGGGCGGCTTCACCGAAACGTCGCGCGGCGATGGCAGCGTCCGCCCAGACCAAGGCGGGGGGCAGGCGTGGAGTTCATTCGAAATTTCGATCTGGCGAGCTTCCTCGACACGTTCGCGAGCCTTGGCTTCGCCTTCGTGCTCGGCACGCTGATCGGCGCCGAAAGGCAATATCGACAACGCACGGCGGGCCTGCGAACCAACGTGCTGGTGGCGCTGTCGGCCGCCGCCTTCGTCGACGTCGCGATGCGCATCAACGGCGTCGAGGGGGCGGCGCGCGTGATCTCCTACGTCGTCTCCGGCATCGGCTTCCTCGGTGCCGGCGTGATCATGAAGGAGGGGCTCAACGCCGCGGTCTCAACACCGCCGCGACGCTCTGGGCCTCGGCCGCGGTCGGGGCGTGCGCCGGCGTCGACATGGCGGCCGAGGCGGTGCTGATCACCGTCTTCGTCATCGTCGGCAACACCGTGTTGCGGCCGCTCGCCGGCGCCATCGACCGCATTCCGCTCAACACGAAGTCAACGGAAGCGGAGTACGAGATTCGCGTCTCGACCACGCCGGAGGCGGCAGCGGGCGTGCGCAAGGCGACGATCGCACGGCTGGCGGCGGCGCAGTTCCCGGTTGCCGACGCCGATACGGAGACGGTGGGGGAGGGACGCGTGGATATCGTCGCGACGCTCGTCAACACCGCCGTCGACCGGGCGAAGCTCGAGAAGGTGGTGGCCGAGATCGGCGCCGTCGCGGGCGTCGAAAGCGCGAGCTGGGAGACGAGCTCGAGCTCATAGCCGCCCGCCATCGCCGAAAGTCACCGTCGTGCTCCGTCTTGGTACGCCCGCCCGCCGCTGGTGTATGGATGGGCGATGCAGTGGCAGGACACCGGCATCGTGCTGTCGACACGGCCGCACGGCGAGACGAGCCTCGTCGTCGAGCTGATGACGCGCGCCCACGGCCGCCATCTCGGCCTGGTGCGCGGTGGCCGCTCGCGCCGCCACGCCGCCATGCTGCAGCCGGGCAACGGCGTCGAGGCGGTGTGGCGGGCGCGGCTCGACGACCAGCTCGGCTCGTTCACCCTGGAGCCGGCGGACCTGCGCGCGGCGCGGCTGATCGAGACGCCGGCCGGCACCTTCGGCGTCCGCACGCTCGCCGCCCACCTGAAGCTTTTGGCCGAGCGCGAGCCGCACCCGCTGCTGTACGACCTCCTTGCCGTCGTCCTCGATCACGTCGACGACCCGCTGGAGGCCGGCGTGCTGATGGTGCGCTTCGAACTGGTGCTCCTCGACGAACTCGGCTTCGGCCTCGACCTGACGGCCTGCGCGGTGACGGGCGAGACCCACGACCTCGTCTTCGTCTCGCCGCGCTCCGGCCGGGCCGTCGGCCGTCTCGCCGGTGCCGAGTGGGCCGACCGGCTGCTGCCGCTGCCGCGCTTCCTCGTCGACCGGACGGTCAACGCCCGCCCCGACGCCGGCGAGATCGCCGACGGACTGGCGCTCGCCGCCTTCTTCCTCGACCGCAGCGTGCTGACGCCCCGCGGCCTGTCGCTGCCGCCGGAGCGCGAGCGCCTGGCGGCGGCGCTCGCCCGCGGTCACGCCGCCGCCGCGGCACCCTGACGCTCGATCGTGATCACGGATCGCGGATCATGGAACGGCCGGAAGGCGGTGGATCGCGGTCCATCGCAGCGGCATCGTGATCACGGATCGCAGATCAAGGTTCGCGCACCGCTGTTCTCGGAACAGCACGGAAGACCATCGAGAGGCTCATGACGTCCCACCCGCCTGTCCCTTCCCACCCGCCCGTCATCGTCGTCGGCGCCGGCATCATCGGCGCCTCGATCGCCTGGCACCTGGCGCGGCGCGGCGCGGCGGTGACGCTGGTCGACGCCGCAAGGCCCGGCGGCGTCGCCACCGCCGCCTCGTTCGCCTGGATCAATGCCAGCTGGGGCAACCCCGAGCCCTATGTCCGCCTGCGCATGGCGGCGATGGCCGGATGGCGCGGGCTCGACGCCGAGGTTCCGGCGCTGAACGTCGCCTGGACCGGCGGGCTGCTGTGGGACCTCCCGGAGGAGGACCTGCGCACTTTCGCCGCCGAGCGGTCGGCGACCGGCTACGCCGTCCGCCTCGTCGACGGCGCCGAAGCGCACCGGCTGGAGCCCGCCATCGCCGTGCCGCCGACGCTGGCCGTGCACGCCCGCGGCGAGGCGGCGGTGGAGCCCGCTGCAGCGGCAGAAGCGCTGGCCGCAGCTGCCGTGCAGAGAGGCGCAACGGTGCGCACGGACACGCCTGTTGCCGCGCTGTCGCTGGCGGACGGTCGCGTCACCGGCATCGTGCTCGCCGACGGCACGGTGATCGCAGCGGACCATGTTGTCGTTGCTGCCGGCATCGCCACGCCGGCGTTGGTCGCGCCGGCCGGCGTCACGCTGCCGCTCAAGGATCCGCCCGGGCTGCTGATCCGCACCGCACCGCTGCCGAAGCTGTTGAACGGTCTCGTCATGGCGCCGGCGCTGCACGTCCGGCAGGCGGCGGACGGCCGCCTCGTCGCCGGTGCCGATTTCGGCGGCGCCGACCCCGGCGCTGACGCCGCCGCAACGGCGGACCGCGTCTTCGCCGACCTGCGATCGCTGCTGGCGGCCGACGTGCCGCTGACGCTCGAAGGCTTCAACGTCGGCCGCCGCCCGACGCCGGCAGACGGCTTCCCGGCGGTCGGCCGCATCGCCGGTGTCGAGGGCCTGTCGGTGGCGGTGATGCACTCGGGCGTGACGCTGGCGCCGGCGATCGGCGCGTTCCTCGCCGACGAGGTCCTCACCGGCCGCCGCGAGCCACTGCTCGCGCCCTACCGGCCGGAGCGGTTCATCGGCTGAGCGGTGCCCGGCCGCCGGGTTCGCCCGCTCACGCCTGGTTGCGTTTGCGGGCCTTGCGGGC
>CAMDHY010000210.1 GCA_945898215.1 Pseudoxanthobacter soli DSM 19599 | reverse complement strand
CGCGCTCGACGCCCTCTACCGCCTGAAGGCGGCCCGGACCGCAAAGACCACCGACGACCGCTGACCGGCCGCCTCGGCCTCCCGTTTCCATCCCACCGAGAAAGGAACTGCCATGCCAAAGGGCTACTGGATCGCCCGCGTCAACGTCGACGACCCGGAAATCTACAAGCGTTACGTCGCCGGCGCGGCGCCGGCCTTCGAGAAATACGGGGCGAAGTTCCTCGTCCGCGGCGGCGCGACGTTCCCGATGGAGGGTACGGCGCGCGCACGCAACGTCGTCATCGAGTTTCCCTCCGCCCAGGCGGCGCAGGACTGCTGGAACTCACCGGAATACCAGGCAGCGCGCCTGCACCGCCTGCCGGTGTCGATGAACGACCTCGTCATCGTCGAGGGGCTGCCGGACTAACGCCGGGAGCCGGCCCGTACCCCGAAATCTTGGGTTCCACCGTTCCCCGATCTCGACGCGAACCCTCCCCCCTTGCGGGGGAGGGCAGGGAGGGGGGGCGCCGCGAACGCGGCACCGGCAGTCGCCCCCACCTTCTCGGCGAGCGCCGGCCGTTTTGCTACTCCTGCTCGACGCAGGTGGCGACCGGGTCGGCGTCCTCGCCCTTCCTGAGGTCGTAGAGCGAGCCCTCCCGGCCCTTCGTCCACCAGACGAAGGCGCCGCCGGCATAGCGGGCGCCGGAGGCGGCGAGCACCGCCACCATGACGCGCCGACCGCCCTCGACCGGCACCATCGCCAGCGAATCCTCGCCGGCGTTGATGTACTCGACCGTCATCGTCGCCGAGGATTCCTCGCAGCGGTAGTTGATGCTCACCGCCTCCGCCTCGGGCGCATCGAGCATCAGCGTGACGTCCGCGGCCACGGCGGGGGTGGCATGGGCGAGGGCGGCGAAGCCCACGGCAAGCACCGGCCTGAAGTTCCTCAACATCGCCATTCCCTCACGCTGCCAGGGTGCCGTCCCGATCCGGGCGCACCGTGATCTCCACCCGCAGTCCCAGTCGCTGGGCGATTCTCACCAGCCTGTCGAGGGTGAAGCGCGAAAGGTCGGCGTTTCGGATGCGCTGCAGGTCGGCGGCGTCGATCCCCGCTCGGCGCGCCCCCGCCCGCACGGTCAGGCCGCCGCGATCGAGAACGGCGATGATGTCGGCCGCCACCTTGGCCTTCAGATCACCTCTCCGCAGTCATTCCCGGCCTTGTGCCGGGAACCCATTCGCACGCTCCGGGCTCGATTGTCGCCAAGCGAGCGCCGAGATCGCCGTAAGGGATGGGTTCCCGGCACAAGGCCGGGAATGACCCCGGTTTCTGGCTGGCGCCACACCAATTTTGGCATCCATCCGTAGCAGTGGCCAGTCTGCACGCGTGATGGATCGCCCGGTCAAGCCGGGCGATGACGGTAGAGTTGTGAGGCTGCGAGGCGGAGGGTTGTCGACATTGCCTAGTGGACGAGAGGTGCCCTGCCGAGGCCCGCGCTTTGCTGTCACGGCAGGCGAGGTGTTCGCTCAGCAGACACCGCCGAACAGACCCCCGCCTTTGCCTCCCCGCCGCCGGCTGCTATGAGCGGTCGCGACAGCCACCGCGTCCCCCGGACCCCGCTCCATGACCCCCATGCGCCTCGTCGTCGTCGGAGCCGCCGGCCGGATGGGCCGGGCGCTGGTGCGCACCCTTGCCGGCACCGAGGGCGTGACGCTCGCCGGCGCCGTCGAACGCGAGGGATCGCCACACCTCGGCGAGGACGCCGGCGTGCTCGCCGGCCTGCAGGCGAACGGCATCACCCTGTCGGACGACCCGCTCCCGCTGTTCGCGGCGGCCGAGGGCGTGCTCGACTTCACGAGCCCGGCCGCGACGCTGCATTTCGCCGAGCTCGCCGCCCAGGCGCGCATCGTCCACGTCATCGGCACCACCGGCTGCAGCGCCACTGACGACGACCGCATCGAGGCGGCCTCGCGCCACGCGGTGGTGGTGAAGTCCGGCAACATGAGCCTCGGCGTCAACCTGCTCGCCGCGCTGGTGCGCAAGGCGGCCCGCGCCCTCGGGCCGGAGTTCGACATCGAGATCGTCGAGATGCACCACCGCCACAAGGTCGATGCGCCCTCGGGCACGGCGCTGCTGCTCGGCGAGGCGGCAGCGTCTGGCCGCGGCGTGGCGCTGAAGGACGTCGCCGTCCGCGCCCGCGACGGCCATACCGGCGCGCGGCCCGTCGGCGCGATCGGCTTCCAGGCTCTCCGTGGTGGCTCCGTCGTCGGCGATCACACCGTCATCCTCGCCGGCGAGGGCGAGCGCATCGAGCTTACCCACCGCGCCGAGAGCCGCGAACTCTTCGCCAAGGGCGCCGTCACGGCGGCGCTGTGGGGCCGCGGCCGCAAGCCCGGCCTCTATTCGATGGCCGACGTACTCGGGCTTTCCGACTAGGCTGCCGACTTCAAGGAAGGATCACCCCGCATGGACCGTCTCCTCGTGCTCGTCCGCCACGGCCAGAGCGAGTGGAACCTGAAGAACCTGTTCACCGGCTGGCGCGATGTCGGGCTGACCGAGAAGGGCGTCGCCGAGGCCCATGCCGCGGGCAAGGCGCTGAAGGCGGCCGGGCTGCAGTTCGACGTCGCCTACACCTCGGTGCTGTCGCGCGCCGAGGAGACCTGCCGGATCATGCTTCAGGAGCTCGGGCAGGCGGACCTGCCGACGATCCGCGACGCGGCGCTCAACGAGCGCGACTATGGCGAGCTCACCGGCCTCAACAAGGACGACGCCCGCGCACGCTTCGGCGAGGAGCAGGTGCACATCTGGCGCCGCTCCTTCGACGTGCCGCCGCCTGGCGGCGAGAGCCTGAAGGACACGGCCGCCCGCACGCTGCCCTATTTCCACACGGAGATCCTGCCGCGGGTGACGGCCGGCGAACGGGTGCTAGTGGCCGCCCACGGCAACAGCCTGCGCTCGATCATCATGGACCTCGAGGGCCTGTCGGGCGAGGAGATCGTCGCGCGCGAACTCGCGACGGGTTCGCCGATCATCTACCGCCTCGACGCCGAGGGCCGCATCGCCGAGAAGCGCGACCTCGCCGCCTGATCGGCCCGCACGCTGGTCTGAGGAGGCTGCCGTGGAAGACGCCGTCGCCGCCCCTGCCATCGAGATCCGCTCGCTGACCGAAGAGGCGATCCGCGAGCACGCCCGCGGCCTCAGTGAGGTGCTCGCCGACTGCGTCGAGGGCGGCGCCTCGGTCGGCTTCATGCTGCCCTACGCGATCGAGGACGCCGTGCCCTACTGGCACACCGTCGCCGATGCGGTCGGGCGCGGCGAGCGCCTCTGCCTCGCGGCGATGGTGGATGGTCTCGTCGTCGGCACGGTGCAGCTGAGTTTTGCGGCGATGCCCAACCAGCCGCACCGGGCCGACGTGTCGAAGCTGCTCGTCCACCGCAAGGCGCGCGAGCACGGCTTCGGCACGGCGCTGATGCACCGGCTGGAGATCGAGGCGGCGCTGCACGGCCGCTCGCTCCTGACGCTCGACACCGCCGTCGGCGGCGGCGCCGAGGCGCTCTACGAGCGGATGGGCTGGCGGCCCGCCGGCGAGATCCCGGGCTACGCGCTGTGGCCGCAGGGCGGCGAGTGCACGACGCGCTTCTATTGGAAGCCGCTGATCGGCTGAGCGGAGCCGGCGCGGCTCAC
>CAMDHY010000209.1 GCA_945898215.1 Pseudoxanthobacter soli DSM 19599 | reverse complement strand
GCCCGGCATGTAGCAGAGCGTCATGAACATCCTCCCGCCCGCCGCAGGTGCGCGCGGCGGATCGTCCGTCGTTTCGCCGGACGATAGCATCTCCGGCCGGAGCGGGAGCAGAGGCGAGACTGCGGGGGCGCCGCCCCCCGCTCACACCGCCGCGGCGTGGCGCTGCGGCACGTCGCGGCGATAGCCGTCGAAGACCGCGCAGACGTGGCGGACGAACGCGCGCGCCTCTACCGGGATCGCGAGCTTCCAGCCGGTGCGCACGACGAGGCCGTCGGCCGCCAGCCGGTCGACCGCCGGCAGGAACTGCGCGAACCGCGACGGGCAGCGCCGGTGCGCCATCGCCACCGCGGCGAGGTCGACGGAGAGCGAGCACATCAGCCGCTCGATCACCGCCGCGTCGAGGCGGGTGTCGGCGTCGACCTCGGCGCCGCGCGCGGTGGCGAATTCTCCGACGCTGATCGCCGTGCGCCAGGGGCCGACGGTGGCATGGTTCTGCACGAAGCCGCCGGGCCGGCCGACGCCGCCCGGCAGCGAGCCGATCGCCGACGGTCCGAAGGCGAGAAGCGCCGAGGCGCGGTCGGTGGTGTAGCCCTGGAAGTTGCGGTGCAGGTCGCCCCCGGCGGCGGCCCGCGCCAGCGGATCGTCCGGCCGGGCGAAGTGGTCGAGACCGACGAGCACGTAGCCGGCCGCCGTCAGCTCCTCGGCGCTGCGGGCGGCAAACGTCAGACGCTCCTCCGTCGAGGGCAGGGCCGCCTCCGGGATCAGCGCCTGGTTGCGCTTCATCCACGGCACGTGGGCGTAGCCGAACAGGGCGATCCGGTCGGGCGCCATCGCCACCACCGCGTCCAGAGTGCGCGAGAACCCGTCGGGCGTCTGGTAGGGCAGGCCGTAGACGAGGTCGACGTTGACACCCTCGACGCCCGCGACCCGCAGTCCCGCGATTGCGCCCCGTGTCTCCTCCATCGTCTGGATGCGCCCGATCGCCTTCTGCACGACGGGATCGAAGTCCTGCACGCCGACGCTCGCCCGGTTGACGCCGAGCGTGCGGAAGGCAGCGAGATGTTTCTCGCCGACCCGGCGCGGGTCGATCTCCACCGCGATCTCCGCCTGCGGGCGGATGTCGAAGCGTTCCTTCAGGAGGGTGCCGATCCACTCCATGTCAGCGCCCGACAGCGTCGTCGGCGTGCCGCCGCCCCAGTGGATGTGGGTGACCGGGCGACGCTCGCCGCCGCCCTCGCCCAGGCGGTCGGCGACCATGCCGATCTCGAGGGCCAGCACCTCGACGAAGTCGGCCACCGGGCCGTAGCGCTTCACCGCCGTCGTCGTGCAGCCGCAGTAGTGGCAGAGCTCGGCGCAGAACGGCACGTGCAGGTAGAGCGAGAGCTCGGTCTCCGCCGGTAGCGCGTCGAGCCAGGCGCCGTAGGCGCCGGCGTCCACCTCGGGACCGAACTCGGCCGCCGTCGGATAGCTCGTGTAGCGGGGCAGCTTGGCGGCGGCGTAGCGGGCGGCATTGCGGACCATCGGGATCTCCGGGTCGTCTCGGCACCCCGCGGGCGAGGTCTGCCGCGAGGCCATCGCCGGCGCACCGCGCACCCGCGCTGCCGCCGTGTCCGCAGGCTCCGGCCGCGTCCGCCCTCTCGCATTGATGCGGATCAATCCGCGCCGGATGGGCCGTCACCGTGGCGGGGTGCGTCGGCCGGCCGCGGCCGTTCGCAGGTGCAGCATCGGCGGGCTTGACCTGGATCAATGAGAGGGAGGCGTGCGGGGCAGAGGGTGCACGCGATGGCCCGGCGCAGCCGCCGGGGCCGCCGTGACGCACGAGGATGACTTGCGATGGCGACACCCACCACAGGCCGCAGGGGACTGGGCATCGGCGAAGGCCTCACCATCGCGGCCCTCATCGGGCTGGCGATCCTGTCGCTCTTCGCCGCCGCCAAGGCCCACACCCCCGCCTATGCCTTCCACGCCTACCTGTTCATGGCGGCGAGCGCCTGGGGCATCTTCAAGCTGGTCGACCGCTGGTTCTCCAACGAGGGCGGCGTCGAGCCGCGCGAGATCGGCGGCAAGCCCAACTACAACTTCGGCCCGGTGAAGTTCGCCACCATCGCCGCGCTGTTCTGGGGCATCGCCGGCTTCACCGTCGGCGTCTGGGCGGCCCTCGAACTCGCCTATCCGGCGCTGAACTTCGGCCTCGAGTGGATCTCGTTCGGCCGCATCCGGCCGCTGCACACCTCGGCGGTGATTTTCGCCTTCGGCGGCAACGTCCTGATCGCGACGTCCTTCTATGTCGTGCAGCGCACCTCGCGGGCCCGCCTCGTCGGCGACGTCGCCCCCTGGTTCGTCGTCCTCGGCTACAACTTCTTCATCGTCATCGCCGGCACCGGCTACCTCCTCGGCATCACCCAGTCGAAGGAATATGCCGAGCCCGAGTGGTACGCCGACCTCTTCCTCACCGTCGTGTGGGTGACCTACTTCCTCGTCTTCCTCGGCACGCTGATGCGGCGCAAGGAGCCGCACATCTACGTCGCCAACTGGTTCTACCTCGCCTTCATCCTCACCATCGCGGTGCTGCACCTCGGCAACAACGCCGCCATCCCTCTCTCGCTCTATTCGCCGAAGTCCTACATCGTCTGGTCGGGCGTCCAGGATGCGATGGTGCAGTGGTGGTACGGCCACAATGCCGTCGGCTTCTTCCTCACCGCCGGCTTCCTCGCCATCATGTACTACTTCATCCCGAAGCGGGCGGAGCGGCCGGTCTATTCCTACCGGCTGTCGATCATCCACTTCTGGGCGCTGATCTTCCTCTATATCTGGGCAGGCCCGCACCACCTGCACTACACGGCGCTGCCGGACTGGGCGCAGACCCTCGGCATGACCTTCTCGATCATGCTGTGGATGCCCTCGTGGGGCGGCATGATCAACGGCCTGATGACGCTCTCGGGCGCCTGGGACAAGCTGCGCACCGACCCCGTGCTGCGCATGATGGTGGTCTCGGTCGCCTTCTACGGAATGTCGACCTTCGAGGGACCGCTGATGTCGATCAAGTCGGTCAACGCGCTCTCGCACTACACCGACTGGACCATCGGCCACGTCCACTCCGGGGCGCTCGGCTGGGTCGGCTACATCTCCTTCGGTGCGATCTATTGCCTGGTGCCGTGGCTGTGGCACAAGCGGGAGCTCTATTCCTTGAAGCTCGTGAACTGGCACTTCTGGATCTCGACCATCGGCATCGTCCTCTACATCTCGGCGATGTGGGTGTCCGGCATCCTCCAGGGCCTGATGTGGCGCGCCTATACCTCGCTCGGCTTCCTCGAATACTCCTTCATCGAGACGGTCGAGGCGATGCACCCCTTCTACGTCATCCGGGCGATCGGGGGCCTGCTCTTCCTGTCCGGCGCGCTCGTGATGGCCTTCAACATCTGGAAGACCATCACCTCCGCCGCGCCTGAAGAGGCCGGCTCCGCCGCCGCCCCGCAGCCCGCCGAGTAGGAAGCCGACAATGTCCGTCTGGGTTCGTCATCAGGTCCTCGAGAAGAACTCGATCCTGCTCATCATCGGTGTGCTGATCGTCATCGCCATCGGCGGCCTCGTCGAGATCGTCCCGCTCTTCTACCTGAAGAGCACGATCGAAAAGGTGGAGGGCGTCCGTCCCTTCACCCCGCTCGAACTCGCCGGCCGCA
>CAMDHY010000208.1 GCA_945898215.1 Pseudoxanthobacter soli DSM 19599 | reverse complement strand
CCAGCCGGTGGCGGGCGTTGGCGGCCCGGGGGTCAGGAATGTCGTCGAAGATCGAGATCGAGGAAGCCATCGGCGGCGCCTCCCGAACGCCGCCGAACAATCGAATCCCAATGCGCTGAATCGACAACCCTCAAATGCGATTCCCCTGCCCTGGCAGGGGCAGGGACAGGCGACCGCAGGTCGCCAGGGTGGGGCCTGTCAATCCGAAGTGTGACGCCGGCGAGTTCGCGCCTGTGATTTCACGGGCCCCACCCTGACCGCTTCGCGGTCTGTCCCTCCCCCTGGCAGGGGAGGGACGCGTCGTGCCGCTCTGCCCCCCTCCCCAAACCCTTCCCTTTCCCGCCGTCGCCCTGTAGCGATCCCTCAACACCCGGCGGTGCCCTCGCGCCCGCCTTGCCACACACAGGACGCCCGACCCGATGCTCTCCCCCGACGCCGCGCCCGCCGACGAGCGGGCCTCGCCGCTCGCCGCGGAAATCGCCCGGCGGCGCACCTTCGCCATCATCTCCCACCCGGACGCCGGCAAGACGACGCTGACGGAAAAGCTGCTGCTCTACGGCGGCGCCATCCAGCTCGCCGGCCAGGTGCGCGCCAAGGGCGAGAACCGCCGCACCCGCTCCGACTGGATGGCGATCGAGCGCTCGCGCGGCATCTCCGTCGTCACCTCGGTGATGACCTTCGAGGTGGAAGGCCACGTCTTCAACCTGCTCGACACCCCGGGCCACGAGGACTTCTCGGAGGACACCTACCGCACGCTCACCGCGGTCGATTCCGCCGTGATGGTGATCGACGCGGCGAAGGGCATCGAGGCGCGCACGCGAAAACTGTTCGAGGTCTGCCGGCTGCGCGATATCCCGATCGTCACCTTCATCAACAAGATGGACCGCGAGGGCCGCGACCCCTTCGAGCTGATCGACGAGATCGAGAAGACGCTGGCCCTCGACGCCACCCCCGTCACCTGGCCGATCGGCCGCGGCCGCGACTTCGTCGGCACCTACGATCTTGCCACCCGCCGCGCCCGGCTGATGGCGCCCGGCGAGGGCGAGACGACGCTCGACCCGCTCGAGCCGCTGGAGCTTGCGGCCAAGGTCGGTGACGAGCGCGCCACCCAGCTCGCCGAGGACATTGAGCTGATCGACGCCGCCTGCAAGCCGTTCGACCTCCAGTCGTTCCGCGAAGGCCACATGACGCCGGTGATGTTCGGCTCGGCCATCAAGAACTTCGGCGTCCGCGACCTGATCGAGCGGCTCGCCGCTGACGCACCGCCGCCGCGCGACCAGCCGGCCGACCGCCGCGTCGTGGCGGCGACCGACCCCGGCATGAGCGCCTTCGTCTTCAAGATCCAGGCGAACATGGACCCGAACCACCGCGACCGCATCGCGTTTGCCCGCGTCTGCTCGGGCCGGCTCAGGCGCGGCATGAAGGCGCTGCACGTTCGCACCGGCAAGACGGTCGGCCTGCACACGCCGCAGTTCTTCTTCGCCCAGGACCGCTCGCTCGCCGAGGAGGCCTTCGCCGGCGACGTCGTCGGCATCCCCAACCACGGCACGCTCAGGATCGGCGACACGCTGACCGAGGGCGAGCCCCTCGCCTTCACCGGCCTGCCGAGCTTCGCGCCGGAAATCCTCCGCCGTGTGCTGCTGTCGGACGCGATGAAGGCGAAGAAGCTGCGCGAGGCGCTGCAGCAGCTCGCCGAGGAGGGCGTCGTGCAGGTGTTCCGCCCGGTCGACGGCTCGCAGCCTCTGGTCGGCGTCGTCGGGCCGCTGCAGCTCGACGTGCTGGTCGAGCGGCTTTCCGCCGAATACGGCCTGCCGGTGCGGCTGGAAAAGAGCCGCTACGACCTCGCCCGCTGGATTGTCGCGGAGAACCGCGCCGACCTCGAAAAGCTCATGGAGGCCGAGCGCGGCGCGATCGCCGAGGACGTCGACGGCGACCCGGTCTTCCTCGCCACCTCGCAGATCAACCTGCGCCTCACCGGCGAGCGCCACGCCGGCGTGAAGTTCCGCGAGACCAAGCAGTACGCGATGGCGCCTGCCGCGTGAGGGCGAGGGGATCAATAGGAGTCGCGCCTGAAGGCGGCGGGACTGGCGCCGCGCGTCTGACGGTGGCGTGACGCCGGCTCAGCCGGCGTCCCAGACGCCGCGCAGGAAGGTACCGGCGCGCTCCAGTGCCCTGCCGCCCGCCGACAGGTGGCCGCGGAACAGGTGCCAGACGTGCACCATCTCCGGCCAAACCTCGAGCGTCACCGCCACGTCCGCCGCGCCGAGTTCGCCGGCGAGCGCGACGGAATCCGACAGCAGCGTCTCCGCCGAGCCGACCTGGATCAGCACCGGCGGCAGGCCGCGGAAGTCGCCGCCGAGGGGCGAGGCGAGGCGCGGGATCGGGTCTGCGCCGGCGATGTAGTCCTTGGCGACGTCGAGTAGGTAGGGCCGCTGGATGATCGGGTCGATGTCGGCCTTGCTGACATAGGTCTCGCCGCGGCAGGCGAGGTCCACCCACGGCGCGATGACGAAGGCGGCGCCCGGCAGCGGCTCGCCGGCATCGCGCAGCGCCATGAGCGCCCCCATCGTCAGTCCGCCGCCGGCGCTGTCGCCGGCGATCGCGATCTCGTGCGGCGCGAACCCCTCGGCCAGCAGAAATCGATACGCCGCGAGGGTGTCGTCGAGGGCGGCCGGGAACGGGTGCTCCGGCGCGCGCCGGTAGTCGATGGCGAGCGTGCGCGCCCCGGCGGCGCGGCCGAGGGCGGTGACCAGCAGGCGGTGGCTGGCGACCGAGCCCGCGACGAACGCCCCGCCGTGCATGTAGAGGATCGCCCGCTTCGCATTCGCCGCCGGCGTCTCGGACCACTCCGCCGCCACGCCGTTCGCCGTGACCGGCGTCAGCGTCACGTCGGCCTCCAGCGGGTAGAGCGTGCCGAAGGAATCGAGGCGTTCGCGCCGGCCGGCGAGGTCCGGCGGCCGCGGCCGCGAGGCCATCAGGGCGCGGAAGGCGGCGATCTCGCTGTCGGCCATGTCCATCACTCCCCCGCCCGGACGGTCTCGGTGCCGTCCCGGTCTGCCCGATTCTCTGCGGCGGCAGTCTCTCCCGTTCACCGCGCCGGCGGAAGCCTCCCCGTCGCGCAAACCACGTCTTCGGGCCGTGGCGGCGAGGGGGGCTGGGGCGCTTGACAGCAGGAACCCATTCCTGTCATGAGAGCATATGTTCCGTATTTGTTCCTATGGGCTGACTGCTGAGCCGACCGCCCTGCGGAGAGTTTCGCTCGCGCCGGCGGCGTCGGCGCTGCTGGTGCTGGTGCTCGCCGGGGTGCCGACCGCCCGCGCGGCCGAGCGGCTGTCGGGACCCTTCGCGGCGACCGTCGAGCGGGTGATCGACGGCGATTCGCTTTCCGTGCGGGTGAGCATTTGGCTGGGGCTGCAGGTCTCGACGATCGTACGCCTGCGCGGCGTCGACGCGCCCGAACTCGCCGGCCGTTGCCCGGAGGAACGGCGACGCGCGGTGGCGGCGCGCGAGGCCCTCGCCGCCCTGGTCTCCGACGGCACCGTATCGCTCGCCGCCGTGGAGACCGACAAATACGGTGGCCGCGTCGTCGCCGACGTCGCCGACGGCAGCGGCCGGCCGCTCGCGGATGCCCTTGTCGACGCCGGTCTGGCGCGCCCCTACGACGGCGGCCGCCGCGCCGGCTGGTGCCGGCCCTGACCGCCGCCGGCGGCGGCCCGCAATAAGGCGCGGGCGCTCAGGCGCCGGCCGGCGCCTGTGGCTCGGGATCGACCAGCGGATCCTCCACCGTGGCGGCGATGTA
>CAMDHY010000207.1 GCA_945898215.1 Pseudoxanthobacter soli DSM 19599 | reverse complement strand
CTGGACATGAAGGTCGACGACCTCGACGTCGCCGGCTGGACCTCGTTCGAGGACAAGGGGCCGAGCCGCTACGACATCAACGTCGACGGGCTGACCAACGACGCCGACCAGCAGATCATCAACGACAACCTCGGCACCGACTGCACGGCCGAGGCCGGCAAGGTGCTGAAGCGGGCCGCGGCCCTGCGCTGATGCGCCACGAGGGGAGGGCGTTCGCCCTCCCCTCCGGGGGCGGCCAATGGGACGGCCAGGGATAAGGCCACCCTGGACTGGGCTCGATTGCGAGTTGAAGCGAGGCGCCCTCACGGGCGCCTCTGCTGTTTCCGGGTGATGGTTGTCCCGCGGTGGCCTTCCGCCGCCATCGGGTGGGCTCCTTTGCTCCCGGTTTGTCGCCCTCGGGGCCCGACCGCTCACGGTCGCCACGGCGCCACCGTCGGAAACCCGAAGTCAGGTTGCAGACAGTGTATCTCGTGGAGGTCTGACCCAATTCCGGCAATAGATCGGTCCTGGTCTGGAAGTAGTTTCTGTTGTCGGCGCCCTATCGTTCCCGTAGCGATGCAGGTTCTAGGCGCAATCCTTCCAGAGCGGAATCCGCAGAGAAGGTTTCAATCATTCATTGAGGGAACCCATCATGCACTTTCTTCATGCTTTTAATCGCCTGTGCGTTGCAGGCGGGCTCGCCGTTGTCCTCGCTGCCACGTCTTTCGCCGCTCCGGCAAAATCCCTGGCAGGCGAGCCGCAGACGGAAGCCCCTCTCGGCCGTCAAAGCAAGACTTTCGAGACGGCAGCTGATTATCTGGTTGAATTCTATCCACTTTGGTTTACCCACTATCAATCCCAGAGTGCCGATTTTCAGTCAAAGATTCCGACAAAAAACAGATTGATAGGGCCGGATCGGATATCACCAGTCTACAAACTCGTTGTCGCCATTAATGTCGACACGCTGTATGCTAGTTCTTTCCTAGATCTTTCTGGACAGCCACTGATCTTGGAGATTCCAAAGACGACGGCGACCTACTCGATCATGACCCTGGACCGATTCGGCAACATTTTCGATTCTGGCATCCCGGCCGGAGAGCATGGTCTCTACGGGTTGACCGGCCCCAGCTTCACCGGAAAGATGCCTCCCGGGGTCACGCCAGTGGCGATGCCGCTCGACTTTCCGGCTCTGATCTTCCGCGTCGACAAGCATTCAGCGGCTGGCGACGACGAGCGCCGCGAAGCCAATGAATTTCGCAAGGCGATCAAGACGTTGCCGTTGTGCAAGTACCTGAACAAGAATTGTCCGGATGGGACGCCGCCCGGCGGAAAGACCCTGATCGTACCCGAGATCCTGTTCAGCAAGCCGTTCAAGCAGAAAGCCGATGCGCTCGCCCAGGACGCCCCGATCCGATTTCTCAAGCAGATTCAGGTCGCCGTCGCGTCACCGCAGACGCCGCCATTGACGAGAGCGCAGCAGGAACTCTCGGCCCGCTTCAATACGATGTTCGGCGACGGCGAGAATCTGTCATCAAGTGACCGCCATGATCTCCGGCAGGGCGCGCGCTTCGGCCATCAGATGATTCTCAATCACTACCAGAACAGCTCTGGTGTGAATAACTGGATCCACTTCACCAATATCGGTGCGTGGGGGAAACAGTCCCTCGATAGAGCAGCGATCACTGAGTACATCCAGTACGGCAATAGCCAGGCCACCGCGGCCTATTATCATACCTTCAAAGACGGAAAAGGGCGGTCGCTCGACGGCACGGACCCGCGCGGCTACGAACTGCACTTCGCCGCCGACGAACTTCCGGAGGCATCGCGCTTCTGGTCGGTGACGGCCTACACGCCGGCGGCCGTCGAACTCGTGAAGAACACGGCGGACAAGTACGTCGTCGCCAGCTATACGCGCGGCCTCCGCTACAATCGGGATGGCTCGCTCACCATCGTCCTGGCCCGCGCCCTGCCGGACGGCGTGCCCAAGGCTAACTGGCTGCCTGTGCCCAAAGGGGCGTTCAACATCATGTTGCGCGTCTACGGGCCCGAAGGCAGCGTCGCCGACGATACCTACGTGCCGCCGGCGATCGCAAGGCGGAAGTAGACGGGGCGCACCTGCCGCCACCCTCCCTGCCGTTGGCCAGGGAGCGGCCGGCCGTGAGGTCGCCCGGTACTTGGGCTCGACTTCGAGTTGAAGCGAAAGAGGCGCCCCCAGGGGCGCCGCTGCTGTTTCCGGGTGATGGTGGTCCTGCGATGGCCGGACGCCCTTCCGCGACCGCGGCAACGCCACGTCCCCGAACGGGGCCCGACGGCAGATGCTCGGAAGTCCGCTCCAATCCTGGCGGTAGATCGGTTCGAGTTCGGAAGGAGTTGCCGTTGCCGTTGCCCCGCCGCCCCCGTACTGGGTCGTATGACGCAAACGGAGTGGGCACGCGTGCCCGGGCCGACACATTTGTCCGAGGTTGCGGTCGGGGGGCGCTTCACGGCGAGAGATCGTCCTGAGGGAGTGCGTCAGGGCGGGGAGGGTGCGCGCAAGCGCGTCGCCATTGGGAGAAGTGCCATGACGATCTTGGGACGATGCGGACGCGGGCTCCTGACGGGGACCGCGATGGTGGCGGCGCTGATGACGGCGATGCCCGTCCTCCCCGCCGCCGCGGCGACCTCGGCGGCGGACGCGGCCACGCCCGTCGGGCTGCCGGGCGGCGCCACCAAGGACATCATCTTCATCATCCTCGACGACGTCGGCATCGACCAGCTCGGCCTGTTCGGCTATGGCGGCAACACTCCGCCGAAGATGCCGAACCTCGCCAAGATCGCCGAGCAGGGCGTGCGCTTCTCCAACGCCTGGGCGATGCCGGAGTGCTCGCCGAGCCGCGCGACCTTCTTCACCGGCCGCTACCCGCTGCGCACCGGCGTCACCAGCGCGATCGTCGACAACCACATCCCGCAGGCCTACCTGTCGTCGTTCGAGGCGACGCTGCCGCGGCTCCTAAGCGACGTCGGCTACAAGAGCGCGATGGTCGGCAAGTACCACCTCGGCGATGCCAACGATCCGGCCGGAACGTGCGCACCGGCGACCCGCGGCTTCGACGCCTTCATCGGCAACATGACGCCGGGGCCGCCCTCGGCCGACTACACGGCGGGCGGGGTCGATCCGGACGGCCTGCAGACCTGCGGCTTCTTCCAGACCACCCAGAACGGCGCCTGCTATTCGCTCGGCGCGAACAACAAGATCTCCTGCGAGTACATCCGCGAGAAGAACGCCCTGAAGCAGACGACTCCCGCGGAGACGTGCCTGCAGACCGGCGGCATCTTCACGCCGGGCGAGCCCTGCGGCCCGCAGGGCAAGCCGGAGAAGTCGGCCTTCAGCGTCGACAACGCCTATTATGTCTGGCCGCAGGTGACGCTGAACAAGGCGCGCTCTCCCTACGCCGCGCCGCAGTGCACGGAGCAGGAGACCATCCGCACCTATCTCACGACCGTGCAGAGCGACAATGCCGTCGACTGGTGGACCACCACCAAGGGCAAGAAGATGCTCACGGTCAGCTACAACTCCATGCACACACCGCTGCAGCCGGCGCCGAACCAGCTCGTTCGCGGCGGCATGCAGGATCCCTACGACTGCTTGGCGACGTTCTCGGAACGCTCGCTCATCAACGGGATGCTGGAGGCGGCGGACGTCGAGATCGGCCGCTTCCTCGAGGGCATCGGCCGCGCCACGCTGTCGAAGAACCGCAAGACCATCGAGACCCTCGACCTCACCGGCATCGCGCTGGTGATGGTGGGTGACAACGGCAGCTTCGGGCCGACGGTGCGGATCGAGTCCGACTTCTCGCCGACACG
>CAMDHY010000206.1 GCA_945898215.1 Pseudoxanthobacter soli DSM 19599 | reverse complement strand
GCCGGTGCGGGGGTTCCGCCCGGTCCGGGCCGGCCTGTTCTTGACCGAGAAGGCCCCGAAGCCACGCAGCTCGACGCGGTCGCCGCGCGCCATCGCGTTCACCACCTCGTCGAGGATGGCGTTGACGATGTTCTCGACGTCGCGCTGG
The DNA here is from genome assembly GCA_945898215.1 of Pseudoxanthobacter soli DSM 19599. Taxonomy (GTDB): domain Bacteria; phylum Pseudomonadota; class Alphaproteobacteria; order Rhizobiales; family Segnochrobactraceae; genus CAMDHY01. The sequence goes on along the minus strand of CAMDHY010000206.1, from coordinate 3,853 downwards.
TAGAGATGGGGGTTGCGTTCGGCGATCTTCTGGACGAGCTCGGACTTGATCATCGTGTCGCCCCTTCGAAGCGATCGCCTCGCTCCAGGGCCGGAGCCTGCCAAACCGACCTCAGACCGTCAAGGCGGCCATCGCCCTCGGCAGTCGGAATTCCCGCCGATTCCAGCAAGGTGCGGGCGAGCGAGCGCCCGAAGCCCTCGCCGAGGGCCGACAGGAACGGCACGCCCGAGCCTTCCGGCGGCAGGCGCCAGTCGCGCACCGGCAGGTCGGCTGCGACGTCGCGCTCGCGCTCCATCCAGTCGATCGCCATGTCCTCGCCGCCGAGGGTGTCGACGAGGCCGGCTTCCAGCGCCTGGTGGCCGGTGAAGATGCGGCCGTCCGAGAACACCGCGACGGCCTCGGGCGCGAGGCCGCGCCGTTCGACGACGAGGTCGCGGAACCAGACGAAGCTGTCCTCGACGACGCCCTGCAGCACCGCCTTCGCCTCCTCGCTCGCCGGCGCCCAGGGAGCCGGCTCCGCCTTCAGGCTGCCGCTCTTGGCCGCATCGAGGCGGATGCCGAGGGTGTCGAGCAGGCCGGCGGCGTCGCCATACTGGAACAGCACGCCGATCGAGCCGGTGATGGCGTTGCGGCGCGCGACGATGTGATCGGCGGCGATCGCGGTGAGGTAGCCGGCGGAGGCGCCGAGGGTGGCGATGTGGGCGGCGACGGGCTTCTTCTCGGCGAGCTTGCGCAGCGCCTCGTAGAGCACCTCGCCGCCGACGGTCGTACCGCCGGGGCTGTCGATCGAGACGATGACGCCGGCGACCGAGGAGCTCTCCGCCATCCGCTCGATGAGGCGGACCTGGCGGCGGTCGTCGGTGATGACGCCGGAAATGGTGAGGCGGGCGATGTGCGGCTCGTGCCGCGCCAGCCAGTCGCTGCCGCCGAAGGCGAAGGCGGTGACGCCGATCGCGGCGGCGACGAGCAGGATCGCGAGGGTCCGCCAGAGGGTCAGCGACCGCCGCAGGCGCCTCCGGTCGACGATCGCATCGGCGTCGAGGGCCATCGGGCGTCAGCTCCGCGAGAACAGAAGGAAGGCAACGGCGGCCGGGGTGCCCGGCCGCCGCCTCGTCGTCGATGCTTACTTGTCGCCTTCCTGGCGCGCCTTCAGGGCGGCGCCGAGGATGTCGCCGAGCGAGGCGCCGCTGTCGGACGAACCGAACTGCGCGACGGCCTCCTTCTCCTCGGCGATCTCCAGCGCCTTGATCGACACCTGAACCTTGCGGGCGCGGCGGTCGAACTGGATGACGCGGGCGTCGACCTTCTCGCCGGCGGCGAACCGCTCCGGCCGCTGGTCGCCACGATCACGGGCGAGGTCGGAGCGACGGATGAAGGTGGAGAGATCGGTGCCGATTAGCTTCACCTCGATGCCGCCTTCCTTCACGTCGGTGATCTCGCAGGTGACGATCTGGCCCTTCTTGATCTCGCCAGCGTCGGCGAAGGGGTCCCCGGCGAGCTGCTTGATGCCGAGCGAGATGCGCTCCTTCTCGACGTCGACGTCGAGGACCTGCGCCTTGACCATCTCGCCCTTGCGGAACTCCTCGATGACCTGCTCGCCCGGACGGTTCCAGTCGAGGTCGGAGAGGTGCACCATGCCGTCGACGTCGCCGTCGAGGCCCAGGAACAGGCCGAACTCGGTCTTGTTCTTGACCTCGCCCTCGACCACCGTGCCCGGCGGGTACTTCTCGATGAAGACCTCCCACGGGTTGTGCAGGGTCTGCTTCAGGCCGAGCGAGATGCGGCGCTTCACCGGATCCACCTCGAGGATCATCACCTCGACCTCCTGGGAGGTGGAGACGATCTTGCCGGGGTGGACGTTCTTCTTCGTCCAGCTCATCTCGGAGACGTGGATGAGGCCCTCGATCCCCGGCTCCAGCTCGACGAACGCGCCGTAGTCGGTGATGTTGGTGACGCGGCCCTTGAAGCGCGCATCCACCGGATACTTCGCCTCGATGCCGTCCCACGGATCGGACATCAGCTGCTTCATGCCGAGCGAGATGCGGTGCGTCTCGTGGTTGACGCGGATGATCTGCACCCGGACGGTCTGGCCGATCGTCAGGATCTCGGACGGATGGTTGACGCGGCGCCACGCCATGTCGGTGACGTGCAGCAGGCCGTCGATGCCGCCGAGGTCGACGAACGCACCGTAGTCGGTGATGTTCTTGACGACGCCCTCGATGATCTGGCCTTCCTCGAGGCTCTGCACGAGCTCCGAGCGCTGCTCGGCGCGCGTCTCTTCCAGCACGACGCGGCGGGAGACGACGATGTTGCCGCGCCGCTTGTCCATCTTGAGGATCTGGAAGGGCTGCGGCGTGTTCATCAGCGGGCCGACGTCGCGCACCGGGCGGATGTCGACCTGCGAGCGCGGCAGGAACGCCACGGCGCCATCGAGGTCGACGGTGAAGCCGCCCTTGACCTGGTTGAAGATCTGGCCGGTGACCTTCTCGCCCTTGTTGAAGAACTCCTCGAGGCGGACCCAGCTCTCCTCGCGCCGCGCCTTCTCGCGCGACAGCACGGCCTCGCCGAGCGCGTTCTCGACACGCTCTAGGTAGACCTCGACCTCGTCGCCGACGTTGAGCAGGCCGTCGCGGGCCTTGGTGCCGAATTCCTTCAGGGCGACACGGCCCTCGACCTTCAGGCCGACGTCGATGACGGCGAGGTCCTTTTCGATGGCGACGACGATGCCCTTGACCACCGAGCCTTCGTGCATCTCGTTGCGGGTGAAGGACTCGTCGAGCAGGGCCGCGAAATCGTCGCGGGAGGGGTTCATCGTGGAAAGAGCGGGCATTCGGTCTCCGTAGGCCACTGTCGGCCAGGCGCCGGCTTGGGTTCGCGTTGATGGAGCCGTCCCGTCGAACCGGCCCGGCGCCCGCCGCCCCCATCGGGGTGTGGCGGCGACGGACAGCCTCCGGTTCTCCCGGCGGCCCGGCGCGTGCGATCTGACGAGGCGGCGCTCAGTCTCGCCGCGACCGGCGGTCTCGGACGGCACGGCCGTCCCACCACCCGCGCGGCACCGTGGCCCGCTGCGCCTTCGCGCAGGGTGCCGCAACGCCGCAGCCGCCGCCGAAGGCTCGGCAGCGGGTCGCGACGCGGCTCTCTTAACTTCTTCCCCGCCCGGGGGCAAGCGAAAGGCCGGAACCCGTCGGGCCCGGCGGCGTTAACCGGGCTCTGACGGCGCGGGTTGCGCCGACGCGGTGCATGGAGACCATCATGGGGATCGAAGTCGGCGGCCTGCTCGGGCTCGTCATCCTGGCGTTCGACATCTACGCCATCATCAAGATCATCAATTCCGGCGCGTCCACCATCTCCAAGGTCATCTGGGTGCTCGTCATCCTGGTGCTGCCGGTGCTCGGCCTGCTGCTCTGGCTGCTGTTCGGACCCAAGTAAACGGGGTCGCGTAACCGGGGTCGCGCGACCCCATATGGGCGGAGTGCTCCGGCCTCCGCCCGCCGCAACGAAAGTCTCGTCCCATGGCCAAGCGCCTCACCGTCCGCCACCGGACCACCTATTCCTACGCGACGCCCGTCGAGTTCGGCGAGCACCGCATGATGCTGCGCCCACGCGACAGCCATGATCTGCGCCTCGTCGACGCGCGCATGACGCTGTCGCCCGGCGCCCACGTGCGCTGGGCCCACGATGTCTTCGGCAACTCCGTCGCCTTCATGACCTTCGACGAGCCGGCGACGGAACTCTATGTCGAGAGCGTCCTCGTCCTCGACCGGTACGCGCTCGAGGGCCCGCGCCCGCCGATCGACCCGTCGGCGGAGCGCTATCCGTTCATCTACAGCGCCGACGACCGCGCCGATCTCGG
>CAMDHY010000205.1 GCA_945898215.1 Pseudoxanthobacter soli DSM 19599 | reverse complement strand
GACGAGTGGGGCCGCCCGGTCGCCGACGACCGCCGGCTCTACGAGAAGCTCTGCCTGGAAGGCTTCCAGTCGGGCCTGTCCTGGCTGACCATCCTGCGCAAGCGGCCGGCCTTCCGCGCCGGCTTCGCCGATTTCGACGCCGAGACGGTCGCCCGCTTCGACGAGCGCGACGTCGAGCGGCTGCTCGCGGACGCCGGCATCGTCCGCCATCGCGCCAAGATCCTGTCGGCGATCAACAACGCCCGCCGCGTGCTGGCGCTGAAGCAGGAGACGGGCTCGCTCGCCGCCTTCGTCTGGCGCTTCGAGCCGGGCCCGGCGTCGCGGCCGACATCGTTCGCCTGGGAGGACCTGCGCCGCATGGTCGACTGCGCCGAGTCGCACGCCCTCGCCAAGGAGCTGAAGCGGCGCGGCTTCTCGTTCGTCGGGCCGACGACGCTCTACGCCTTCATGCAGGCGGTCGGCATGGTCAACGACCACGTCGAGGGCTGCGCCGACCGCGACGCGGTGGAGGCCGCGCGCAACGCCTTCGTGCGGCCGACCTGAGGACCGGAGTGTCAGCTCAGCCGCCGTGCACCACCGCGGCCAGCCGGTCGAGCATCGGGTTGTCGGCGGTGAACACCTCGTCCAACACCGACACCGTCACAGTTTCGGCGCCCGCCTCGAACCTGAGCCACGCCGCGCAGTCGTAGACGCGCTTCGCGGGGCAGTGCAGCGTCAGCACGGTGCCGTCGCTGCCGAACGGGATGGTGCAGCCGAAGCGCTCCGCCGCCTCCATCGCCACCGCCGCGGGATGCGCCACCACGGCCGCGACCGCCTTCACCGCCCGGCCGCGCGCTTCCGCCGACACCCGGTCGAGGATGGCGCCGGCGGCGGCGAGCTGGTGCGGTGCCCAGGTGGCACGGCGGGCGGCGACGAGGTGCGCCTCCGACTTCAGGATCGTGCCGCCCTCGATCTGCTTCAGCGCGTTCGCGGCGAGCGTCGAGCCCGTCGTCGTGATGTCGACGATGAGCTCGGCCGAGCCCGCCGCCGGGGCGCCCTCGGTGGCGCCGGCGCTCTCGACGATCGTGTAGTCGACGATGCCGTGGGCGGCGAAGTGGGAGCGCGTCAGGTGCACGTATTTGGTGGCGACCCTGAGCCGCCGGCCGTGGCGGGCGCGGAAGTCGGCCGCGACGTCGGCGAGATCGGCCATGCCGCGCACGTCGAGCCAGGCCTTCGGCACCGCCACGACGACGTCGGCGTGGCCGAAGCCGAGCGGCACGACGAGGTGGACGAGGCGGTCGCGCGCCGCCGGCTCGGCGATCGTCTCGTGGACGAGGTCGAGGCCGGTGATGCCGAGGTGGACGCCGCCGCCGGCGATCTCGCGGGCGATCTCGGAGGCCGACAGGTAGGCGATCTCGGCGTCGGCGAGGCCGGCGACCGTCGCCCGGTAGCCGCGCGCGCCGCCCGCCTGCACCAGCGGCAGGCCGGCGCGGGCGAAGAAGGCGGCGGTGTTCTCCTGCAGCCGGCCCTTGGAAGGCACGGCGATGACCAGCGGCCCGCCGGCGGTCTCTCTGGCCAGGACCGTCTCGGTGCTCGTCCCCGCCATCATGCCCGCCCCCCGAAGCCGAGCCGGTCGAGCCAGACCGAGAAGCCGACCGCCGGCACCGGCGTGTCGGCGCCGAGCAGTGTCAGCATGCGGTCGTAGCGGCCGCCGCCGACCACCTGGGCGCCGTCCGGCCGGGCCGGGTCGTAGAGCTCGAACATGAAGCCCGTGTAGTAGTCGAGCGGCCGGCCGAACGAAGCTTCGAACGTGAGCCAGGACGCGGCGACGCCGCGCTCGGCGAGGAGGCCGAGGCGGCGGCGGAAGGCGTCGAGCGCCGGTGCGAGCGCGGCCGAAACACCGCTGCCGGCCTCGTGGGCGAACGCGGCGACCGCGTCACCGGCGGTATCCGCCGGAGCGGCGATGGCGAGATAGCGGCGGATCAAGGCGGCGGCTTCCGGTGCCGGCCGGGCGCCGGCGGCGAACGCCGCCTGCTCGGCCAGCCGCTCGGCGATCTCGCCGGCGCCGCGGCCGCCGACGGTGGAAAGCCCGGCGATCGACAGCATGTCCTCGACCAGCGCCCGAGCTGTCTCCGGTTCGGCGAATGCCAGCGCACCGGCCACCGCCACTCGCTCCGGCGCCGCGGTGCCGTCGAGCCGGTCGAGGGCGGCCGACAGCCGGTCTCCGTCGCCGAACAGCGCCGTCAGCCGCCGCCGCCACGCGTCGGAGAGCTCCAGCGCGCCGACGACGGCCGCAAACAGCGCCTCGTCGCCGATGCGCACCGTCGGCCGGTCGAGACCGAGTACGGCGGCCGCTTCGAGCGCCCGCGCCAGCGCCTCCGCGTCGGTCGCCTCCTCATCGGCGTAGCCGAGCCACTCGGCGCCGGCCTGCAAAAACTCGCTCGGCCCCTGCGGGCGCTGCCGGAACACCGGTCCGAGATAGGCGTAGCGCGCCTGCCGCCCCGCCGCCCCGGTGTCGAGGTGCAGCCGGCAGACGGGGATCGTGTAGTCGGGACGCAGGCAGAGCTCGCGCCCGTCGGCGGCGCTCGTCAGGAACAGCCGCCGCCGCAGGTCCTCGCCGGCGAGGTCGACGAACGGCTCGACCGGCTGCAGCACCGCCGGCTCGACGAAGGCATGGCCCGCAGCCTCCAGCAGCCCCCTCAGCCTCGCCAGCCGCGCATCCGCCTCAAGCACCCCGATCGCAGCCGTCGGCGCCATGTCAGGAGGCCCTTGCCAAGGATTCGCGCTGTTTCTGGAAAGGCATCCTCGCGGCAAGCACACCGCGAACCCTCCCCCCTCGCGGGGGAGGGCAGGGAGGGGGGGCGGCCGCGGGTTCGAGGGTCGAATTTGGCAGTCCGAGCGCCACGGTCATCGTAGCCACATGAGTAGAGCGAGGGTTTTTGCGCCGCGCTGCCGCGCGGCCCCCCCTCCCGTCGGCTTCGCCGCCGACCTCCCCCACGAGGGGGGAGGGGTTGCGTTGTGCCCCGCTCGCCATCGCGCTCACCGGCCGTAGCGGGCGAGGAGGGCGCGGACGGCGGGCACGAGGTCGCCACGCGCCACCGTCTGCTGCGCCGGCCGCTCCTCGCGCCAGGCCTTATTGTCCTTGATCGCCGCGGCGCGCTTCGCCCCTTCGACGAGGTCCTTGATCTCCAGCGTGCCGGCGGTGCGCTCGTTCGAGCCCTGGATGACGACGCAGGGGGCCGCCCGGCGGTCGGCATACTTCATCTGCGGCTTCATGCCGGAGGAGCCGAGGTAGATCTCCGCCGCGATGCCGGCGCCGCGCAGTTCCGCGGCGATCGTCTGGTAGGACGCCATCGCCGCGGGGTCGCGGTCGAGCACGAGGATCACGACGGGGCCGGTGCCCTCGGCTGCCGTGTCGCCACGGCGGGCCGCCAGCGCTGCCGCGAGCCGCGAGACGCCGACCGAGAAGCCGGTCGCCGGCACGTCCTCGCCGCGGAAGCGGCCGACCAGCCCGTCATAGCGCCCGCCGCCGCCGACCGAGCCGAACCGCACCGGTTTGCCGTCCTCGCCGGTCACCTCGAAGGTCAGCTCCGCCTCGAAGACCGGGCCGGTGTAGTACTCGAGGCCGCGAACGACGGAGGGGTCGATGCGGACCCGGCCGGCGTAGCCGGCCGCCTCGACGAGGGCAGCGATGTCGAAGAGTTCCGCGACACCCTGCCGGCCGAGGTCGGTGCCTTCGACGAGGGCGCCGAGGGCGGCGAGCGTCTCCCCGGCCGTCGGCCTGCCGGCGGCGACGAAGGCGAGGATGCGCTCGGCGGCGTCCGCCGCGAGCCGCGCGCCCGGGGTGAAGGCGCCGCTCTCGTCGAGCCGCCCGTCGCCGAGCAGCGCCCGCACGCCGTCGGCGCCGAGGCGGTCGAGCTTGTCGATCGCCCGGAGCACGACGAGCCGTCGGTTGCCATTCCCCTCGCCGGCGAGGCCGATCGCCTCCATCATGCCGTCGAGGATCTTGCGGTTGTTGACCTTGATGACGTAGTCGCCGCGCGGGATGCCGAGGCGCTCCAGCGTGTCAGCCGCCATCATGCAGATCTCGGCGTCCGCCGCGACGCTCGCCGTGCCGACCGTGTCGGCGTCGAACTGCATGAACTGGCGGAACCGCCCGGGTCC
>CAMDHY010000204.1 GCA_945898215.1 Pseudoxanthobacter soli DSM 19599 | reverse complement strand
CGCCGGCCGCTGGGGATGAGGGGGAGGGCGGTGGCCGGGGGAACGGCTATTTCTTGTAGTAGGTCTGGGCGACCTGATCCTCGGTGTTCTTCCCGCAGGAGATCGGCGGATAACGGGCGGGGCGCTCGGCCGTGACGCAGGTCGGGAAGGCGTCGAGGGTGGCGTCGTAGTCGACGCCGAAGAACTGCACGATCGAGTAGCGGTGTTCGGTCGTGAGGTTGACCACCCGGTGCGGGCGCGACAGGAAGACGTCGTTGCTCCAGCGCTGCATCAGGTTGCCGAGGTTGATGACGAAGGTGCCGTCGATCGGCGTCACCTCCACCCAGTCGCCGCCGACGCCCTTCACCTGCAGGCCGGGCTGGGGCGACTGCCAGACGGTGGTGAACAGCTCGTAGTCGCGGTGGGCGCCGATGCCGATCTTCGACAGGTCCCAGTCGGGCTGCTGGGGCGGGTAGTAGCAGGCCCGCAGCCGCGACATCGGCTTGTTGTACATCGCGTCGAAGTAGGTCTCCGGCAGGTCGAGGGCGAGCGCGAAGGCGCGCAGCATCGTCTTGCCGAACTCGAGCTGGGTGTCGAAGTAGGTGCCGATCGCCGAGGCGAATTCCGGCGGGGCGTCCGGCCACTGGTTCGGCCCGTAGAACTTGATGCCCTTCAGATAGTCCGGGTCGTCTTCGGGCAGGTCGTGCGCGGCCTCGAAGGCCTCGTGCATGTCGTTGCCCTTGAGCTCGTGGTCGGCGTTGATATCGCCGTTGCCGACATAGCCGCGGTGGTTGGGCGTTGACATGTAGTGGCGCTTCATCTTCTCGGCCGAAGGCAGGGCGAAGTAGCGCTGCATCGCCTGGTAGGCGCGGCGGATCACGGCGTCGGGGATGCCGTGGTTGACGAGGTAGAAGAAGCCGACGTCGGTGCACGCCTTGCGCAGCGCCGGGGCGATCTCTTTGCGGATCTCAGGGTCGCTCGACAGCATCGGGCTGAAGTCGAGCACCGGGATGATGTCGCTGGTGTTGCGCTTGAAGCGGATGCCCTTGCCGGCATCGACGATGGTCTCAGAGCTCATGGACATCGGACGGCTCCCCGCTAGGCTTTTCTGCGCGGCGATCTCAGCATCCGTCGCCGCCGGTGGCTTGGCGCAGACTGCACGGGCTCTTGTCGGCAGGCGCCCTCGGCTCGGCGCGGGACGTCGGGCCGGGACGAGAGCAACGCGGGAATGCTTCTTGCTTTCTCCGTGGCGTGGGCTTGTCGTGAGAGGCTGGAGCTTTGGAGCAGGCCATGCCGAACGAGATCGTCACCCGCGGAACGGGTGGTGCCGCCGAGCGGGAGTGGGAGCGAGCGATCTCGGCGACCTACTATCTGCAGGAGGTGCGCTCCGCCCGCGGCCGGGACTTCCACGGGCGGCTGGCGGTGCAGGCGGTGGGGGCGGTGTCGCTGTCGCGCATCGTCTCGACGCCGGTGACGTACCGGCGCCGGCCGCTGCAGATCGCCGCCCATGCGGAGGGCTACCATCTCGTGACGATCCCGCTCAGGGGCGACCTGTTCTTCGAGCAGGAGGCGGCGCGTGCCCACTGCCCGGCGCAGTGTTTCCTCACCGAGCGCGGCGACCTGCCCTACGAGCTCCACCAGCCGGGCGACAACGAACTGCTCGTGGTGCGGCTGCCGGAATCCCTGCTCGACGGCTTCCTGCCGCGCGGGCGGGCCTTCCAGGGCCGCACCATTGGCCGGCCCGTCGGGTTTTCCGGCCTGTTCATGGACTTCGCGCGCTCGGTGATGGCGAACGCCGACGGTCTCGATCCTGTGCGCGCGCCGGTGGTTGCGCGGCAACTCATGGAGCTTCTGGCGCTCGCGCTTTCCGAAGGCGACCGCGGCACCGAAAGCGGCGAGAGCGCGGTGGCGGCGGCGCACCTCCGGCGCATCAAGGCGGCGATCCGCCGGCGCCTCGCCGACCCGGACCTGACGCCGGCGCTGATCGCCGCCGAGTGCGGCCTGTCCGTGCGCTACCTGCACCGGCTGTTTGCCGCCGCCGGCACGACGATGGGGCGCTGGACGATCGAGCAGCGGCTGACCGAAGCCGACGGTGCGCTGCGCGACCCGCGTCGGCGAACGTCGCTGGCGATGGTCGCCCTGAGCCACGGCTTCTCCGACCAGTCGCAGTTCTGCCGGCACTACAAGCTGCGCTTCGGCCGCACGCCGGGCGAGACGCGCGCCGAGGCGGCCGCCGCCGCCGGCCGCAACTAGGCCGCCGGCGCGGCGGGGCATTCCAACTAGGATCGCGGCACGGGCGCGCCGGCGCGGGTTTGGACGGCGACGGCCAGGAGCGCCGCGAGTGTCACGAGGCAGGCGGCGAGGGGGAGTGCCGCGGCGGCGGGCTCGCCCATCGTCCACAAGGTGAGGGCGCTCAGCGCGCACCACAGAAGCGGGATCGGCACCAGCGCCCAGACCATCGGCCCGCGGAGCGTCAGCAGCAGGCCGAGGGTGGCGATGGCGGTCGGGTCGGGGGCGATGGCGAAGATCTCCGCGGCCGCCCAGCCGCGTCCGCTGACCGGCGCCAGCAGCGGTTGGGCTGCCGCGAGCGCGACGAGGAGCCAGCCGGCGACCGTGGCGATCCCGGACCGACGGCCACGCAAGCCACCGAGGACAGCGACGAGGGCCAGGAGCAGCGCTTCAATGGCGAACAGCGGCGCCAGGTATTCGGCCGCCCAGTTGATGGTGGCGGTGCGACTCCAGACGAAGGCCCAGCCGGTGAAGGCCCAGGCGAGGGCGAGAGCCGCGGTGATGAGACGGGCGTGGCCGGCCGGCCGTGCGGCGGCGAGCCAGACGAGGACGGCGAGGAGGGCCACGGCGGCGAACTGGCCCGGCCACAGGGCGGCGTTGTGGAGCTCGAACAGGCGCCAGTAGACCCGCGGCGAGAATAGCAGGAAGTCTTCCGGACGGTAGGTCCACCACTCCGACATCGCGGCTTCAGAGCGCCGCGACGTCGGCGGCCATGCGGGCGCGCAGGGCGGCATCCGGCATCGGGCCAGTGCTTGCTGCGAGGTTCTCGCGGACGTGGTCGACGCGCGTCGTCGCCGGGATCACCGTGGTGACGGCCGGGTGCGAGAGGATGAACTTCAGGATCGCCTGCGCCCATGTTGTCGCGCCGATCTCGGCCGCCCAGCCGGGGAGGGGCTCGCCCTCGAGTTGGCGCGTCAGGGCACCCTGGCGGAAGGGGCGGTTGACGATGACGGCGATGCCGCGGTCCATCGCCATCGGCAACAGGCGCTCTTCCGCCTCACGGTCGACGATGGTGTAGGAGAGTTGCACGAAGTCGAGTGGCTGGCGGCGCATGACATCCTCGAAGAGATCGTGGCGGCGGCCCTCCGAGGTGGTGATGCCGAGGTAGCGCAGGCGGCCGTCCGCCTTCATGTCGCCGAGCGTGGCCAGGTGCTCCCGCCAGGCGAGAAGGTTGTGGACCTGCACAAGGTCGAAGGCGGGCACGCCCCAAAGCTGCCGCGACTGCTCGATCTGCGCGGGGCCGGCGTCGCCGTCGGAGATCCACACCTTGTCGGCAGAGAACAGCGCCTCGGGCCGGCCGAGGCGGGTGAGGCCGTCGCCGACGACCGCCTGTGCCGAGCCGTACATCGGCGAGGAATCGATCATCTGGCCGCCGGCGGCGAAGAAGGCCGCCATCACCTCCATGCACTCGTCGCGCAGCACCGGGTCGTCGCCGACGTTGAAGGTGATCCAGGTGCCGAGCCCGACGGCCGCGATCGTGTCGCCGCTCGACGGGATGGTACGCCGGGCGGGCGCCGCCTGCACGCCGGTCGTCTGCGCTCCCACCGATTGGAGCGGCAGCAGCGCCGCCATCGCGCCGCCGAGGCCGGCAGCCAGTATATTCCGTCGCGTCGTCGTCATCCGACGGCGTCCTCCCACATCTCTCCGCCCGTTCCTCAGCGTCTCACAGGAACACACGGGCAGACGGCGAATTTGTGGGGCGGGCGGGGAGGGCTGGAAACGGATGGGCCGGCGTACTGGACGCCGGCCCGGGGTCTTCGAGCGCGGTGGTGGTCAGACCGCCGGCATGCCGGCGGCGACCCAGGCCTCGGTCTCTTCCAGCGCGGCGCCGAAGCGGGCGACGATCTGGTCGATCTGCTCGGGCGTGACGATCAGGGGCGGGCAGAATGCGATCTGGTCCTGGATCGCCCGCAGGATCA
>CAMDHY010000203.1 GCA_945898215.1 Pseudoxanthobacter soli DSM 19599 | reverse complement strand
CGCGCCTTCGGCGCGACGACCCTCCCCCTCCAGGGAAGGGTGGGCGTGCGGTGCTGTCGTCAACGTTCTGCCCCCCCTCACCGCCCGAGCTTCCCGCGCAGGTCGTCGAGCTTGTCGAAGGCGGTGATCGGCGGGTAGGCCTGCGGGTCGGTGACGACGTCGATGACGAAGGGGCCGCCGCTCGCGAGCCCCTGCTTCACCGCCGGCAGGTAGTCGGCCGGGTCCTCGACACGCACGCCGCCGGCGCCGCAGGCGCGCCCGATCGCGGCATGGTCGACGGGGGCGAAGTAGCAGGCGCCGGTGTGGCGGCCGAACTTGGTGTCCTCGGCGTCCTTCTGGAAGCCGAGGACACCGTTGTTGAGCACGGTGAGGACAACGGCCGTCTTGTTCCGCACCGCCGTCTCGAGCTCCGACCAGACGTGGGCGAAGCCGCCGTCGCCGACGATCGCGAGCACCGGCCGCGACGGGTCGGCCACCTTCGCCCCCATCGCCAGCGGCAGCCCCCAGCCGAGGCCGGCCATGCCGCGCGGCGAGAGGAAGCGCATGCCCGGTGCGAGCGCGGTCAGGTAGCTGGACATCCAGATCGTCGCGTAGCTCGCATCCGCCACGACGACCGTCTCCGGCGTCAGCACCGTCTCGAGCTCCGCCATCAGGCGCTCCGGGCGGATCGGCGAGGCGGTGGAGGCCGACAGCGCCGCAAACGCGTCGACGTTGCGGGCGCGGGCGTCGCGGATGGCGTCGGCGACGTCCTGCGGGAAGGCGCGGCGGCCGGCGAGGCGTTCCGTCAACGCAGCGAGCGTCAGCCTCGCGTCGCCGACGAGGCGGAGCGCCTCGTAGTTGCGGCCGATCTCGGTCGGGTCGATGTCGATGTGGACGAATTTGGCCGTCGGCGCGAACGTCGACCAGGAATCCGTGCCGTTCTGCGCCGTGCGGGTGCCGACGAGCACGACGACGTCGGCTTCGGCGACGATCGATTTCAGGTAGTGGCCCGGTGCGCGGCGGCCGTAGGCGTTGCCACCGACGCCGAGCGACAGGGGTTGGCGCTCGTCCACCGCCCCCTTGCCCATCACCGTGGTGACGACCGGCAGGTGCGCCTGCGCCTGCAGCGCCGCGAGTTCGTGGGCCGCCTGCGACAGGTGCACGCCGCCGCCGGCGACGATGAGAGGGCGCTTGGCCGAGGCGATCAGCTCCGCCGCCGCGTCGAGCCTGTCGGCGGCGGGCAGCATGCGGTCGAGCGGGAAGGCGCCGAGGTCGGCCCGGCGCGGGCTCGCCACCGGCGGGGCGGTGTCGAGCAGGAAGTCGGCCGGCAGCATCAGCACCGCCGGGCCGGGCCGGCCGCTGGTGGCGGCGGTGAACGCCATGTCGATGTAGTCGTCGATGCGCGATGGCTCCGAGACGCGGCGGATCCATTTCGCCGCGCCCTGGAACAGGGCGATGTGGTCGAGGTCCTGGAAGGCGTTGCGGTCCGTCTCCTTGCGGTTGACATCCTGCACCAGCGCGACGATCGGCACCGACGCCTTCAGCGCCTCGGCGAGGCCGGGCACCAGCAGCGTCGCCGCCGGGCCGTTCTGGGCGGTGACCACCGTCACCCGGTTCGACAGCCGCGCGAAGCCGTCGGCCATCGCGGCGCCGGCGTTCTCCGTCCGGTAGGTGTACTGGGTGAGGCCGGCGTCCTCGCAGGCGAGCAGCACCATCGACGGCAGGCTCTGGGAGAACAGCACCCGGATGCCGTGGCGGGCGAGCGCCGCGGCGACGGCCTGGGCGACGGTCGGATGGTTCGACATGCGGGCGGGGTCCTCGGGACGGCGGGTGGCCGGGCCGTTGGCTCGGCAGGAGTGATGGCATGGTGGGGCGACCGGGCGCCCTGCCGCGAATGCGGCTCGCAGGAATTCATACACTCGTACGAATTGTTCGCAAGCGCGCGAATGTCGCGCCGTCACACCCGGCGCCGATAGCGCTCCTTGACCGCGACACCGCCCGCCGGTCCAATCCGGTGCGAATCGCGACCCCGGAGGACGCCGGGCCAGACGACGAGACGAGACGGACCCCCGCCCGCCATGCGCTTCATCCATACCGCCGACTGGCAGATCGGCAAGCCGTTCCGGCAGTTCGGCGACCGCGAGGCGGTGCTGAAGCGGGCGCGGCTCGATGCGATCGAGGCGATCGGCCGGCTGGCGCTGGCGGAGGGAGCCGCGCACGTGCTCGTCGCCGGCGACGTCTACGACAGCGAGACGCCGACGCCGCAAACCCTGCGCGAGCCGCTGGAACGGATGCGGGCGTTCCCGGCGGTCGCCTGGCACCTCGTTCCCGGCAACCACGACCCGCACCGGCCAAAGGGCGTCTGGGACCGCGCGGCGGCGGCCGGCACGCCGGACAACGTCCACCTCCATCTCGCGCCCGAGCCGGCGCCGCTCGGCGACGCCGCCGTGCTGCTGCCGGCCGTGCTCACGCGCAAGGCCGAGGGCGGCGACCTCTCTGCCTGGATGGACCGGGCCGAGAGCGCGCCGGGCCTCGTCCGCATCGGCCTCGCCCACGGCTCGGTGGTCGGCTTCGACGGCGAGGGCGAGGCGTCCAATCCGATCGACCCGCGCCGGCCGGAGACCGCCGGCCTCGCCTACCTCGCGCTGGGCGACTGGCACCGCACGCTCCGCATCGGCCCCGCCTGCTGGTATGCCGGCACGCCGGAACCCGACCGCGCCGGCAGCCAGGAGATCGGCCGCGCCCTCCTCGTCGACGTCGCCGGCCCCGGCGCGCCGGCGGTGGTGGAGGAGCGCACCGTCGGCTCGTTCCGCTGGACGACGCGCGAGGAGCGCGTCGGCGACGACGCCGACCTCGCCGACCTCGAGGCGCGGCTGCGTGCCCTGCCCTCCCTGTCCGCGACCGTGCTGCGGCTGCGGCTCGCCGGCACGCTGGCGCTGTCGGGCCGCGCCGAGCTCGACCGCCGCCTCGCCGGCCTTTCCGCCGCGCTCTTCCACCTCGACGCCGATCTTTCGGCCCTGTCGGCCCGGCCGACCGCCGCCGACCTCGAGGCGATCGACTTCGGCGGCGTGCTGCGGCAGGCCGCCGATCGCCTGCGCGGCCTCGCCGAGGACGACGGTCGCCCCGCCGACCAGCGCCGCCGGGCCGAGAGCGCCTTGGTCGAGCTCTATCTGATGGCCGCCGACGGGGAGCGCGGCGCGTGAGGATCACCGGCGTCTCCGTCGAGGGGGTCGGGCGCTTCGCGTCCGGCGTCCGCGTCGCCGGGCTCGGGCCGGGCGTCAACGTGCTCGCCGCCGAGAACGAGGCCGGCAAGTCGACGCTGTTCCGCGCCGTCCGCGCCTGCCTGTTCGAGCGGCACACCAGCGTGGCGCAGCGGGTCCGCGATCTCGGCAGCGAGGGCCGCTCGCTGCCGGCCGCGGTGACGCTCGACTTCGAACACGGCGGCTCTGCCTACACGCTGACGAAGACCTTCCTGCGCGGCCAGGGGGCGACGCTGCGGCGCGACGGCGTGGAGATCGCCCGCGGTGCCAGCGCCGACGAGCAGGTGTGGCAGCTCCTCGGCATCGAGCCCAGCAAGACGCGGGTGGACGACGCCGCCTTCGGCATCCTCTGGGTCGAGCAGGGCAAGTCGTTCACGGTGCCGGAGCCGTCGCTAGCGGCGGCGAACGCACTGAGTTCGGCCGTGCACGCCGAGGTCGGCACGCTGGTCGGCGGCGAGCGGGCGCGCACCGTCCTGAAGGCCCTTGGGGAGGAACTGGCGACCCTCGTCACCGCCGGCCGCAAGCCGAAGGCCGGCGGGCCGCTCGCCGAGGCGATCGCCCGCCACACTGATCTCGCGGCGTCGCTCGAGGCGACGCAGGCGCGCCTCGCCGTGCTCGACGGCGAACTGACGGCACTCGCCGCCCGCCGCGCCGAGCGCGCCCGCCATGCCGACCCCGCCGCCGAGGCGGAGATGCGCCGCGACCTCGCCGAAGCGCGCCGGCTCTTGCGCGAGGGCGAGGCGGCCGGGGCGGCGGTGGCGCTCTGCGAGGCGGCCGAGAGCCGCGCCCGCGGCGACCTCGAGCGGGCACGCACCCGGCGCGAGGAGATCGCCGCCCGCGCCGCCCGCATCGACGCGGACCGCCGCCGCGAGGCCGAGATCGGCGCCCGGCTGGCGCCCCTCGACGCCGAGGAGGCGGCTGCCCAGACACAGATCGCCACCGCTCGCGCGGCGCTCACGGAAATCGACGC
>CAMDHY010000202.1 GCA_945898215.1 Pseudoxanthobacter soli DSM 19599 | reverse complement strand
GCGCGAGAGGAGCCCAGCCGCATGGCTCACAGGGAGCCGGACAACGAGGCCGGCCGCATCGCGGCACTGCAGGCGCTCGACATCCTCGGGACCCCCCGAGCCCGGATTTCGACGCCGTGGCGCGGCTCGCCGCCGACCTCTTCGGCGTTCCTTACGGCCTGGTGACGCTGGTCGACAGCCACCGCCTCTGGTTCAAGGCCCATACCGGCGTCGGCATCGTCACGGTGCCGCGGCGATTCGCCTTCTGCCGCGCCACCATCCTCGAACGGGAGCCGCTGATCATCGCGGACGCCGCCGAAGATCCAGCGTGGCGCGACAATCCCTACGTCGCCGGCGGCCACAACATGCGCTTCTACGCCGGCGTGCCGCTCGCCCTCGACGGCGAGTTCAACGTCGGCACGCTGTGCGTGCTGGGCAAGGAGCCCCTCGCGCCCACGCCGGAGCAGATCCAGGCGCTGCGCAACCTCGGCGCCGTCGCCGAGGGCCTTCTCGCCGGCCACCGGGCGGCGCGGCTGGCGGCGCGCGCCGAAGCGGAGGCGGAGGAGCGCCAGCGCGAGGCCGCGAGCCACGCGCTGTTCCTGCGGCAGATCGAGACCCTCGCCTCGTTCGGCGCCTGGCGGCTCGATCTGCACACCGAGCAGGTGACCGGGTCGCGCGAGTTCTATGCCATCCACGATCTCGAAGAGGACGCGCCGTTCAGCCTCGAGAGCAGCCTCGCCTGCTTCCCGGAGGGTGACCGCAAGGTGGCGGAGCGCAAGCTCGCCGATGCCCTCGTCGGCCTCCGCGGGTTCGACCTCGACTTCGACCTCGACATCGTCACCCCGAAGGGCCGGCGCAAGCACGTCCGCACGATGGGCGAGGTCGAGACCGAAGCGGGCGCGCCGCGCCGCCTCGTCGGCGTCATCAAGGACGTCAGCGCCGAACACGAGGCGCAGCAGCGGCTGTGGCGGGCGGCCAACGTCGACGGCTGACGGGCCTCGCCAACCGCTCCCGCTTCCTCGCCCGCCTCACCGATGCGATCGAGTTCGCCCGCCTCGGGGCGCGCGGCGTCGGGCTGCTGATCCTCGACCTCGACGCCTTCAAGGAGGTGAACGACAGCCTCGGCCACCGCGCCGGCGACCAGGTGATCCGCACCGTCGCCGAGCGATTCGCCTCGGCCGCCGGCGCCGACGCCTTCGTGGCGCGGCTCGGCTCCGACGAGTTCGCGGCGGTGATCGAGGACGACGACGAGACGGCGCTGAAGGGCGTGGCGAACGAGATCGCCGCGCAGGTCCGCCGGCCGATCCCGGTGGACGGCAGCCGGCTGTTCCTGTCCGGCTCGATCGGCATCGCCCGCTATCCGACCGACGCGACGACGCCGGACGAACTGCACAAGTGCGCCGACGTGGCGCTCTACCGGGTGAAGAAGACCGGCCGCGGCACCGCCGCCTTCTTCACGCGCGAGCTCGGCGGCCTGTTCGACCAGCGCCGGGCCGCCGTCGATCTCGTCCGCGATGCCGGCACGGAGGGGCGCATCGCCCCCTACTACCAGCCGATGGTGCGCATCCCCGACCGCTCGCCGCTCGGCTTCGAGGCGCTGGTGCGCATCGAAGGGCCGAATGGCGTGTGCGGGCCGAGCGTGTTCTGGCGCGCCTTCGACGACCCGGACTGCGCCCGCCAGATCGACGAGCAGATGTTCGCGCTGACCACCGCCGACGTCGCCCGCTGGCGGGCCGACGGCGTCGCCTGAGGGCGGCGCGGGCGGGGGATCAGGAAACCCTGAGCACCGCCTTGCCGGCGACCTGGCGGTCGACGAGGGCGCGGGCGACGCGCTCGATGTCCGTCCACGGCGCCTCGAGGGTGATGCGCGGCTTCAGGCGGCCGTCGGCGACGAGGCGGCCGAGGCGGCCGAGGCCCTCGGACGGGGGAACGTGGCGGAGCTCCGACAAGACGTAGAGGCCTTCGAGACGCGGCCGGCCGGTGAGGTAGAAGCGGCCGGCATCGACCGGCGCCGGCGTGCGCGAGGAATTGCCGAAGGTGACGCAGACGCCGGTGCGCGTCAGCATCGTGAGCGCGTTCGACAGCGCCGCGCCGCCGACGGATTCGAGGATGACGTCGAAGGGGCCGTGGGCTCCGGCGGCCGCCAGCGTCGCGTCGTCGACGACCGTGTGGGCGCCGTCGGCCTCGGCCTCGGCGACGAGCTCCGGCCGGCGCACCGCGGCGACGACGTGGGCGCCGCCGGCGCGCGCGAGCTGCAGGGCGAAGTGGCCGACGCCGCCCGAGGCGCCGGAGACGAGCACCCGCCGCCCGACGAGCGGGCCGGCGCGCTCCAGCGCGAACAGGGCGGTCAGGCCGGCGACCGGCAGCGTCGCCGCCTGCACGGTCGTCACGCTGTCGGGGAGCGCGGCGAGCGCCCGCACCGGCACGGCGAGCCGCTCCGCCCACGCCCCCTCCTCCAGGAAGCCGACCACACGCGTGCCGGCCTTGGGGCCACTGCCGTCCGCGGCTGCCTTTTCCACCGTGCCGGCAAAATCCCACCCCGGCCGCCAGCCGGCCGCCGCCATCGTGTAGCCGCGCCGGACCTCGCCGAGATTGAGCGAGAACGCCTCGACGCGGACGAGGGCGTCGCCCGGGCCGGGGATGGGTTCGGCGACGTCGGAGAGGACGAGGACAGGGTCGGGGGACTTTTCGAGGGTGACGGCTTGCATCGGGTGGGGGCCTCCCTGCCTTGCTCTCGTGTCGGGGCGAAAGAGGACGTGGGTCGGTCGAGCCGTCAAGCCCTGGGCCGGCGCGGCCGCGTGTGGCCGATGCGACAGACCGCAGGCCCATCGCCCGGTCTTTCGGTGGCCGCGAGCCGACACCGACGACTTCGCGTGAACGCACTCCCGCGGCTCATCCTCGCACGTGTCGTTCGCCCGGCCATGAGACGAGGGAGGGTTTCGAGCGCATCGGGATGTCGGGGGGCCGAGCGTCCCTCGACCCGCTCCGCACTCTCGGGGTCATTCCCGGGCTTGTCCCGGGAACCCATCCCTGTCGGCGGATTCTGCGCCGGGAGGTGTTCCCGGCACGCGTCGCATGGGTTCCCGGCACAAGGCCGGGAATGACCCGGAATGGTGGGGAAGGCGCTCGGACGAGACGACGCCGCCGGGTGGCCGCGACGCGCCCTCCCCCCGCCCCTCAACCCTTCACGAAGGCCAGCAGATCGGCGTTGATGACATCGGCGTTCACCGTGCACATGCCGTGGGAGAAGCCCTCGTAGACCGTCAGCGTGCCGTGCTTCAGGAGCTTCACCGACAGCAGCGCCGAATCGGCGATCGGGACGATCTGGTCGTCGTCGCCGTGCATGACCAGCGTCGGCACGTCGATCGCCTGCAGGTCCTCGGTGAAGTCGGTCTCCGAGAAGGCCTTGATGCCGTCATAGTGGGCCTTGGCGCCGCCCTCCATGCCCTGGCGCCACCAGTTGCGGATGATGCCCTGCGAGGGCTCGATGCCCGGGCGGTTGAAGCCGTAGAAGGGGCCGCTCGCGATATCGAGGTAGAACTGGGCGCGGCTCGCGGCGAGCGCGGCGCGGAAGCCGTCGAAGACCTCCATCGGCAGGCCGCCGGGGTTCGCCTCGGTCTTCAGCATCAAAGGCGGCACGGCGCCAATCAGCACGGCCCTCGCCACCCGGCCCTGGCCGTGGTGGGCGACATAGTGGGCGACCTCGCCACCGCCGGTGGAATGGCCGATGTGGACGGCGTCGCGCAAATCGAGGTGCTGCACGACGGCGGCGACGTCGGCGGCGTAGTGGTCCATGTCGTGGCCGTCCCAGACCTGGCTGGAGCGGCCGTGGCCGCGCCGATCGTGGGCGACGACGCGGTAGCCGTGCTGGAGGAAGAACAGCATCTGGGCGTCCCAGTCGTCGGACGAGAGCGGCCAGCCGTGGTGGAAGACGATCGGCTGCGCCGTCTTCGGACCCCAGTCCTTGTAGAAGATCTCGGTGCCGTCGCCGGATTTCACGAAGCTCATCGCGGTGGTCCTTTTCGGGGGTACCACCGGCGCGTCGGGCCACCCGCGCACCGGCGTGTCGCAGACGTGGGAGGAAGCCACGCCGGCTGCGACGCGATGATGTCACGAGGCGCCGCGCCTCGCCACGGGGGTGTGGCGCAAGGCGGGTCTGCCCGGGATGCGGGTGTGTGTGGGGGCGGCTGCAGTGGATACCCGCTCTCCCCGTGCCGACGCGGGCTTGCCCGCTTCGGCCAACCGAAGTGCCCAGGTCGGCAAGCCGACCTGGGTGGGAGGGCGGGGCCG
>CAMDHY010000201.1 GCA_945898215.1 Pseudoxanthobacter soli DSM 19599 | reverse complement strand
TCGCCGAGGCGGCGGCGAGCGAGGGCGTCGCCTTCTATGCCCCCGACGGGTCGCTCATCGCCGCAACGCCGGCGCTGGAAAAGCTCGTCGCCGTCCGTGCGGGGGCGCTCGCCGGCGACGCGCTCCTGCAGCGCCTCGACATCGGCGACCGGCCGACCTTCCTCCGGGCGCTCGCGACCACGCTCGCCGACGGCGAGGCGGCGACCGTCACCGTCCACTGCCGCACCGGCGGCGACGACATCGGCGGGCTCGCCGCCTCGAGCATGGCGGTCCTCGACGTCATCCTGCGCCGGACCTTCCCCGGCGAGGTGTTCGGCCCCGGCGTCGTCGCCCGCTTCACCGACGCTTCCGTGCGGGTCGAGGCGGCCGACGAGATCCGCCGGCTGCGCGAGGCGCTCGCCACCACCATCGGCGCCCGCTCGCGCGAACTCGGCCTGCTCGGTCACGAGCTGCGCACGCCGCTCTCCGCCGTGCTGGGCTTCGCCGAGACGCTGGCGCTCGCCGGCCAGGGCGACCCCGATCCCGGGCGCGTTCGCGAATATGCCGGGCTGATCGCCGAGGCCGGTCGCCACCTGATGGACGTCGTCGGCGGCCTGATCGATCAGGCCGGGCCGGACGGCGGCAGCGACGAGGCGGCGGAGGCGGTGGACCTCGAGGCCCTGCTCGAGCGCTGCCGGCGGATGATGGCACCCGTCGCCGACGGGGCCGGCATCGAGCTCGCCTTCACCGTGCCGGCGCCGCTGCCGGCGGTGCTCGCCGCGCCGCGCGCCTGCCGGCAGATCGTCATCAACCTGCTCTCGAACGCCATCAAGTTCACCGACCGCGCCGGGCGCGTCGAACTCTTCGCCGAGCGCGCCGGCGACCGGGTGCGCATCGTCGTGCGCGACACCGGAATCGGCATCGCACCGGCCGAGATCGACCGTCTCGGCACGCCGTTCATGCGGCTCGGCGACAACACCGGCCGCCGCCGCGAGGGCGCGGGTCTCGGGCTCTCGGTGGTGAAGGCGCTCGCGGCCGTGCATGGCGGCACGCTCGACATCCGCAGCCTGCCCGGCCACGGCACGACGGTCGCCGTCGACCTGCCGGTGGCGATCGCGGCGCCCATCGATCCGGTGCGGGCGCTCGCATGAAGAAGCCGGCGCCCCGCCGCGCGCCGGCCCGCCGGGCGCCGAAGGGACCGGGCGTCGCTGGCCGCCTCGGTGCGGCGCTGGCCGCCCGGCCGGTCCCGGTGTTCGGCACGCTGGCGGCGACGGTGGCGACGGTGGCGGTGCTCGCCAACATGCTGCTGATGCAGCCCGGGCCCCATCCGGCGCCGCTGTTCTCCGCCACGCCGGCCGATGTGCCGGCGGAAGGCGTGACGGGCGCGAGCGAGGCTCCGGCGTCGCTGCTGGTCAAGGACGTGCAGACGGCGCTCGCCGCGCGCGGGCTCTACAACGGCCCGATCGACGGCTATGCCGGCCCGACGACGGCGGCGGCGGTGCGCGACTTCGAGCGCGCCGAGGGGCTGGCGATCACCGGCGTCGCCTCCGAGAAGGTGCTGGTGCGGGCGCTGCTCGGCCCCTCGGCGACCGCGTCCGTGACCACCACCACGACGACGCGCGTGCCGCCGCCGGCGCCGACCCATTCGGTCGCCGCCAATGTCGACGTCAAGCGCATCCAGCAGGCGCTCGCCGACCTCGGCTACGGGCCGCTCACCGTCGACGGCAAGGCCGGCGGCCAGACCGCCTCGGCGATCCGCCGCTTCCGCCTCGACCACGGCCTGCCGGTGAACGGCGACATCGACGACCGCCTGGTGGCGACGCTCGCCGGCATCGGCGGGCTCAGCACCAACTAGGAACCGATGCGGGTCGTCTCATCCTTCTGGGTCGGCGCCTACGTCCGCCGCTGCCACGCCGTCGGCGCCTTCGCCACGGTGGCGCGCAAGGGCGCGACGGAGGCCGGCGCGATCTTCGTCGTCATCGACCGGCTCGACGGCACCTGCGACCTCTACGGCCCGGCACCGCAGGCTTTCTTCGACGCCGACCAGCCCCTCGACCGGCAGTTCGAGAAGGTGCTGTCGGGGGTGCCCGGCAGCGAGGTCCGGGATCGCATCGACCGGGAAGTGCGTTTCGATCCGGACCTGTGGGTGATCGAGATCGAGGACCGGCAGGGCCGCGCCTTCCTCGACCTCGCGACGGGAAGCTGATAGCGCTCGCCGCGCGGGCAGCGGGCTCGGAGGCGGGATGGACGAGGCGGCGCCGTTCTGGCGGACGAAGACGCTGGAGGAGATGAGCCCGTCGGAGTGGGAATCGCTCTGCGACGGCTGCGGGCGCTGCTGCCTCAACAAGCTCGAAGACTGGGATACCGGCGAGATCGCCTGGACCAACGTCGCCTGCCGACTGCTCGACGGCCAGAGCTGCCGCTGCGGCGACTATGCGAACCGCTTCGCCATCGTGCCGGACTGCGAGCAGCTGACGCCGGAGGTGGTGCGCTCGATCGACTGGCTGCCGCCGACCTGCGGCTACCGGCTCGTCGAGGAGGGTCGCGACCTCGCCTGGTGGCACCCGCTCGTCAGCGGCGATCCGGACACGGTTCACGCCGCCGGGGTGTCGGTGCGCGGGCGGACGGTGTCGGAGGAGGGCATGCCGCTCGAGGCGCTCGAGGACCACGTCGTCAGCTGGCCGGGCCGGCCGCCGCGGAAGGCCGGGATCGGCCGCGGACAGCGCCGGGGTGGGGATCTGGCGGCCAAGAGGGCTGGCGAAAAATCCTAGAATAGGAATTTTTTCGTTGACAGCGTGACGGTGGTTCGCTATCGTTCAGGCATGGTCGACGAGGTGCGGGTTGGCTACTACCCACCCTACAGAGGGGCTGCGGCCCCATGGTTCATCGTCGTCATCCCGGACGCGAAGCAACGCGGAGCGAGCCGGGACCCAGCGGAAGACTCGTCGCGCAAAGCGCGACGCTTGAGCCGCGCCTCCGGCGCGGAGTCTTGCGCTGGGTCCCGGATCGGCGCTCGGCTGCGCCTCGCTTGTCCGGGATGACGCAAACAACCGTGCTCAGTTGAACAGAACGGAGCACTTCGAACCTTGCCTCAATACCCGCCGACGATCGGCAGCACTTCTCCGGTGATGTAGCTCGCCGTCTGCGGTGAGGCGAGGAAGACGTAGGCCGGTGCGATCTCCTCGGGCTGGGCGGGGCGGCCGATCGGGGTCTTCTCGCCGAAGTGCACGATCTCCTCGTCCGACTGGTCGGCCGGGTTGAGCGGCGTCCACACCGGTCCGGGGGCGACGCAGTTGACGCGGATGCCGCGGGAAATCAGCTGGCCGGCGAGCGAGCGCGTGAAGGCGTGGATGCCGCCCTTCGTCGTCGAATAGTCGATCAGGCCCTTCGAGCCGTCGAGGCCGGTGACCGAGCCGGTGTTGATGATCGATCCCTTCGCCTTCAGGTGGGGCAGCGCCGCCTTCACCATGTGGAAATAGCCGTAGAGGTTGGTCTTCATCGTCCGGTCGAACTGCTCGGGGCTGAGGTCCTCGATGTTCGACAGGTGCTGCTGGAAGGCGGCGTTGTTGACGAGGATGTCGAGACGGCCGAACTCCTTCACCGCCTGGTCGACGGCGTGCCGGCAGAAGGCATAGTCGGTGACGTCGCCGGCAATCGCCAGGCCACGGCGGCCCTCCGCCTCGATGGCGCGCACCGTCGTCTCGGCGTCCTCGTGCTCGTCGAGATAGAGGATGGCGACATCGGCGCCCTCGCGGGCGAACAGCACCGCGACGGCGCGGCCGATGCCGCTGTCGCCGCCGGTGACGATCGCCGTCATGCCCTCGAGCTTGGCGGAGCCCTTGTAGTGCGGGGCCTGCCACATCGGCGCGAGCGCCTGGTCCGCTTCGAGGCCCGGCTTGTCGAGGTGCTGGTCGGGCATCGGCGGGAAAGGATAGTCGCGGGCGCCGGTCTGCGGCTTGGCGTCGGGCTCCTCGCGCTTCGCCTCGGCCGCCTCGGCCGCGTCCTGCAGGCGGCGGTGGGCGTCGGCGGTGGCGTCGGCCTGGCGTTCGAAGACGTCGGGGGCGGTTTCGAAGATGTCGTTCGTCATAAGCGGGGCTCCGCGGTGAAGGGTTTGGCGGAGAACCGGTGGCGGCGGCGGAGGTTCCGTCTCGGCTGTTCCCCAACGTGGGGGAGGGGGCCGCGCGGCGAGCGCGGCGTCTGGTCTTGCACCGCATTGGCAGTCGAATGCCCGGAGGTGGATGGGTTCCCGGCACAAGGCCGGGAATGACCTCATTTCTGTTGTCCGCTCTGGCTTCCCCAACGGTCCTGGGACGTTGCCTCTCTCACGAGGTCATTCCCGGCCTTG
>CAMDHY010000200.1 GCA_945898215.1 Pseudoxanthobacter soli DSM 19599 | reverse complement strand
CCCCCGCCACTCCCACCGGCAGCCGCGTCGCGCTCTCGCTGGCAGCCGCCGCCGCGCACCCGTCATGGCGCCCGCGCGCTCTCCGACAGCCCGCTCTCGTGGCCGGAGCGCTGCACGGCCGTGACGGCATAGCGCCGCGCGCCGTCGGGCGGGGACGGATCGCTGAAGCGCGTCGCCTCCCCTCCGACCTCGCCGAGGAGCACCCGCCCGCCCGCGTCGTCGACGCGATAGATGCGGTAGGCGACGATCGCGGGGTCATAGGCGAGGTCCGCACGCGCGACCTTCGCCGGTGGCGACCACGTCACGACCACGGTCTCGCTCTCGACCGCCGCCCGCACGTCGGACGGTGCGGGGGGAACACGCGGAAGTACTCCTCGACGCCGATGCCGCCGCTCTCCTGCGCCGCCGCCGGCAGGCCGGAAAGCAAGGCCGCCGCCACGGCCGCCGCGAGCATCGCCGTCACCCCGATGGCGCGCGCGCCTCTCCCTCCCAGGGTGGTCGATGGTGTGGTGCGAGGCGATCGCATGGTGGTCTCCGGGCGAACCGGCCGGATGCGGGCGGCTTCGGCGCGATCCTGGCGGCGAGAGGCGGCGAAACGGCGACGACCGCGGAGGACGGTGCCTCCGCGGTCGCATTCGGCGGTCCCTGGCTCAGTTCTTCGACTTCTGCTTCGCCTTCAGCGCCACATAGTCGTCCCAGGAGAGCTCCTTCAGGTCGTCCGGGCTCGTCATCAGGCTCTGCAGCGGCTCGGCGCCAGCGCCGATCTCGCCGCCGTCGTAGATGATGTTGTCCCACTCCGGGAAGCGGGCCCGCAGGATGCTCTGGCCGCCGCTGTTGTTGAGATCGACGGCGACGGGGTTGTCGGTGTTGATGATGTTGTTGTTCCAGTCGGCCTTGGCGTTGGCGCCCTGCGGCTTCGACTTCGACACGCCGGCCGAGAACCAGCGCGCGCCATAGGGGCGCAGCGGCGCGTCGCCTCCCTGGCGGGTGAGGGCGGCGGTCTCGTTCAGCGCCGTCTCGTCGAGGTCGAGCAGGTCGAAGCGCTCGTAGTCGAGCTTGGCGCCATCCTTGTGCAGCAGCCAGTCGAGCTGGTTGTGGTAGCTCATGATCGACAGGTGGTTCGGCTTGTAGTTCTCGTGGTCGACGCCGCCGTGGCGCAGACCGAGATTGTGGCCGAGCTCGTGCATGATGGTGCCGGCGCGCTGCGCGACGGTGCCCGGGTTCGACGGGAACAGCCCGAGCGTCTCGATGAAGTCGCTCGCCGGGATGTCGCGCGACAGGCCGCTCGAGCCGGTTCCGCTGTAGCCGTGGCCGGCGATCATGCGGTGGTAGATGCGCCGCTCGGCTTCCGAGACGAGCGGGTTCATGATCGCGTCGAACTCGGTCCACACCGGGTTGAGGTCGGCATCGTGCGGCACGCCGCCGAGGTTGCGGAAGTGGAGCGTGATGCCGGTGCTGCCGTCCGGATTGGCCACCGGCGCGTCCTTGAACGCCTTCGTGACCGCCTTCAGCACCGCCTTGCTCGGCTGGTGCGACAGCGCCTCGACTTCCGAGGCCTGCATCCACGCATAGGCGATGAAGATGTCCTTGCGCTCCGGGTTGGCGCCGCGCTTGTGGATCGGCACGTCGACGGTGCCGTCGCCGTCGTGGTCGTAGCCGCTCGTCTCCCACGAATCGAGCAGGCCGTCGCCGTCGCTGTCCTGGTTGACCTCGCCCTTCCCCGACAGCTCGAACCAGGCGAAGAAGATGTTGTCGTCGTCCGACGGGTTGAAGGTATCGACGAGGATCTTCGCCGTCTTGGCGTCGAGGAACTTCAGGAGGTCGTACATCTCGTCGTCGGTGCGGGTGTCGGCGGGCTCCGCGTTCGGATCGACGGGGTTCGCCTTGACGTCGCCGAGGCCGCCGGCGGTGATCAGCGCGCCGTTCACGAAGGAGCCGTCGTCCTGGCCGCCGGCCGACGTCGACAGCCGCTGGCCGTTGACGTCGACGGTGCTGAACTGGCCGGTCGGCTGGGCGCTGTAGGAGATGCCGAGGCCCATGTTGGCGAAGGCGCCGCGCGCCTTCGGGTCGATCGGCTCGGCGAGGGTCAGCTCGAAGCGGTCACCGGCGAGCTGCTGGCCGCCGAACATCAGCACGACGGTGCGCTTCTCCGCGTCGCTCGGCGTGCGGAAGACGACCGCCAGCACCTCGCCGTCGATGGCGGAGTTGTTGACCGGCTCCGCCAGGCTGAAGTCGATGGTGCCGACGCCGGCGGCATCGACCTTCGGCTTGACGATGCCGGTGACGTCGGCAAGAACGCTGTGGAAGAAGTCCGGGCCAAACGCGATGTCGTTGTAGACGCCGTCGATCCACGTGACCGCCGCGCCGTCGAGGGTGACGTTGTCGTTGCCGATGGTGACGACATTGCTCGAGGCGGCCATCAGGTAAGCCTTCTCGACCACCGCGTCCTTGGCGGGCTTCTTGACGCTGACGATGTGGCTGAGATCGTTGCTGCCGGCCGCATCCACCGACAGGCGGTACTTGCCGAACTTCCGGAAGAACACCCCGAGGCCGGAGGCGGCGGTGACCGGATCGGGCGCCCGCTGCGCCGCGGCGGGGCGCTTGCCGGCGGGTGCCGTGCCGGGCTCGTTGCCGGCGAGGGCGGCGCCGGCCAGCGCCGTGCTGGCGGTGAGGGCGGCTGCGAGTGCCAGGGACAGGCGCGAATGCGAGCGTGACATGGAATGCCTCCTGTTGAATCGACGCGAGCGCCCCCGTACCGCCTCCTGACAGAGACGATCGGCGCGTTGGCAGAGGTCTTCTTCATCCGATGGTGACGTTGAGCACGAAGGCGCCAGCCCCGGCGCCCCTCGATGCTGTCTTCTCCCGGTCTTCTTCTTTTCTTCCAGTCTGGAACAGGATCACAATTCGCCGGTCACCGCTACAGCGCGATGGCGCAGGGCGAAATCTTGGCGAGAATACTGCGCGTGGATTGCAACCAAGGGTCATCCGTACCGTGCGGACGGCACCTTTCGCCGCGCCGCGCGACGGGCGGTCGATGCGATCGTGCGGCCGATTCCATGCGTCACGACGTATGCCGAGGCTGCCGTCTCGCTCTCGGTGCGAAGCTCTGGTGACTTGTCTGACAGGATATCGCTCCTGATGACGCGCCCTCGAGCGCGGATCGTCTGAACATCATGGCAGCGTGACGCGGGCGGAAGCATCGGGATCGAACGGGTTACAGCCGAGGTCGGTCCCGGGCGCGAGGTATTGGCGGGCGGGGCGCGACAATACCGGCGGCGCCGATCGTGGGGCAGGCCCGGCTTCGGCCCGCGATCGCGACCGAACACGATTGCGGCATCGCGCCGTGATCGGGCGATCTCTCCGGCCGCTCGGGACGCGGCCGGGCCTTCGCGTCGGTCCGCCGGCGGGTCGCCGGGAGAAGCGTCACTCGAGCGCGACCGCGCGGCCTCCGGTCGGCGGGTCGCGGGCGTCA
The DNA here is from genome assembly GCA_945898215.1 of Pseudoxanthobacter soli DSM 19599. GTDB lineage: Bacteria > Pseudomonadota > Alphaproteobacteria > Rhizobiales > Segnochrobactraceae > CAMDHY01. Next base: position 1,014 of record CAMDHY010000200.1, on the reverse strand, counting down.
TCCACGCGGATGCACAGGCAGCCGCGTCGGCGCGCTTGACTTTACCCGGCGCAGATCGTACCTCCCGCCTCGCCTCGGCGCCGACACGCGCGTCGACCGAGGGGGTGTAGCTCAGTTGGTTAGAGCGCCGGCCTGTCACGCCGGAGGTCGCGGGTTCGAGCCCCGTCACTCCCGCCACTTTTCAAAGACTTAGCGGTCACGGCACCCTCCGTTCCAACTTTCACGTCCGGCGCGTTCCAACTTTTGGCGCCGGTCTGTTCTCTCACCGCAGCCTCCGCCGGCCCTTCCGGCGCGCTTCGGTGACGGTCCGGATCGCCGCAACGTTCACCGGGACGTAGGTCGCGAAGAGTGCGTTTGATGCGCTCAGCGTGTTGCCCATCGCGAGGGACAGGTTCTCGGCCGAGGCATCCCCGACGATCGCCTCGACCGCGCCAGACCGCCTGAAATCATGCCCGAGGGTGCGCCGCTCCGCCGGGCCGAACTCGGCCGCACGCACGTCGCGGAAGTCGTCGCCAAGCGTGTCTTTCGAGTAGGGAGCGCAGGAGCGGTTGCGGAATACGAAGGCCTCCCCGTGCATCTCGACACCGATGCGCTCGAGGTAGGCGGTCAGGATCGCGATGGTGCGATCGGAGAGGGCACCGCCGACCGGGACACCCGTCTTGCCGCGTTCGGTGAAGAACATCGCGCCGTTGGTGCCGCGAGCGAACTGCGAGGCCCGCAGCGCACGAACGTCGCCCGGCGACATTTGAGTATCCCAAGCGACAGCGATCACGGCAGCGAGGCCGTGGAAGCCCATGCGCCATGCACGCTTGGCGAGGCGGACCGCTTCGCCCTCGCTCCACGTCGACGAGCGGCCGACCGGCGCCTTATTTGTCACGCCGAGCGAGGGGTCGGCGTCACGGACGCAATAGCCGAGCGCCGCGGAGACCTTCCACAGCGCGCGCCAGATCTTCAGCGCCCGGTGCGCCTCGCGAAGGGAGACGGTCTCCTCGATGGCCTGCCGCCACGAGCTCA
>CAMDHY010000199.1 GCA_945898215.1 Pseudoxanthobacter soli DSM 19599 | reverse complement strand
GACGGCCGCCGCCTCCCCTACAGGAAGCGGCCGGCTGGGGCCAGTGTGGCGCGCGCCACGCGGGTGGCGCACGCCGCGGCCGCGAAGCGCCGGCTCAGTGGCCGACGAAGCTCGCGCGGTCGGATTCGGCGGCGAGCAGCGCCGCCTTGAGCTTCTCCAGCGCCCGCGCCTCGATCTGGCGGACGCGCTCCTTGGAGATGCCGAGCGAGGCGCCGAGCGCCTCCAGAGTCGCGCCGTCGCCTTCGGTGAGGCGGCGCTCGCGGACGATCTGCAGTTCGCGCTCATTGAGCACCTTCAGCGCCTTGCCGAGCCAGGCGGTGCGGCGGGCGCCGTCCAGCGCCTCGCCGACCGTCTCGTCCTGCAGGGGGGCCGCGTCGACGAGGAAATCCTGGCGGTCGGAGCTGCCCTCGCCGTCGCTGATCGGCGCGTTGAGCGAGGTGTCGGGGCCGGACATGCGCGCGTCCATCACGGCGACATCGGCCTGCGAGACGCCCAGCGCATCGGCGATGGTGCGGTGCATCTCGCTCTGCGAGATCGCCCCCGGCTCGCGCGTCAGCTTGGCGCGCAGACGGCGCAGGTTGAAGAACAGCGCCTTCTGGGCGGACGAGGTGCCGCCGCGGACGATCGACCAGTTGCGCAGCACGTAGTCCTGGATGGCGGCGCGAATCCACCACGTGGCGTAGGTGGAGAAGCGCACCTGCCGTTCCGGCTCGAAGCGGGCGGCGGCTTCCAGCAGCCCGACGTGACCTTCCTGGATGAGGTCGCTCATCGACAGGCCGAAGTGGCGGAACCGGGCGGCGATGGCGATGACGAGGCGCATGTGCGCCTGCGTCAGCCGGTGCAGGGCGGCTTGATCGTGCGCTTCTCGCCATTGCACGGCGAGTGCGTGTTCTTCCTCGCGCTCGAGATACGGCGCGCGCGATGCGGCGCGCTCCAACCTGCTGCGGCTGCCTCCGGCGTTGACCATGGCGTCCTCGTTCGCGCCTCGCGCCCCCTTGGCAACGATACGCGTGGGCTCGCCTTACGGATCAGCGGCAACTTTCTTTCACCGAGGCGCGGCGGCGGAGCACGATCGTGCGCCTGCCCCCCCCCCGGCGTGCCCGGCCGACACCGGGAGGGGCCGGCCAAACGCAAAGGGCGGCCCCGGGGCCGCCCTCGCAGAACTGGTCGCCCGCCCCCGTGCGGGCGCGGGAAGCGGTGGTCAGGCCGCCTCTTCCTGCTCGCTCGCCTCGTCCTCGACCTCGGACACGGCCTCTCCGTCGGCTTCCGCCTCAGCGTCGGTGTCGGCATCAGCGCCGCCGTCGGCGGTGCGCGCGCCACGACGGGGGCTCTTGGCGAGCTGGCCCTCGATGCGGCGGACGGCCTCGGTCTCGGAGATCTGCTCGACGACGGCGATCTCGCGCGCCATCCGGTCGAGCGCCGCCTCGTAGAGCTGGCGCTCGGAATAGGACTGCTCGGGCTGGCTATCGGCGCGGAAGAGATCGCGCACCACCTCGGCGATGGCGATGAGGTCGCCCGAGTTGATCTTCGCCTCGTATTCCTGGGCGCGGCGCGACCACATCGTGCGCTTGACGCGGGCGCGGCCGCGTACCGTGTCGAGGGCCTTCGCCACCGTGGTCTCGTCGGCGAGCTTGCGCATGCCGACCGAGGCGACCTTCGCCACGGGGACGCGCAGCGTCATCTTGTCCTTCTGGAAGGTGACGACAATGAGCTCGAGCTTGTGTCCGGCGACCTCGCGCTCTTCGATCGCGACGATCTGACCGACGCCGTGCGACGGATAGACGACGTATTCGTTCGTCCGGAAGCCCTGACGCTGGCCGGTCTTCTTCGCGGTGGTGGTAGCCATTCGCGCGCTCACTCCTGACTTCGATCGGTCCGCTCCGGGTGCACCCGCACGCCCTCGGCCGGCCGCTGTCGATGAAACGCCACGGCCCTCGCCAGGCGCTACGCGCCTGCGGCCGCCGGCCGTCCCGAATTGTCGACGATCTCGCAGGTGGTGTCCGGCACCGCACGAACCGTCCCCGGCCGATAGGCCGGAGCCCGAAGAGCGATCGCAGCAACGATCGCGCAGCTCGTGGGGAGATCCAGATGCCGAACAGCGTCGACGTCCTCAGCAATATAGCCCAAGCCGCCGAAAAAACAAAGGCTTCCGCGACGATTCGGCACGCCGCGGGGATTGCCCGGCGGCGGCCGCATCGTCTCGATGCAATAGCGCATGGCGAATTCGGTCGTTCGCCAGCTCAATCGCCCTGGCCGGGCTCCGGCGACAGCAGCGGCAGCTTGTCCGGCTTGCCGTCCCACTCGGCGGCGTCGGGAGGCGAGTCCCGCTTCACCGTGATGTTCGGCCACTTCACGGCATAGTCGGCGTTGATGCCGAGCCACTTCTCGAGGCCCGCCTCGGTGTCCGGCTTGATCGCCTCGGCCGGACACTCCGGCTCGCAGACGCCGCAGTCGATGCATTCGTCGGGGTGGATGACGAGCATGTTCTCGCCCTCGTAGAAACAATCCACGGGGCACACCTCGACGCAGTCCATAAACTTGCACTTGATGCAGTTCTCGGTGACGACATAAGTCATCCGCGGGATCCTCTCGACGGGAGCGTGCGCTCCCTCGCGCCAGGCCGTTCTCCGGCTCGCACCTAGCGCGGAAGCGCTCCAAGGTGCAAGCGAACCGCTGTCGCGGCAGGGCGCCCGCGGGAAACGGCTTTCTCCCGAACGTCCCGGCGACGGCACGGCCGGCCGATGTTCGCAGAATGTTCTTGCATGGGCGCCACGGCTCGCCTAGCATCACAACCATCGGATGCGGGCGGCAGGAGGGACGTCCATGGTCAGCCGTGTCACCACGGTGGCGTTCCACGGCATCGAGGCGGTGCCGGTGGACGTGCAGGTGCAGATCGGTCCCGGCACCGTCGTCTTCAACATCGTCGGCCTCGCCGACAAGGCGGTGGCCGAGAGCCGCGAGCGGGTGCGCGCCGCGCTCGTCGCATCCGGCCTGTCGCTGCCGGCCCGCCGCATCACAGTCAACCTCGCCCCGGCCGACCTTCCGAAGGAAGGCAGCCACTACGACCTGCCGATCGCGCTCGCCGTGATGGCGGCGATGGGCGCCGTTCCCGCGGCCGAACTCGCCGAGTGGGTTGTGGTGGGCGAACTCGGCCTCGACGGCACCATCGCGCCCGTCGCCGGCGCCCTGCCGGCGGCGATCGGCGCCGGCGCCCTCGGCCGCGGCCTGATCTGCCCGGCCGCCAATGGCCCGGAGGCGGCCTGGGCCGGCCGCGACCTGCCGGTGATCGCCCCGGTGAGCCTGATCGGCCTCGTCAATCACTTCCGCGGCACGCAGGTGCTGTCGCGGCCGGAACCGCGCGTGCGCGCCGCCGAGGGCCGCCTGCCCGACCTCGGCGACGTGCGCGGCCAGGAGAGCGCCAAGCGGGCGCTGGAGATTGCCGCCGCCGGCGGCCACCATCTCCTCTTCGTCGGCCCGCCCGGGTCCGGCAAGTCGATGCTGGCGAGCCGGCTGCCGTCGCTCTTGCCGCCGCTCGAGCCGCAGGCCTTGCTCGAAGTCTCGATGATCCATTCGATCGCCGGCGCGCTCGCCGATGGGCGGCTGTCGGATCGTCGGCCGTTCCGGGCGCCGCACCACTCCGCCTCGATGGCGGCCCTGATCGGCGGCGGCCTGCGCGCCCGCCCCGGCGAGGTCTCGCTCGCCCACCAGGGCGTGCTGTTCCTCGACGAGTTACCGGAGTTCCACCCGCAGGCGCTCGACGCGCTCCGCCAGCCGCTCGAAAGCGGCGAGGCGGTGATCGCGCGCGCCAACCACCGCGTCGCCTACCCCGCCCGCTTCCAGCTCGTCGCCGCCATGAATCCCTGCCGCTGCGGGATGGCCGGCGAGCCCGGCCACTCCTGCCGGCGCGGCCCGCGCTGCGCCGCCGACTATCAGGCGCGGGTCTCCGGCCCGATGTTCGACCGCATCGACCTGCGCGTCGAGGTGCCGGCGGTGCCGGCGAGCGATCTCGCGCTGCCGCCACCGGCGGAGGGATCTTCGGCAGTGGCCGCCCGTGTCGCCGAGGCGCGCCGGCGCCAGGCCGAGCGTTTCGCCGCCCTCGGCGCCCCCGGACTGCTCAACGCCGCCTGCGGCCCGCGGATGGTCGAGGAGATGGCCATGCCGGACGCCGCCGGCCGGGCGCTGCTGTCCGACGCGGCGGCGGCGATGCGGCTCAGTGCCCGCGGCTATCACCGTGTGCTGAAGGTGGCGCGGACGATCGCCGACCTCGACGGCTCGGAACGCATCGCCCGTGGCCACCTCGCCGAGGCCCTCGCCTTTCGCGCGAGCGCGCCGAGCCTTGCCGCCGCGGCCTGATTTGGAGCGGGCACCGACAGACGCCGGCATCGGCGCCGGGGCGTGACCGCGCCCGGCTGAGGAGCGGAGGTGAGCCGGCAAACCGCCCAGGCGGGCGGCGGCGGCAGGCGCCTCCGGGCGTCGCCTGCGATCGGCGACGGGCGGTGCGCAGCCGCCCGGCCCTTCGCCGGCGAAGTCGTCCGGATTGTCACAGAACGGTTCGGAAACTATGATTTGTACGACATCCCGCGCCTTCGGCGGATCCCCGCGCGAGGGCGAAGCATCCGGGCGACG
>CAMDHY010000198.1 GCA_945898215.1 Pseudoxanthobacter soli DSM 19599 | reverse complement strand
CTTTGTTCGGCGTCGAGACGATCGCCTGCCCGCGCTGCAATTCGACCGACACCGAGAAGCTCGCCGAGTTCGGCTCCACCGCCTGCAAGGCGCTGTGGCGCTGCCGGGCCTGCCGCGAGCCCTTCGACCACTTCAAGTGCCTGTGAAGGGCCGACGAAACGCCTGAACACAACACCGGAACAGAACGTCCTGGAGGCCCGTCATGGCGCCCGCCCCACGCTTCCATGCCTTGCAGATTCGCGACCTCCGCCGCGAGACGGCCGACGCCGTGTCGATCGCCTTTGCCGTCCCCGAGGCGCTGAAGGAGATTTTCGCCTTCACCCCCGGCCAGTACCTCACCGTGCGCACGGTGATGGACGGCGAGGAGGTGCGGCGCTCCTACTCGATCTCGTCCGGCCTAGACGACGGCGAACTGCGCATCGCCGTGAAGCGCGTCGACGGCGGCGCGTTCTCCTCCTTCGCCAACACCAGCCTGAAGCCCGGCGACGTGGTCGAGGTGATGCCGCCGATGGGCCGCTTCGCCCACGCCCCGGCGCCGGCGGCGAAAAGGACCTATGTCGGCTTTGCCTGCGGCTCGGGCATCACGCCGGTGATCTCGATCATCCGCACCGTGCTCGCGCGCGAGCCGGAGAGCCGCTTCTTCCTGTTCTACGGCAACCGCGCCACCGGCTCGATCATCTTCCGGGAGGCGCTGGAGGACCTGAAGGACCGCCACCTCGACCGGCTGTCGGTCTTCCACGTGCTGTCGCGCGAGACCCAGGACATCTCGATCCTCAACGGCCGCCTCGACGGCGACAAGGCGAAGCTGCTGCTGGCGGCGATGGTGCCGGGCGGCGTCGACGAGGCCTTCGTCTGCGGCCCGGCCGGCATGCTCGACAGCGTCGAGGCGGCGCTCTTGGCGTCCGGCCTGCCGCGCGAGGCGGTGCATGTGGAGCGCTTCACGCCCGCCGACGGCGCCGTCGCCACCGCCCCGCGCCGTCCCGCGGCCGTGATCGCCGCCGAGACGCCGAAGGCGGTCGCGACCATCGTCGTCGACGGCATCCGCACGGACGTGCCGGTGGCCGAGGGCGAGGCGGTGATCGACGCGGCACTGCGGGCCGGGCTCGACCTGCCCTATTCGTGCAAGGGCGGCATGTGCTGCACCTGCCGGGCGAAGGTGACCGAGGGCGCGGTGGTGATGGACGTCAACTATTCGCTGCAGCCCTGGGAGCTCGAGGCCGGCTTCGTGCTGACCTGCCAGGCGAAGCCGACCACAGAGCGCGTCACCGTCGACTACGATGCGATGTGAGCCGGGAAGCGAACCGCGAGCGGCGGGGAACCGCCGCCCGCGGGAGCGCCGTCCTCAGCCAGCATCCATCTCTTCCAGCGCGCCGAGCGATTCCGGCAGGATCTGCCCGCCATCGACGACGATCATCTGGCCGGTGACATAGGCCGCCTCGTCGCTGGCAAAGAACAGCGCCGCGTTGGCGATGTCCTCGACCGTGCCGAGCCGCTTCATCGGCACGGACGCTTCCATCTTGGCGATGTACTCCGGGCCGAGCCCGTCGAGCCCTTCCGTGCGGATGTTGCCCGGCCCCACCGCGTTGACGGTGATGTTCGATGGCGCGAGCTCGATCGCCGCCGTGCGCATGAAGCCGAGCTGACCGGCCTTGCTCGCCCCGTAGTGCGACCAGCCGGGATAGCCGGTGATCGGCCCGGTGATCGACGAGGTCAGCACGATGCGGCCGTGGCCGCTCGCCTTCAGCGCCGGCAGGCAGGCGTCGACCGACAGGAAGGTGCTGCGCAGGTTGGTGTGAATGACGTGGTCGAAGTCCGCCAGCGTCATCTTGCCGAGCTTCGCCGCCGGGAAGATGCCGGCGTTGGCGCAGAGGATGTCGATCGAGCCGAAGCGCTCGAGCACCGCCTTCGCCATCGCCTTCGTGGCCGCCTCGTCGGAGACATCGGCGACGAAGGCGGCAGCCGTGCCGCCGGCGGCGGCAATCTCAGCCACCACTTTCTCGGCGTCGGCGAGGGTGCGCGAGACCACCGCGACCTTGCAGCCGGCCCGCCCGAAGCGCAGCGCGATGCCGCGACCGATGCCCTTGCTGCCTCCGGTGACGATCACGGTGCGGCCGGCGAGCGAAGCGAACATGGCGTACTCCTTGATAGTGTGTGCGGGTCCGGGTGTTCCCGGTGATTGTCGGTCGCGCCGGCGCCGCCGCTCAGCCGTAGCGGGCGAGCAGGTCCTCGGCCAGTGTCAGCGCCCCGTCGGTGTAGGCGGTGCCCATCTCCTGGGCGGTCGGCGTCTCGGCGTGCGAAGCGACCCAGGCGACGAGCAGGATGCGGCGGAGCATGACGAAGACGGGCAGTTCGTCCGCCTCCTCCTGCGACAGCGTCGCCACCGTGCGGTAGCCCTCGACCCAGGCGTCCATCAGGGCCGGCACGATCGGGTCATGCTCGAAGAAGCTGACGGCGGACGCGAAGTCGTAGACGAACCAGGAGAAGCCGCAGTCGTCGAAGTCGATGACCGACAGCCGGTCGCCATCGACCATCAGGTTCGCGAGCCGCGGGTCGGCGTGGATGAGGCCATAGCGGGACGGCGCCTTGCCGAAGCGCTCGAGCCGTCGGCCGATCAGCGCGACGGCGCGGCCGAGGTGGGCGCGGCCTGCATCGTCGAGCCCGAGCCCGGCGCGCCAGGGCCCCCAGTGCGGCTTGTCGCCGACCATCGTCTCGAAGTCCCAGACGTCGCGGACGAAGCCCGCCGGCCGCGGCCAGCGCCGGGAATGCTCGTGCATCTGCGCGGTGATGCGGCCGAGCTTGCGGAACCAGCCGACGAGGTCGGAGGCCTGGTCGGGCTCGCGGCCGGTGACGAAATCGAAGGCGACGGCGAAGCGGTCGGGCCGGCCGCCCGGCGAGACGAGGCGCTGCACGAACGAGCCGTCACGGGCGGCGATCGGCGCCGGCGTCTCGACGACGTGTTCGGCCCTCAGTGCCCCGATCCAGGCGAGCTCGGAGCGGATCTGCGGCTCGTCGCGGTAGCCGATGCGGTGGACGCGCAGCACGAAGCGGCGGCCGTCGGCCGGGTCGTCGATCCGGTAAGTGGCGTTCTCGGAGACGTTCAGCAGCGTGATCGTCGAGCCGGCGCTGATGCCCCAGCGCGGGAGCCCGTCGTGGACCATCGCGTCGAGGTCCACGAGGGCCTCCGGACTGTACTCGCCGCCCTCCGCCATCCACCCTTCCCCTGGCACCGCACGCCGCCGAAAACGGCGCTCTCGCCGGCGCCCGGAGGCCAGAATGGCGCCCGGGAATCATGTTGTAAAGCCCACAGAGCTTCGTGTAGCCTCCAACAGCAGAGGTGAGAAACCCAACGTCGGGGAGCGTGGGTGGCCGTCTCGATCAGCCGTGCGGGAGGGCTCGGGACCCGGGGCCCGTTACCGTGTCGGCGATCCTGCGGGCCGGCCCTCGAGATCCCCGATTTCCAAAACCTTCCTGAGCGATAGGAGACCAGCATGACGACGTTCTCGAGGCGGACGGTGCTGCAGCTGATGGGCACGGGGGCGCTCGCCCTCGGCGGAGCCGGCAGCTTCGCCGGACGCGCCCACGCGGCCCGCGAGAAGGAACTGAACATCCTGTGCTGGGAGGGCTACAACTCCGCCCAGGTGCTCGACCCCTTCCGCAGCGCCGAGGGCGCCACGGTGCGCGCGGAATCGCTGACGAACGATCCCACGATGATCAACCGGCTTCGCGCCGGCGAGACCAACGTGTGGGATCTCATCAACGTCAACAATCCCTGGGCCCGCGACGTGATGTGGCCCGAGAAGCTGATCAAGCCGCTCGACAAGGCGAGGTTCGAGCCCTTCTTCGACACGATGCTGCCGGCCTTCAAGGCCCCCTACAAGTGGGCGATGAGCGACGACGGCAGCGAACTGCTCGGCATGGCGCAGCGATTTGGGCCCTACAGCTTCGTCGTCAACACCGACAAGGTCAGCCGCGCCACCGCCGAGGAGCAGGGCTGGGATCTGTTCAACGACCCGGCGCTCGCCGGCAAGTACGGCATCCTCGAATCCGACGACTGGAACGTCTTCAACATCTTCCTCATCGCCGGCATCGACCCCTTCAAGACGCATGACGACGCGGAGCTCGCCAAGTTCGAGGAGACGGCGAAGCGTGTCTTCAAGGGCGCCAAGCTGATCGGCGACATCGCCTCGATGAACCAGGCGCTGATCTCCGGCGAGATCGACCTGCAGATGACCGGCGGCACCTACTCGGTCTCGCCGGCGCGCGCCGATGGCTACATGAACCTGCGCGGCGTGACGCCGCTGAAGGGCCCGATGAACGGCAAGGGCGGCGTCGCCTGGATCGAGATCACCTCGACGGTGAACAACCCGAACCTGTCGCCGCTGGCCGCCGACTTCCTTGCCTACGTCCAGGCACCGGAGGTCGCGCACACGGTGGCCTTCGCCGAAGGCACCTTCAACCCGGTGTCGCAGATGGGCAATCCGAAGTGCTTCGAGCTCTTTACCAAGGACCAGCTTGAAGCCATCCAGTGGGATTCTCTGGAGGAGGAGATGGCGCGCTCGGCCGAGTACGACATCGTGCCGGACTACGAGAAGGCCCTCGACATCATGACGGCCGCCAAGCGCGATCGCGGCTGAGGACCGGACCCTGGTCGGCGGGGCGCTG
>CAMDHY010000197.1 GCA_945898215.1 Pseudoxanthobacter soli DSM 19599 | reverse complement strand
AGGGCTTCGGCCGGCTCTATCTCGGCCCGACGGCGACCGGCGGGGCGCGGTTCCGGCGCCGGTGGCCGGGGCGCGGCGGAAGCGGCCGGGGGGGATGCGGCGAGGCGAGCAGCGACCAGACGGGCGGCAGCCTGTTCGGTGTCGGTCAGGGCGGCGTCGGTCTCCCGGGAGTCGGCGACGCGGAGCTTCGGCAGCGCGGCGTCGGCGGGCCTCGGCGGCAGCAGGCGCGCCGGGCGATCCGGGGTGGCGTCGACATCGGCCGGGGCGACGGCCGCGGCGGCGGGCGGGGCGCGCCGCGTCGGCTGGCCGGAGGCGACCGGCGGCTTCGGCAGAGGCTCTGAGACCGGCTTCATGCTTACGCCACTCCCGACGCGACCCGTGCCGGGCGGACCTGTCACCCGGCGAACACTCCGCGGAGAATGTGCTGAACAGCGTTGAAGGAGGGTTAACCGGCGAACCGGTGGTGGCTCGTGACGTCGGGGACGGGGCGGCGGGCCGTCACGGACGTCAGGCGCAACGGCGGCGGGCGTCCCTCTACGGCGAATCCGTGTCGTCGACCTTCGGCAGGTCGGGGCCGGCGTCGAACCAGGCGACGTGGTCGGCGTAGAAGCCGTGGGCGGCGGGCGGATAGCGCTCGGGGTGGTCGAAGACGCCGGCGTTGAGGTCGATGGTGGGCGAGGCGTCGCCGCGGTAGGCGATCTGGGCACCGCAGACGGGGCACAGCACGCGCTCGCCGACGGGGCTCGAGCGATAGGTGGCGGGGGTGCCGGAAATCTCCACGGCCTCGCGCGGGAAGGTGACCCAGGCGAGCGCCGGGGCGCCGGTGGTGCGCCGGCAGATCGTACAGTGGCACCAGCCGGTCGACAGCGGCGCGCCGCGGGCGGTGAAACGGACGCGGCCGCAATGGCAGCCGCCGGTGTGGAGGGTGGCGGCGGGGTCGACCGAGCCTTCCGGCGGGTGCGCGGTATCGGCCGGCTTGGTCATCGCGGTCCCCTCCCCTCAGGCGCGGAGCTTGCCGGCGAGGCGGCGCGTCACGGCGGCGATCGCCGAGAACGGGCCGCCGGCGGTGGCGAGCGCCGCGTCGAGATCGGTGGCGGCGAGGCCGTGGGTGCCGAAGCGGGTGCGCACGGCGTCCGCCAGCCACTGGCGCGGCTGTGTCGCGCGGCGGTCCGCGCCGGGAGCGGCAATGGTGCGGGCGCGAAGGGCGGCGACGGCGTCGGCGAGCGCGTCGAGGCCCTCGCCGGTGGTGGCGGAGACGAGCACGACGGCGGGCGCCGGGCCGCTGGTGTGACCGAGCGACAGGGCGCCCTCGACGTCGGCGCGGGCGCGGCGGGCGGGGGCGCCCATGTCGGCCTTGGTGACGACGACGAGGTCGGGGAGCTCCATGACGCCCGCCTTCATGAACTGCAGGCTGTCGCCGGAGCCCGGTTGGATGCACAGCACCACCGTGTCGGCGACGGCGGCGACATCCCCCTCCGACTGGCCGATGCCGACGGTCTCGACGACGACGCGGTCGCGCAGGGCGCGCATCAGCACGATCGCCGCCACCGCGTGGTCGGAGAGGCCGCCGAGGCGGTCGCGTGCGGCCATCGAGCGGATGAAGACGCCGTCGTCGGCGGGGTCGGTGCGGATGCGGGTGCGGTCGCCGAGGAGCGCGCCGCCGGTGAGCCGCGACGACGGGTCGACGGCGATGACGCCGACGCTCTCGCCGGCCGCGCGGAAGGACTTCAGCAGCGCCGCCGTCAGCGTCGACTTGCCAACGCCGGGCGGGCCGGTGAGGCCGATGACGTGGCCGCCGGGAGCCGCCGCGGCGGCGTCCAGGAAGGCGGCGAGCGCCGCGCCGTCGCCGTCGGTCTCGATGGCGGCGAGCGCGCGGGCGAGCGCCGGCTTGCCGCCGGCGCGGACGGCGGCGAGACGCTCGGCGGGCGACGGGCCGGCATTCACGCGGTGGCGGCTTCGGTCGCGGGGGTGCCGGGCTCCGGCAGGGTGACGCCGTCATAGACGTCGGCGACCGTCATGGCGAAGTCGAGCGCCGGAAGGGCGACGACATCGGCGGGGTGGGTCAGCGCGGTGTAGGACCAGTCGGTGGTGCCGTCGTCGTTCGCCGGCCCTCGTGTCCAAACCTCCACCCGCCGCTCGTCCTGGTAGGCGAGAACGATGTGCGCGATGGACGGGATCGACTGGTAGAAGGTGAACTTTGTGGCGCGGTCGTAGGCCATCGTCGAGGGGGAGAGAACCTCGACAACTACGACGGGGTCGTCGATGACACGCTCGGAATTCTTGCTTTCAGGGCCGCAACGCACCAGCACGTCGGGCGCAACGGTGGTGTCGTCGACCTCCGAATGGCGAAGCAGCATGTCAGGTAGCGCCCAGCAGCCACGCTTTCGCGCCGCCGCCCGCAGTGCGGAAGCGAAATTCACCCAGATCGCGGCGTGCCGGCCCGTCCCGCCGGCCATCATCCGCACGACGAAGCCGTCCACCAGTTCCCAGCGCTCCGTCTCGGGGCAGCGGTCGAGGAGCGCCAGGAAGGCGTCGATGGTGATGGGTTCGATCTTCAGGGCGGGGGCGTTCATCGCCGCTCCTCGGGGTGCGGGCTTGGCCGAGGCGGAAAGCATACGACAAAAGCGGCGGGGCGGCCAAACGGGACGGGCGGCGGCGCCCCTCCCCTCACGCCCGCTGGCCGCGGAACTGGCCGCCGTAGCCCTTCTCGGGAACGCCCAGCGTCTGCTCGAACATGATCTGGCAGACGCGCATGCCGGCGCGCATCAGGATCGGCCGCGGGCCGTGGTTGACGATCTCGAGCTGGATCTGGCCGGAGGAGCCCGCGTGGATGGTCGGCGCGGTGACGTGAATGGCCATGCCCAGACGGGCGAGCGCGCTCTTGCCCTCGAGGCGGCCGACGACGCGGCCGCTCGGCAGGATCAGCACGCGCTCGCGCGTCCAGGCGAGCACCAGCTGCTGCGGCGCCAGCACGAAGCCCTCCTGGCCGATCTCGACGTCCTCGGCGATCTTTTCCACCACCTCGGCGAAGACGTAGCCGGGGCCGGCGGGGTCGAGCGGCGCGTCGTCACCGGGGGCGGCCGGGCGGAACACCTTGAGCCTCGCGTGCAGCGTCAGGTCCACCGTCGTCGGCGCGAACGCCTCGTCGCCCGGCATCGGCGAGATCGAGATCGAGCCGGTGTCGATCGAGTGGCGGATTTCGCGGTCGGTGAGGATCATGCAGGGGCTCGCGGGAATCTGGACCAGCGCCATCAGGGGCACGGCGGGCGGGCAGACTGCAAGTCCCGTCACGACAGTCTGCCGGCACCGAGCCCCCCCACCCCTACCGCCGCATGAACAGGCGCAGGATGGCGATGGCGATCAGCGCATGGCGGGCGTTTGAGCCGGCGAGGTGGACCAGGGCCGCCGCGATCAGGCAGCCGGCGACCGTGATGGCGCCGAGAAGCAGCGCGAGCCACGGCTCGGCGCCCTGCACGTAGGCCAGCCCATAGGCGAGCGCGAAGCCGAACGGCGAAACGAACAGCAAAACCCGCACGAGGCGGCGCTTGCCCTCCGGTGTATCGAGTGGTGATGGCGACATTGGCATGTTTCCAGACGATCACTCTCGTCAGAACCGCGAGAATGACAGCAAAATGTCGGCTGAGCGCTTTGTCACACGACTGTGATACGAGCCGACTAGGCAGACCTTCACGCACTCAACCAACGAGGTGGCCGATGAAGACGCTCGTGGCAGCATTGCTGATGTCCAGCCTGATCGCCGGGCCGGCTTTCGCCGAGTTCAAGCTCGACAGCCGCTACCAGGATGCCGACGGCGACATGGTCGCCGACGTCCCCACCGACCCGGCGCAACAGGTCGATCCCGACACGCTGATCTTCGCCTACACCCCGGTCGAGGACCCGGCCGTCTATGCCGACGTGTGGGCGGGCTTCCTCGACCACATGAAGGCGGTGACCGGCAAGGAGGTGCAGTTCTTCCCGGTGCAGTCGAACGCCGCCCAGATCGAGGCGATGCGCGCCGGCCGCCTGCACGTCGCCGGCTTCAACACCGGCTCGAACCCGCTCGCGGTCGCCTGCGCCGGCTTCCGGCCGTTCGCCATGATGGCCTCGAAGGACGGCCGGTTCGGCTATGAGATGGAGATCATCACCTATCCCGGCTCCGGCATCGAGAAGGTCGAGGACATCAAGGGCAAGCAGCTCGCCTTCACCTCCGAGACGTCCAACTCCGGCTTCAAGGCACCGTCAGCCATCCTCAAGTCGCAGTTCCAGATGGAGGCCGGCAAGGACTTCGAGCCGGTGTTCTCCGGCAAGCACGACAACTCCATTCTCGGCATCGCCAACAAGGACTATCCGGCCGCCTCGATCGCCAATTCGGTAAAGAACCGGATGGTTGCGCGCGACGTCGTCAAGAATGACCAGCTCGTTGTCATCTACACGTCCGAGACCTTCCCGACCACTGGCTATGGTGTCGCCCACAACCTGACGCCGGAGCTGCAGGAGAAGATCAAGGAGGCGTTCTTCTCGTTCGACTGGGAAGGCTCGAAGCTGCTGGCGGAGTTCGAGACCTCCGAGCCGCCGCAGGAGAAGTTCATCCCGATCAGCTTCAAGGACAACTGGGCGGTGATCCGGCAGATCGACGCGGCGACCGGCGTTTCCTATACCTGCCAGTAAGCTTCGTCCGACCGACGAGCGGCCCC
>CAMDHY010000196.1 GCA_945898215.1 Pseudoxanthobacter soli DSM 19599 | reverse complement strand
CGGCCAGCGGAAGCCGGAGGCGGCGTCCTCGGGGGCCTCCTCGGCCGCCGGGGCGGCGGCTGCGTCGGTGGCGGAAGCGCCCGCCTGGCCGGCGAGCGCCGGCAGCGAGGCGACCTGCGTCGGTGCGGGGGCTGCGGCCGGCGCCTGCGCCTGGGCGTCGAGC
Source organism: Pseudoxanthobacter soli DSM 19599 (assembly GCA_945898215.1). GTDB lineage: Bacteria > Pseudomonadota > Alphaproteobacteria > Rhizobiales > Segnochrobactraceae > CAMDHY01. The sequence continues at coordinate 4,666 of CAMDHY010000196.1, read as the reverse complement.
GTCGTCGGCGGCGTGCCGGCGGCGACGGGGGCGGGCGTAGCCGGCTTCACCTCAGGCGCCTTCGCCGGCATCGCGTCGTTGGCGGTCGGCAGCGCCGCGACGCGGGTGCTCGATGCAGTGGCGCCGGGGATGCGCAGCGTCTGGCCGAGCTTGACGATGCCGTTGTCCGGCAGGCTGTTCGCCTGGGCGATCGAGGAGGCCGGCACGCCGTACTGGCGGGCGATCGACAGCAGCGTGTCGCCGGCCACCACCTTGTGCGTCGCCGGCATGCCGCCGGCGGCAGGCGCCGCGGCGACGGCGGCGCCGCCCGACGAGAACACCGGGATGACGACGTGACGGCCGGGTACGACCTGCTCGGGGTTCGTCATGCCGTTGGTGGCGAGCAGCGCCTCCTCGGGCACGCCGTAGCGGCGCGACAGCGTCGAGGCGGTGTCGCCGGCTGCGACCGTGACGGTGGTGCCGCCCATCGTCGTCCAGCCGCGATACTGCCGGGCCGGACCCGTCGCGGCCGCGACTTGGGCGCCGGCGGGCGGTGCGAGCGCCGTCGTCTGGACGGTGCCCGAGGGCACCGAGCCGGTGACGATGTCCTGTTCCGGATTGGCGCCCATGACGGCGCGCTGGTTGTCGGTGGAGGCGGTGAACATCGGCCCCATCGACAGCCGCGAGAAGTCGCCGGAACACCCGGCGACGCCAGCCGCCGCGAGGATTGCCGCCGACATGCGGAGGATGTTCCCCGATCGCCGAATCTCAGTTCCGCGCTGCATGGCACCTACCCGTCGAAGGCCGAAAACTCCGAGAACGAGTAGACGGATTCAGCGTTGACGAAGGCTTAATGGCGATGGCGGAACAGCAACTTTTCCAAGATTGATGTCAAAGCCGGCTCGCGACGCCGGCCACCATCGGCACGAAGCGCACCTCGGCGAGCGCCGTCGGCATATAGCCCTCGGGGGTGCGGACGATTTTCAGGAGCGTCTGGACGCTGCCCGCCGGGCCGACCGGCACCACCATGACGCCGCCGATCTTCAATTGCGCCACGAGCGCATCGGGCAATTCCGCCGCTGCGGCGGTGACGACGATGCGGTCGAACGGCGCCTTCTCCGGCCAGCCGAGCGCGCCGTCGTCGAGCTTGGTCATGACGTTGCCGAGCCGGAGCGCCGCGAAGCGCTCCTCGGCGAGCGACAACAGCGAGCGGAACCGCTCGATCGTGTAGACCTCGCGGCAGAGCTTCGAAAGCACCGCCGCCTGGTAGCCCGAGCCGGTGCCGACCTCGAGCACGCGGTCGCCGGGCTGCACGCCGAGCGCCTCCGTCATCATCGCCACCAGCGAGGGCTGCGAGATCGTCTGGCCGCACTCGATCGGCAGCGCCCGGTCGGTATAGGCGTCGGGGTGCAGGTGCGCCGGCAGGAACAGCTTGCGCGGCACCTGCTCCATCGCCGAGAGCACGCGCAGGTCGCGGATGCCGTGCCGCCTCAGGCCGAGCGTGAAGCCGGCGCGGGAGACGCGGTCGCGGTCCTCGTCGCTGTCGCCACCGTCGTCGCGCCCGGCCATCGCCCCCTCACCGCTCGATCGCGGCGGCGAGCTTGGCACGCAAGTCGTGGGCCGTCAGGTCCAGCCGGAGCGGCGTCACCGAAATCTTGCCCTCGGCGACGGCGCGCAGGTCCGAGCCTTCCGCCGTCTCGAACGGCGAGCGGCCGAAGACGATCCAGTAATAGGGGAAGCCGCGCCCGTCCATGCGGGCGTCGATCGACAGCAACTCCTGGTCGCGGCGGCCCTGGGTCGTCACGGCGACGCCGGTGACACCGTCCGGCTCGCGGTCGGGGAAGTTGACGTTGAACAGCGTGCCCGCCGGCACCTCGATCTTCGCCAGCCGGTCGACGAGCTCGGGCCCGAGCGCCGCCGCTGTCTCATAGAGCGGCTGGCCGCGCGTCGCCGCCGAATAGGCCTGCGACAGCGCGATCGAGCGGACGCCGAGCAGCGTGCCCTCCATCGCGCCGGCGATCGTGCCCGAATAGGTGACGTCCTCGGCGAGGTTCTGGCCGCGGTTGACACCGGAGAGCACGAGGTCCGGCGGGCTCGGCAGGAGGTTCTTCAGCGCGATGATCACGCAGTCGGTCGGCGTGCCCTTCACCGCATAGTGCTGCTTCGCCACCTCGCGCACGCGCAGCGGGTCGGCGAGCGTCAGCGAGTGCGCCGAGCCCGACTGGTCGGTCTCCGGCGCCACCACCCAGACGTCGTCGGAGAGCGCCCGGGCGATCGTCTCCAGCGTCTTCAGTCCCGGCGCGTGGATGCCGTCGTCGTTGGTGATGAGGATGCGCATCAGGCCGCCCGTTCGATCTTGGTGATGCCGCCCATGTACGGCCGCAATGCCTCCGGCACGATGACGGCGCCGTCGGCGGTCTGGTAGTTCTCCATCACCGCGATCAGCGCGCGGCCCACCGCGATGCCCGACCCGTTGAGGGTGTGGACATAGCGCGGCCCCTTGCCCTCCGCCGGACGATAGCGGGCGTTCATCCGCCGCGCCTGGAAATCGCCGCAGACCGAGCAGGACGAGATCTCGCGGAAGGTGTCCTGCCCCGGCAGCCAGACCTCGATGTCATAGGTCTTCTGCGAGGCGAAGCCCATGTCGCCGGTGCACAGCACGACGACGCGATAGGGCAGCCCGAGCGCCTTCAGCACGGCCTCCGCACAGCCGGTCATCCGCTCGTGTTCTGCGAGCGAGGTCTCCGGCGTGGTGATCGACACCATCTCGACCTTGTCGAACTGGTGCTGGCGCAGCATGCCGCGGGTGTCGCGCCCGGCCGAGCCCGCTTCCGAGCGGAAGCAGGGGGTGAGCGCCGTGAAGCGCAGCGGCAGCGCCGCCTCGTCGAGGATCTGCTCGCGGACGAGGTTGGTCAGCGGCACCTCGGCGGTCGGGATCAGCCAGAACTCGCCGGTGGTGCGGAACTGGTCCTCGGCGAACTTCGGCAGTTGCGCCGTCCCGAACAGCGCCGTGTCCTTGACGAGCAGCGGCGGCTGCACCTCGGTGTAGCCGTGCTTCTCGGTGTGGAGGTCGAGCATGAACTGGCCGAGCGCCCGTTCGAGCCGGGCGAGCGCCCCCTTCAGCACGACGAAGCGCGCGCCGGAGAGCTTCGAGGCGGCCTCGAAGTCCATCAGGCCGAGCGCCTCACCGATCTCGAAGTGCTGGCGGGGCGTGAAGTCGAAGGCCGGCCGCGCGCCGACCTGGCGGAGCTCGAGGTTGTCCTTCTCGTCGGCGCCCTCGGGCACCTCGTCGAGCGGCGGGTTCGGCAGTTCTGCGAGCGCGGCATCGAGCTCCGCCTCGGCGACCTTCAGGGCCGCCTCCTCGTCAGGCATCCGCGTCTTGAGCTCGGTGACCTCGGCCATCAGCGCTGCCGCCCGCGCGTCGTCCTTGGCCGCCTTTGCCGCGCCGATATCCTTGGACGCGGCGTTGCGGCGCTCCTGCATCGCCTGCAGCGAGGCGATCAGCGTGCGGCGGCGCTCGTCGAGGGCGAGGATCTCGACCGAGCGCGGATCGGCGTGGCGGCGGGCGAGCGCACGGTCGAGCGCGGCGGGCTCCTCACGGATCCAGCGGACGTCGAGCATCGGAAAACTCCGGCGGAGGCCACCGGGGAAAAGCTCCGGCGGGCGAGGCAAGGGGCGAGGCGACGACCGAAACGCGGTCAGGCGGCGGCGTTGCGCGCCTGCGCGGCCTTCTCGCGCGATCGCTCGATCTGCCGAACCGCCAGGATCGAGATTTCGTAGAGAAGCATTGCCGGTATCGCAAGGGAGATCTGGCTGATCGGATCGGGCGGCGTCAGCACCGCCGCGACGATGAAGGCGATGACGATCGCCCAGCGCCGCTTCTGGCGCAGGCCCGCCGCCGTCACCATGCCCGCCCGGCCGAGCAGGGTCAGGATCACCGGCAGCTGGAACACCATGCCGAAGGCGAAGATCAGCACCATGATCAGGCCGAGATATTCACTCACCCGCGGCAGCAGGATGATCGAGGCCTCGCCGGCGCCGCCGTGCTGCTCCATCGACAGGAAGAAGGCGAGCGCCACCGGCATCACGAAGAAGAACACCAGCGACGCGCCGATCAGGAACAGCACCGGCGTCGCCACCAGGAACGGCAGGAACGCGCTGCGCTCGTTGCGGTAGAGCCCCGGCGCCACGAACATGTAGATCTGGCTGGCGATCACCGGAAACGCGATGAACAGCGCTCCAAACAGCGCCAGCTTCAGCTGCGTGAAGAAATATTCCTGCGGCGCCGTGTAGATCATCTCGATCGGCTTGGTGTCGCCGACGGCCTGCTCGTAGGGGATGATCAGGATGTTGAAAACGTCGGTGGCGAAATAGAAGCAGACGATGAAGGCGACGACGATCGCCAGCACCGTCTTGATGAGGCGCCCGCGCAGCTCGATCAGATGCTCGATGAGCGGAGCGCGCGAGGCCTCGATCTCGTCCTCGTCCTCGGGGGTCTTCATGCGGCTCCTCCGCCAGAAACGGGCTTGGGGGCCTCGGGCTCGGTGGTCGCCATCGCCGGACCCGCCGGAACGGCCTCGACCGGAGCGGCAGGGATGGCAGAGGGGGTAGCGATCGGAGCGACGACGGTCGGCGGTGCCGACGGCGTATCGGCCGGAGCCACCGCGGCCGACGCCACCGCGGCCGA
>CAMDHY010000195.1 GCA_945898215.1 Pseudoxanthobacter soli DSM 19599 | reverse complement strand
TCGTCGAGCTTCGGCTCGGCCGTCCACATCAGGAAGGCGGCGACGTCGCGCGAGTACTGGTCGACCGTCTGCGGCGCACCGTCGGTGTACTCGACCTGGTCGTCCGAAAGCGGGTTGGGCATCGCCAGCATCTTCCCGGCGAGGAAGTGGTTGTTGTAGTACATGCCGGGCGGCACCTCGACACCCTCCGGCGGCTCCTCGTAGCCGGTGAGCAGCGCGTAGATGTAGTCCGGCCCGCCTTCCTGGTACTGCGTGAAGATGTCGAGCACGAACCAGGGGAAGCCGCGATGCGCCGCACGCGCCTTCGCCATCAGCGACAGGTCGGGCGGATAGGCACCGCCCTGGGCGGCACGCGCCGCCTCCTCGTTCGGATAGGGCGGCGGGAAGCGATCGGACAGCCGGGCCGGCCGCTCGAACATCTCGCCGTCGGCATTCGGGCCGTCGATCACCGTGTACTCGGTAGCAATCTGCCGTGCCGCCGCTTCAGAAAACAGCGGGCCGCCCGGCTCTTCGAGGTTGCGGAAGGCGACGCGCTTGATGCCGTGGCAGGCCGAGCAGACCTCCCGGTAGACCTTGAAGCCGCGCTGCAGCTGCGCCGGGTCATAGCTGCCGAACGGCCCGGCGAAGCTCCACTCCTGCTCGGCGATGTGCGGCGCCTCGCCGGCCGCCAGGGCCGCGCCGGTGCCGGTCGCCAGCATCACCACGGCGGCGATCGCCGTGCGCAGGCGGGCGACGATGGTGCGCTTCGTCATGACGTCTCGTCCTTGCGCGAACTTCTCGACCACGGCCTCACCCCCTGTGCTCGGGCGCTGCGGCCGCAGCCGCCGGACGGCCGGCTCCCCCGCCCTTCTTCAGCACCGCCTCGGAGATCGACGCCGGTAGCGGCTTCGGCGTCTCGATCATGCCAAGCACCGGCAGGATCACCAGGAAGTGCAGGAAGTAGTAGGCGGTGAAGATGCGCGACAGGATGACGTAGATGCCCTCGGCCGGCATCGCCCCAAGCCACCCGAGTATCACGCAGACGAAGCCGAACACCCAGAAAAACTGCTTGTAGAGCGGCCGGAAGTTGGCCGAGCGGACCTTCGAGGTGTCGAGCCAGGGCAGGAGGAAGAGCACTGCGATGGCGCCGAACATCGCCAGCACGCCGCCGAGCTTGGACGGGATGGCGCGCAGGATGGCGTAGAAGGGCAGGAAGTACCACTCGGGCACGATGTGCGTCGGCGTCACCATCGGATTGGCGGGCGTGTAGTTGTCCGGGTGACCGAGGTAGTTCGGCGCCCAGAACAGGAACCATCCGAAGAAGATGAAGAAGCAGACCAGCGCGAAGGCGTCCTTCATCGTGTAGTACGGATGGAAGGAAACCGTGTCCTGCTTCGACTTGACCGAGATGCCGGTCGGGTTGTTATTGCCGGCGACGTGCAGTGCCCAGATGTGCAGGAAGACGACGCCGGCGATCATGAAGGGCAGGAGGTAGTGCAGGGCGAAGAAGCGGTTCAGCGTCGGATTGTCGACGGAGAAGCCGCCCCACAGCCAGGTGACGATCGCCTCGCCCACCACCGGGAACGCCGAGAACAGGTTGGTGATGACGGTGGCGCCCCAGAACGACATCTGGCCCCATGGCAGCACGTAGCCCATGAAGGCGGTGGCCATCATCAACAGGAAGATGATGACGCCGAGGATCCACAGCACCTCGCGCGGCTCCTTGTAGGAGCCGTAATACATACCGCGGAAGATGTGGATGTACACGGCGATGAAGAACATCGACGCGCCGTTCGCGTGCATGTACCGCAGCAGCCAACCGTAGTTGACGTCGCGCATGATGTGCTCGACGGAATCGAAGGCCATCGCGGCATTGGGGGTGTAGTGCATCACCAGCACGACGCCGGTGATGATCTGCACGACCAGCATGACGGTGAGGATACCGCCGAACGTCCAGAAGTAGTTGAGGTTCTTCGGCGAGGGGAAGTCCACCGCCTGGGCGTGCACCATGCTGATGATGGGCAGACGCGCCTCGAGCCACTTCTCGAAGCGGGAATTCGGCTGGTAGCTCGAAGGACCGGACATGTGTGCGCTTCCCTGAACTGTCTTCTCAGCCGACCCGGATGACGGTGTCGGAGGTGAACGCGTACGGCGGAATGTGCAGGTTCTCCGGCGCCGGGCCTTTGCGGATGCGTCCCGCCGTATCGTAGTGCGAGCCGTGGCACGGGCAGAACCAGCCGCCGAAGTCTCCCGACTGGCCGAGTGGCACGCAGCCGAGGTGGGTGCAGACGCCGATCATCACCAGCCAGGGCTCCTTGCCCTCGGCCGCGCGGTTCGGGTCGGTCGCCGGCGCCTCGGTCTCGAGGTTGGCGTTGCGGGCGAGCGGATCGGGCAGTTCACCCATCGTCACGGCCTCGGCCTGGGCGATCTCCTCGGCGGTGCGGTGGCGCACGAACACCGGCTTGCCGCGCCACTTGATCGTGATCGACTGGCCTTCCTCGACCGCCGAGACGTCGACCTCGGTGGAGGCAAGCGCGAGCGCCGTGGCGTCGGGGTTCATCTGATCGATGAACGGCCAGATCACCGAGCCCGCGCCGACGGCTGCGAGCGCCGCGGTCGCGATGTAGAGAAAGTCCCGCCGCGTCGGTTCGGAGTGTTCCATGGTCGCCAAAGCCGGCTCCTGTCGATGCCGCGAAAGCGGACTGTGCCTGAGCGCCGGGCGATGCCCTGATCGGCTGGTCCGGCGGTGTCGCGCGGCATTCGCGGCCACGCAAAAAACACCGGCGGTCGCCGGCTCGGCACGGCTTCCCTCGTCGCGCGTTTACTTGCATCGCCGCTGGAACTTGTCCAGCCTCGCGGCCGCGCGGCGGACCGAATGTCGCAAGGCTTTGCGGTCGCTGGCGCAAGCCTCGGAAGACGGCATTCCGCCGGTATCGGAGACGTGCGTGCGGATCGCCCTCTATCAGCCGGACATCCCGCAGAACACCGGCACGATCCTGCGGCTCGCCGCATGCTTCGGCGTCGCCGTCGACGTCATCGGGCCGACCGGCTTCGACCTCTCCGACCGGGCGCTCCGGCGCGCCGGCCTCGACTATGCCGAGCATGCCGCCCTCGCCCGCCACGTCTCGTGGGGGGCCTTCCTCGCCGGCCGCAGCGGGACGGGCGCCGGCGGCCGCCTCGTGCTCTTCACCACGGCGGCCGAGACGCGCCACTGCGACTTCGCCTTCGCCCCCGACGACGTGCTCCTGTTCGGCCGCGAATCGGCGGGCGCGCCGCCGGCCGTGCACGCAGCAGCGGACGCGCGGGTGCGCATTCCGCTTCTCCCCGGCCGCCGCTCGCTCAACCTCGCGGTCGCCTGCGGCATCGCCGTCGCCGAGGCGCTGCGTCAGACCGGCGGCTTCGCGGCGGGCGGTCTTGCGGGCGACGATGCGGAGGAGGGCGGGTCCGCGATGGGCGCCACCACGGATAGCCCCGCCGCCGGCGACGCGGCCTGAGCCGGCGGCGCCGTCGCGGCGCCGGCCTCGCGCAGCACCCACTCGCGGAACGCCGCCACCCGCGGCGCCCGCCGGCGGGCGGTCGGGTAGACGAGGAAATAGGCGCTGCCCGGCGCGTGCAGGAGCGGGAACGGCTGCACCAGCGTCCCGCGCGCGAGTTCGTCGGCGAAGAATTCCGGCGACAGGATCGCGACGCCCTGCCCCGACAGCGCCGCCCGGGCGGCGAGCGTCTGCGATTCGACCCACAGTCCCCGCCGCTCGGCGAGCGCCGGGGCATCGACCCCCGCCGCCGCGAACCACTGCCCCCACCACGGGTCGACGGGGTCGATCAGCGGCAGGTCGAGGAGGTCCGCCGGCGTGCGGAGCGGCGGGCTCGCCGCCAGAAGCCCGGCCGACAGGATCGGCGTAAAGGCGACGTCCATGATGCGGTGGCGCGCGAGCCCGGGCCAGTCGCCCCGTCCAATGCGGATCGCCGCGTCGACGTCGCGCCGGGCGAAGTCGACGACCTCCGGCGACACCTCGAGCCGTACCGCCACCTCCGGGTGGGCGCGGCCGAACCCACCGAGCCGCGGCAGCAGCCAGTGCGCGGCGAAGCTGTTGACGACGGAGAGCGTCAAGGTTCCACCACGCTCGCCGCCGATCGCCGCGAACGCCTCGCGCAGGTCGGCGAAGGCGCTCGTCACCGCCGGCTCGAGCTGCCGCCCCGCCTCCGACAGCGTCACTCCGCGTGGCCCCCGCAGGAACAGCGGCACGCCGAGCCGCTCCTCCAGCCCCTTGATCTGGTAGCTCACCGCCGCCTGCGTCATCGCGAGTTCCTCGGCCGCCCGCGTGAACGACAGGTGCCGCGCCGCCGCCTCGAAGCAGCGCACGGCGGCGAGCGGCGGCAGGGGTGCGGGCAGAGGGGCTTTCGCCATAAGCTGACCTTGTATGCCCCAATCGAGCTTTCGTTGGTTCTCCGGAGTGCGCGCCGGCATTTTGGCAGCCTAGACATTGATAGCGCTGAGGCAAGCCGATGTCCCCGATCCTCGCCGCCGTGCTCGCCCTGATCGCCCCGCACCGGTCCGCCCCCGGCCCCGACGCGCGCCCGGCCCGCCTCGACCCGGACCGGCTGTCCCCCCACCTGAAGCGCGACCTCGGCCTAGCCGACGGCCGGGACGGGAGAGATCGGGACGGTCGGTGGGAGCGGTGAGGGTAGGATTGGCGAGCTCACCCGCGGCACGACGCGTCCCTCCCCTGCCAGGGGGAGGGACAGACCGCGAAGCGGTCAGGGTGGGGCCCGTGAAATCACAGGCGCGAACTCGCCGGCGTCACACTTCGGATTGACAGGCCCCACCCTGGCGACCTGCGGTCGCCTGTCCCTCCCCCTGGCAGGCAGGGGAATCGCATTTGAGGGTTGTCGATTCAGCGCATTGGGATTCGATTGTTCGGCGGCGTTCGGGAGGCGCCGCCGATGGCTTCCTCGATCTCGATCTTCGACGACATTCCTGACCCCCGGGCC
>CAMDHY010000194.1 GCA_945898215.1 Pseudoxanthobacter soli DSM 19599 | reverse complement strand
CGGCGCGGCCTATATCGACGACTTCGCGGTGTTCCGCGACGTCGATCTCGGCATGGCGTGGCAGCAGAAGAGCGTCGATTCCCGCGTCTATCAGGCGATGGTCTCCGCCTCGCAGATGGCCCGACGGCTCACCACCGGGGACGAGGTGGCGCTCGACATGGCGCGCGGCCTCGCCCTCCTCGACTTCGCCTCGCGGCGCGGCAACCTGCAGGCGACGCACGAACTCGGCGAGGTCTACATCGCCGGCGAGCGCGTTCCGCCCGACCTCGCCATGGCGGCGACGGTCTATGAGCGCGGCATCAAGATCCTCGACGGCTTCTCGATGCTGCAGCGCGGGCGCATCGCCCGCGGCGACTTCGGCGGCACACCGGACTACGGCGCGGCGCTGGCGCTGTTCACGGCCGCGACCGAACTGCCGCGGCCGCTGCCGGAGGCCTACATCGAGCTCGCCCGCATGTACTCCGACGGCCTCGGCGTCGCCGCGGACCCGAGCCGCGCCGCCGGCCTGCTGGCGCGCGCGGTCGACCTCGGCGACGGCCTCGCGATGCTGACGCTGGCGGACGCCTACATCGCCGGCGACGGCGTGCCGGCAGACCCCCGCCTCGCCGTCCGCCTGCTGCGCCAGGCGGCCTATGCGGGGCCGGAGGAGGCGCGCGAGCGCCTCGCCGACATCTTCCGCTGCGGTCTCGGCGTCGTTCCCGACGCCCGCGTCGCCGATCTCTGGCGCGAGCGCGCCGCCGTCGGTGGCAGCGAGCGCTTCCTGATGGAGTTCGCCGACCGCGCGGCGATGGAGGCCTCCGCCGAAGGCGACGAGGTGCGCTTCCGCTACCTGAAGCGGGCCGCCGCGGCCGGCAGCCGACGGGCGATGGTGCTGCTCGGCTTCGCCTACGACCAGGGCCGCGGCACCGAGCGCGATCCGGAGCGCGGGCGGCTCTGGCTCGACCGCGCCATCGAGCCCGGCGAGGACGCCGGCAAGGGCTATGTGGCGCTCGCCCGCGCCTGGCTCGAGGGCCTCGGCGGCCAGCGCGATCCGGACAAGGCGCAGGCGCTGCTTGAACAGGGTGCGGCCGGCGGCGATCCCGTCGCGCTGCTCGAGCTCGGCGAGTTCCTGCTCTCGGACGAGTTCGGCCCGCCCCGCGATCCGGCCCGCGGTGTCCGCCTGATCCGCGACGCCGCCGGCGCCGGCCTGCCCGGGGCCGCCGAAAGCCTGCGCGACCTCCTCGACGCCGGGGTCTCGGGTGGCGACCTCACGGCGGCGGAACTGATCGCCGAGGCGATGCAGAAGAGCACCGCGGTGGAGGTCGTCACCGGCTCGGAGCAGCAGCGCAGCGAGGCGGAGATCCTCGCCGACCTCGCCCGCCGCGAGATCAAGGCCGGCTGCGACGGCGAGGCCCTCGCCGCCGTCGCCGATGCCTATGCGAAGCTCGTCGACCTCGTGCCCGTCGCCCGGGAAAAGGCATCCGTGCTCTATGCGCGCGCGCTGCTGGCGGCGCCGGACGAGCCGGAAGTGGTCTTCAAGGCCGCCGAGGCGATCCGCGAGGGCATCCTGCCGGCGGAGCGGCCCGACCAGGCGGCGACGCTGCTGCGCATCGCCGCCGAGGCGGGCTACATTCCCGCCATGAAGTCGTTGGCCGAGGTGCTGGTGGCCGGCGACGGCGTCCCCGCCGACACCCGCGCGGCGATCGGCTGGTACGAGAAGGCCGCCGACGCCGGCGACGGCGGTGCCGCCGCCGACCTCTTCCGCCTCGTCGTCATCGACCAGACCGCCACCGACGACGACCGTGCCCGCGCCTGGGCGCGGCTCCTGAAGGCGGCGGAGGCCGGTGCGCCCGAGGCGATGCGCGAGGCCGGCGTGCGCCTGCAGCTCGGCTCCGCCGTGCCCGCCGACCCGGTCGCCGGCGCGGCGTGGCTGAAGAAGGCCGCGGAAGCCGGCGACAGCCAGGCGATGCGGGAGATCTCCCGCTCCTACGCCGCCGGCTTCGGCGTGCCGCTCTCGCCCGCCGACAGCGTCATGTGGCTGGAGAAGGCGGCGGCGCGCGGCGAGGCGCGCGCCATGTACGAGCTCGCCCTCGTCTACCAGACCGGTTTCGGCGGCCGCACCGATCCACAGCGGGCGGAGCAACTGCTCGAGGCGGCCCAGCGCGCGGGGTACGAACCATGAGCGTGACGACAGGGCGGGCCTACGCGGGCCGCCGGATCGCCGCGGCCGCCCTCATCGCGGCGCTGCTGCCGCTCGCGGCGCTGGCCGCCGAGCCGCAGGGCCTCTCGGCCCGCGACTACATCGTGCGCGCCTACGTGCTGCAGCAGCGCGGCGACACCGCCGGCGCCTATGCGGCCCTGCAGGCGGCCGCCCGCAACGCCGGCGACCGCCGCGACAAGGGCGAGGCGCTCTACGCGCTCGCGGTGGGCGAACTCTCCGGGCGCTTTCCGGGCGGCGCCGCGGAGGGGTGGGCGAACCTCGAGCAGGCGGCCTACGCCGGCTGGCGCCCGGCCATCCGCGACCTCGCGGCCGCCCAGCAGGACGGCCGCTACCGGCCGCGGGATCTTCCTCGTCTCATCAAGGCCTACGAGATCGCCGCCAACGGCGGCTCGAGCTCGATCGCGGTGCTGCTCGGCGATCTGCAGCGCTCCGGCGCCCTCGGCCGGCCGGATCCCGCCGCCGCCGAGCGCTGGTATGCCAAGGCCGCCGCCGGCGACAGCATCACCGGTACGAAGCGGCTAGCGGTGATGCAGGCCGCGCGCGGCGACGAGGCGGCGGCGCTCGCCACCGTCGCCAGTCTGCCCGCCGGTGATCGCGCCGCAGCCTATCGCGAGATCGCTACCGCACTCTCCACCGGCGCCGGCGTGCCCCGCAACGCCCGGGCCGCGGCCCAGTGGGCCGCTCGCGGCGGCGTCGTGCGAACGGCGCGCACGGAGAGAGGCGGCGCGAGCAGCAAGGCGCGTGGCACCGGCACCGGCAAGCGCTCACAGACGGCAGCCCGCGGCGGTCTGCCGGGGCTCGACGACCTCGCCCGCAGCCCGGCCGAGCTCGCGCGGCTGCAGAAGGCCGCCGCCGGCGGCGACGCGGCGGCATCCGCCCGGCTCGCCGACGCCATCGAGGCGGGCCTCGCGCCGGGCTCGCCGGCCGAGGTCGTCACGCTCCGCGTCACCGCCGTCGGCGGCGGACGCCCCGAGGTCAGCGACGGGCTGGTGCGGGCCGTTGGCACGGTCGCGCCGACCGACCCCGCCGCGGCGGCTGCGGTGACGACGCTGAAGACCGCGGCCGACAAGGGCAGCCCCGATGCGATGGCGGCCCTCGGGCGGCTCTATTCGTCGGGCGGACCGGTGGATGCCGACCTCGCGACCTCGACCGACTGGTATCGCCGCGCCGCCGAGGCCGGCAACGCCGACGCGCAATTCCGCACCGGCATGGCCTATTCGGGCGGCGTCGGCGTCGCGCCCGACCCGGCCGCCGCCCGCGCGTGGCTGCAGAAGGCGGCAGCGTCGGGCCATCCGGTGGCGAAGACGACGCTGCATCAGCTCGATCCGGCCGCAGAGGGCGGGTCGTCCGCGCCGTCGCCCGCTTCGCCTCCGCCCGCGACGCAGTGAAGCCGCGATTGATACGACGGTAATCTTCTTTCCAGCCACGGCTTGCGCGCGTCCCAGCACGGTCTAAAGAGTAGCGCCGGGGGAGGCCGATGGTCGGTTCGCCCCGATCGTCGATCGTATCGCGGTCGGCGGCGGGGCAGTCGCTACGGCGCTGGAGAGGAGAGTTCGGCGCTTCGCGGGGAGCTGGACACGGGGACAGAACAACCCGTTGCCCGAGCTGGGGGTCATGTATGCGTATCAGCGTCTTCGGCATCGGCTACGTGGGCGCCGTCACGGCCGCGTGTCTGTGCAAGGACGGGCACCACGTCGTCGCCGTGGACGTGAACGACGTCAAGGTCAACGAGATCAACGACGGCCTCGCGCCGATCGCCGAGCCGGGCCTCGCGCCGCTGATCGCCGAGGCGGTCGCCAGCGGCCAGCTGCGCGCCACCGACCGCTCGGAAGAAGCCGTCCACACCACCGAGCTCTCGATCATCTGCGTCGGCACGCCGAGCCGTCTCAACGGCTCCCTCGACACCCGCTACGTCCTCAAGGTCGCCGAGGAGATCGGCACCGCCATCGCCGCCAAGACGGAGCGCCACCATGTGGTGATGCGCTCGACGATCCTGCCCGGAACGATGGTCGAATCCGTCATCCCGGCGCTGGAGTGCGCCGCCGGCGGCGTCGCCGGGCGCGACTTCGGCGTCGCCTACTATCCCGAGTTCCTGCGCGAGAGCACGTCGATCGCGGACTACTACGATCCCGGCACCATCGTCTTCGGCAAGCTCGACGAGGACACCATCACCAAGCTGCGGTCGCTCGTCGCCCGCATCGGCGTCGAGCCGATCGTCGTCGACATGACGACGGCGGAGGCAGTGAAGTACACCAACAACGCTTGGCACGCCCTGAAGGTCAGCTTCGCCAACGAGATCGGCAACGTCTGCAAGGGGTCGCGCATCGACGGCCATGAGGTGATGCGCATCCTGTGCAGCGACAAGCGCCTCAACATCTCGCCGGCCTATCTTATGCCGGGCTTCGCCTTCGGCGGCTCGTGCCTGCCGAAGGACCTGAGGGCGCTGCGCTACAAGGCGCGCACCATCGATGTCGCCACCCCGGTGCTGGACGCGGCGATGACGGCCAACGAGATCCAGCTCGACCGCGCCTTTCACATGGTCGCCAGCACCGGCGCCCGCCGGCTCGGCCTGCTCGGGCTGTCCTTCTGACCTGCCCCACGTCGGTGGTCCGGTTTGATTGTTAGTTCATGGGCGGCCGGGTTTCCATGGTGAGCGCGCCCGCTGGAGCGGGCCGGGGTTGCGCAGGCGGGCGCGCGCTCGGCACGACGGCCTCGGGCGCTGGGGGCCGGTACCCGAGCGATGAGTGCGGGCGAACGGCGTTGTAGTGCCGCCGCCAGCCGTCGATGATCACCCGCGCTTCGTCCAGGCTGTAGAAGAT
>CAMDHY010000193.1 GCA_945898215.1 Pseudoxanthobacter soli DSM 19599 | reverse complement strand
GAGGCCGGCGGCTGGGACCGCGACCCGTGGATCCACATCCCGCTCGGCTGGGGCCGCATCCTGCAGCACCGCCTGCACGACTGGAACTATTTCTGCGAGCCGGAGGCGAACGTCGACGGCCGCGCCGTCGAGTGCGCCCGCGGCAAGGTGATCGGCGGCTCGTCGTCCACCAACGCCATGGCCTGGGTGCGCGGCAACCGTGGCGACTACGCCCGCTGGGAGACCGACTACGGCTTGGCGGACTGGGGCTACGAGAGCGCACTGCCCTATTTCCGCAAGCAGGAGAGCTGGGAGGGCGGGGTGAACGCCTATCGCGGCGGCGACGGGCCGATCGGCGTGCAGACCTGCAAGTACGCCGACCCGCTGGTCGACGCCTTCGCCACCGCCGGCCGCGGCCTCGGCTTCGGCTGGACCGACGACTACAACGGCGCCCACCAGGAGGGCTTCGGCCGGCTGCAGATGTCGATCCGCGACGGCCGCCGGTCGAGCACCGCCACCGCCTACCTCCGGCCGGCGCTGAAGCGGGCGAACCTTTCCGTCACCGTGGAGGCGATGGTCACCGGCCTCGTCTTCGAGGGCGACCGCTGCGTCGGGCTCGACTATGTGCGGGCCGGCGTGACGCACCGGGTCCGGGCGAACCGCGAGGTCATCCTCGCCGGCGGCGTCATCAACTCGCCGCAGCTCCTGATGCTGTCCGGCATCGGCGATCCGGCCGAACTCAATGCCCACGGCATCGAGGCGCGCGTGGCGCTGCCGGGGGTCGGCAAGAACCTGCAGGACCACGTCTCGGTGATCCTGATGTACCGGCGCAAGGAGCCGGGGCCGTTCCACAAGGCGATGCGCTTCGACCGCATCGTGCCGGCGCTGGCGAACGCCTATCTGTTCGGCAAGGGCTTCGCATCGGATGTGCCGGGCGGCATCACCGCCTTCATCAAGAGCGCCCCCGACAAACCGCTGCCGGACCTGCAGTATCTGTTCACGGCCGCTCCCCTCGGGGCGTGGCCCTACATGAAGCCGTTCAAGCAGCCATTCCCGGACGGCTTCGCGACGCGCCTCGTACTGCTGCATCCGGAGAGCCGCGGCGCCGTGCGCCTCGCTTCCGCCGATCCGACGGCGGCGCCGCGCATCCACCAGAACTTCCTCGCCGCCACCGCCGACTGGACGGCGCTGCGCACCGGCATCAAGATCGCCCGCGACATCGCCGCCCACGCGGCCTTGCAGCCGTTCGTCGCCGCCGAGTTCGCGCCGGGATCGGCCAAGACCAGCGATGCCGATATCGACGCCCACATCCGCAAGACCTCGATCACCGTCCACCATCCGCTCGGCACCTGCCGGATGGGCACCGACGACGATCCGGCCGCGGTGGTTGACCAGGAACTGCGCGTGCGTGGCGTCCGTGGCCTGCGCGTCGTCGACGCCTCGGTGATGCCGGACCTCGTCACCGGCAACATCAACGCGCCGGTGGTGATGATCGCCGAGCGCGCCGCCGACCTCATCCGGGGCCGCAAGACGCTGCCGCCGGTCGCGCCCGCGACGGCGGACCGGGCCGCCGCCTGAGCCGCCGAAGGGTCCTTCGGCTGCTTGCTGGCTGGAATTGGTCGAGAGTTTGGTCAGCCGCGGTCGGGCGCGCCGTGGTGGCGGTGCGGCAGGCGCCGCGACGGCTCTGCGGGCGCGGCCGAAACGCCCGTATTTGCTGGAGCTGTGCGGGGTTTCAAGCCGTTTCGCCAGTGCGCCGCAAACACGCCGCCGAGGCCGCCCGCGGACCGACCGCTCCGGCCATTTTTTGGGTTGATGGTCGAAACCAGCCAGCTTAAGGTCGGCGCTATGGTCAGGGCTTCGTCGAAGCCCCCAGCCGGGAGGTCCCTCATGTCCGTGGTCCAGCCGCTCCGCGACCGCAGCAACCGCGAGGCTGCTCTGAAGTCGCTCTATGACGATCTCGCCGCCAAGAGCCTGTTTCCGTTCTGGGCGACGGCGAGCGACGTCGAGAACGACGAGGTCCGCCAGCTCATGGCGACCCAGAAGGCCGTTCCCTTCGTCTGGGAATACGCCAAGGACGTCGAGCCGGTGCTGCGCCGCGCCGCCGACCTCATCAAGATGGACGACAGCGAGCGCCGCTCGGTGATCTGCATCAATCCGGGCCTGGCGCCGAAGCGCGCCTCCGTCTCGACGATGTACACCGCCTACCGGCTGAATGATCCGAACGAGATCATGCCGCCGCACAAGCACTCGCCGAGCGCCATCCGCTTCGGCCTGACCGGCAAGGGCAACTTCACCGGCGTGCAGGGCGAGGACATCGTCTTCGGCCCCGGCGACATGGTGCTGACGCCGAACGACACCTGGCACAACCACGGCAGCGTCGGCGACGAGGAGGCGGTCAACCTCTCCGTCCTCGACCTGCCGCTGATCGAGACGCTGAACGCCATCCACTTCGACCACCACTACACAGAGCTGGTCGACGGTGAAGTGGTGGCGAAGAAGGTGCAGACGGCGCGCTATCCGGCCGACTATTCGGCGCGCGTCTACGGCCACGGCGGCATGACGCCCCGCTTCGTCGACCACAAGCGCGGCTCCGGCCTGTCCTCGCCGATGTACGTCTATCGCTGGGATGCGATGCGTGACGTGCTCGAGCGCCACAAGGACTGGGACGGCGACCCGTACGAGGCGCTGATGGTCGAGTACACCGACCCGACGACGGGCGGCCCGGTGTTCAAGACGATCACCTTCTTCGCCCAGATGCTGCGCCCCGGCGAGAAGACGATGCCGCTGCGCCAGACGGCGAGCCTGCTCGTCGCCCCCTTCGAGGGCAGCGGCTACTCGATCGTCGACGGCAAGCGCTACGACTGGAAGCAGTTCGACACCCTGGCGGTGCCCGGGCAGAGCTGGTGCGAGCACGTCAACGGCTCGGCCACCGAGCCGGCGATCCTGTTCGTCGCCAGCGACGAGCCGGCCCAGAAGGCGTTCTCGCTCTACAAGAAGTGGGGCCGCGACGCCCAGGGCGACGTCGTCCGCATCCTCTGAGCGGGAGCCACGGGGGCGGCGTCGTCCGCTCTTCAGTTCCGCTGCGCTCGACGCTTCGACAGGGCGGCCCGTCCGCCCTGTCCGCCCCGCGACCGGATCCGCGCCGGCCGCGGCGGCCTCGCCTCCGTCTTTCCACGCGTATCCGGGTGCCGTCCGTGCAGAAGTGCAAAAACACGCAGTTCGTCTCGCACATCGACTGCCCCGGCGGCGGCCAGGTGTGGGTCGACGGCACGACCCTCTACATCGGCCACATGAGCTCGCCGAGCGGCACGACGATCGTCGACGTGTCCGACCCGCGCAATCCGCGCAAGCTCACCACCGTCGAGCTCCCGCCGGGCTGGCACTCGCACAAGGTGCGGGTGAAGGACGGCATCATGGTCGTCAACCACGAGAAGCTCGGCCAGAGCGGCGACCCGGCCTTCGGCGGCGGTCTCGCGATCTATGACGTCACAAAGCCCGCGACCCCGAAGCTGATCTCGAAGTGGGTGACGGCCGGGCGCGGCGTCCACCGCTACGACTTCGACGGCCGCTACGCCTACATCTCGCCGACGGCCGAGGGCTATGTCGGCAACATCGCGATGATCCTCGACCTCGCCGACCCCGCGAAACCGGAGGAGGTCGGCCGCTGGTGGATCCCCGGCCAGTGGAAGGCCGGCGGCGAGCCCTATCCGTGGGACGACTGGGTGACGCCGCGCTGCCACCATCCGATGCGGATGGGCAACCGGCTCTATGTCAGCTACTGGCACCACGGCTTCTTCATCCTCGACATCGAGGACATGGCGCGGCCGAAGCTCGTCTCGAGCCTCAACACCAGCCCCGCCTTCCCGCACCCGACCCACACCTGCCTGCCGATCCCGCAGCCGCTGATGGGCCGCAACGTCATGGTGGTGGCCGACGAGGACGTGGCGAAGCTCTGGCCGGCGGCGCCGTCCTTCGCGTGGGTCTACGACATCACCGAGGAGCGGCTGCCGATCCCGATCTCGACGATCCGGGTGCCGGGCATCGACCTCGACGGCTCGCCGCAGCCGCCGATGACCGGCTGCCACCAGCCGTCCGAGCGCTTCCGCGGCACGATCATCCCGTTCGCCTGGTTCGCCAACGGCCTCAGGCTGTTCGACATCGCCGACCCGTTCGCGCCGCAGGAGGTCGGGCACTTCATTCCCGACACGCCCGTCGGCGCCGACCGGCCGTCGTCGAACGACGTCACCATCGACGACCGCGGCCTGATCTACCTCGTCGACCGCATCAACGGCGTCGACATCATCGAGACCAACCTGTTCTGACCCGGGCCTTTGCCCGCAGCCGAGCGATGGAGCCGCATCCCGTGTCCGACAAGAAAGATCACTACGCCATCGGCAAGAAGAACCCGAACCTGCCGTTCCACCCGGCGGTGCGCGCCGGCGACTTCATCTTCGTCTCCGGCCAGGTGGCGAAGGACGCCGACGGCAACATGATCGACGGCACCATCGAGGAGGAGACGCGGGCGACCATCCTCGCCATCGAGCGCATCCTCGCGGAAGAAGGCGCCACCCTCGACGACGTCGTCCGTGCCTGCACCTACCTCCAGGACACCCGCGACTTCGGGCGCTACAACAAGGTGTTCGCCGAGCACTTCAAGAACGCCGTGCTCGCCCGCACGACGGTTGAGGCGCGCGCCGTCATCAGCACCAAGATCGAGATCGACGCCATCGCCTACAAGCCGCTGCCGAAGTAGCGGCGGCTCGCAGGCCGCTTTCGCACGACCGGGACGCCGGAGGACGCCGAATGGCGCCCCGGCGATGAGGGAAGGGGAACCACGACGATGACGATCCTGCGCGCACTCGCCGCCGCCACTCTCGGTCTCGCCGTCGCCGTCGCCGGCATCACGGCGACCTGAGACGACGGGCCGGCCGGGTCCGGGCGCCATGACCGACGCGCGCGCCGCTTCGCGCGAGCCGCCGCCGGCCGACGCGGGGGGCCGCGCCGGCCTGTCGCGGGCGGCAAAGGCGGTCGGCACCGGCCGGCCGCCGCGCTTCGGCGTCCTCGCGCACAACACCCACATCCTCAA
>CAMDHY010000192.1 GCA_945898215.1 Pseudoxanthobacter soli DSM 19599 | reverse complement strand
TTGCCCTGCGCCGTCAGGACCTCAACCTGCCGAAGCTTCGTGACTATCTCCTCGGGCCTATGCCGCTTCCTCGCCATCTGTCCGTCCTCCAATAGGGCTCAAAACCCATACCTCAGGGAGGACCACTTCAAGGGGGGCAGGCCACTGGTATCTATTAGCGATCTTGAATGCGCCTGTCGCGGATTTTGTCTTTCGCAGAATAGCTGCGCCAAAGAGCGGCGGCTATTTTGAGGCGAACAAGCAGTTCATCGCGCCGCTGCCAATCCCGGATGCGTCAGAGCCTGACCGCGCCGAGGTTGCCGCACGGGCCGAGCGACTTCAAGACCTCTACACCCAGCATAGGGACCTCCTGGCGGAAATTGGACGTCGCATGACAGTCGTTCCAGTTCGTATGCAACCCGATGCGTGGCTCTTTCCTGACCTTCCCGCGATGGCGGAGCTTGACGAAGTCGCCCCGCAGCACCTTGAGCGCGTCGATCGCCGCGCTTGGGCAAAGCATCGACGCGATGAGGAGCTGAACAGTCGACTTGAAGCGCTTGGTCAGGCGCTCCGACCGGACGTATTTCTGGATGCGACTTTCGAAGATGGAGAACTCCGGTTCCTTGTCGATGGCGTGTCCGTGATCGATCGGATGTTTTTGCAGCAGCAGGAGGGAGAGTTTGTCCTAGCTCAGTGGAAGCTTATCGCGTCAAGCTTTTCGATTGTAGAGGGGACGACGGGTAAGAAGTTGGCAGATGCTCTGCGAAAGGTAGCGCTGACCGCGCCAAATGCATTGCGTGAGCAAATCGTCGAGCGGCAACGCGAGCTTTCAGAGGTAGAGGGTGCAATCAGAGCTACAGAGTTTGAGATGAACACAAGTATTTATGAGATCTATGGGTTGTCTCCTGACGAAATAAGGCTTGTGGAAGCAGGGTGATTGTAGATGGTGCGCGACAGAAGGCGCGACACTCTCTTTGATGACGTCCGTTACGGGCGGCTCTCTCCTGACGAAGCCGAGGCCGAGGCTCAGCGTCTGGGGGTCGGTCCGCTCGTTCGCCAACCGGACCCGGCTGGTTTCGATCCGCTTCGCGAGGCGCATTGGACCGTCGCGATGGCGGTCGCTTGGATCGCTTGGCGGACGCCTGATCAGGTCCGGGACGCTTGGGACGTCTACCGCGCTAAGCGTTGCCGCTGGGGTTTCCGTCGGTGGCGTGTGGGTCCTGACGGTGAGGTCTACGAGGGTCACGTTCTGGAGCCGCTGTCTCAGGCGAACCTGTCCCGGCTCGGCATGTTGGAGGCCTACCAACGTTCCTGTCACGACGATAATGCGGAGGTGCCGTCAGTAGCGTCAGCCGTTTCGTCGCTCTTGGACGCGTTGCGGCAGGGCGCCTTGAAGGCAACCGGCCGAACGAGGCAGTCGCGGTCGCGAACGAACATTCCCACCGAGCAGTGGCAGGATTTGGAATTCGTCAAGCACGACGATCGCGACATTGCCCGCTGCGAGCGGCGGGGCTCGAACCTGCAACCGTGGTACGAAGACGTGACGATGCGAACGGCGGACATTCGCGCCATTTGGCCGCCGTTGGCTCCCACGGGCTCGGCGCTACCCCTTCCGATGCGCCCGGCCTGCGGTGGCTATATGCCTCTCTCCTGCGCCGCCCACTGGATCGCAACAGCCGGTGCCACCGTCGAAGTGTCAGACGACGACCGATTGGTATGGCAGGCTGCATACAAGACGCTTCTCAACGGCATCGAAGCGGGGAAGGTGGAAGTCATTGGCCTCAAGGGGGATGCTCGGGAGCGGATCGAGGGGTTCCACTTCGCCGACTGCCGCGTGTCGATCGTGCTGGTCAACCGAGGGGAGAACCTGATCCCCGACGGGTTGTCGCTGCTCTCCTATCCGTACATCGATGACGTCCATTGGCGGGACGGCTTCGACGATTCGCTGAGGGTGCGGCACGAGGTGCGCTGGTCGCGCCTGATGGTCAACAAGGACCATGTCGCGGCGCTGTGGCCATTTGAACCGGTTGAACCGGCGAAGACGGGGGTGCCCGGCCGGCCCACCTCAAAGCATCTTGTTATTGCGGAACTAGCGGAACGGGCTCGGGCGGGGCGTTTGCCGCCCACACTCACTGGTGCGTCGCGGGACCTCGCATACTGGCTTTCAACTGCTCATCCCGCGATGCCCCGGATGGGTGAGAAGGCAATCGCAAACGCGATCCGCGAGGAATACCGCAAGCTCGCGACCCCGAAATGATCGTTTCGGGCATGGTTTAGGGCGACTTTTTCGGGCATCTCGGAGCCGCGATTGATCTCCGGACAGCGCCGGACGTTCCGGTGCGTTCCTGGAGACGATCATGCCCGATAGCCATGACTTCCGGATCACCGCCGAAGAGCGGCGGTTCCTGCGGCGACACGATGCCGCCCGCTATGTCGAGACCACCTTTGGCTTCCCGTGCTCGCGGCAGTGGCTCGCGAAGCTCGCGGTGGTCGGTGGTGGTCCTTTGTTCCGAAAGGCCGGGCGCACGCCGCTCTATGCGCCGGCCGACCTCGACGCTTGGGCGGTCGCTCGCATCGGCGCGCCGCAGAGGTCGACGTCGGAGCGCGCGATGCCGGCGGGTGCGGACAACGGGCAGGGGTGCTGAGGCGTGTCCCGGCGGCGCATCGACCCCCGTCGCGCAAAGTCTCACCGGGTCTATGAGACGGCAGACGTCGTCCGGCTGTTTGGTGTCCACAAGAACACGGTCGGCAACTGGGTGAAGGCCGGGCTCCAGCCCGTCGACGACGGACGTCCGATGGCCTTCCGTGGCGATGACCTTCGCGCCTTCCTGACGAAGCGGCGGGACGCCAAGAAGCGTCCTTGCAAGCCCGGCGAACTGTTCTGCCTGCCATGCCGAAAACCGACCCGGCCGGCTGGCGGAATGGTCGACTACATCCCAAGCAGCCCGACCGGCGGCAACCTTCGCGGCATCTGCCCGGACTGCGATCGGTTGATCCATCGACGCGCCAGCCTTCAGCGTCTTGGTGCGGTTGCCTCAGATCTCGACGTCTCCATTCAGCAAGGGCAGCCATCCCTATGAGAGATGGGAAACCGCCCTTCGGATTGTGGATTTAGAACAGGAGACCGGAAGCGATGAAGCCCATCGGAAAGAATGAGCGGATCAAGCTCGCCTACACCCGCTATCTCGGCGTGGCGCGGCGGAAGAATGAGGCGACCGTTGACGCGGCTCTCGCGGCCATCGACCGCTTCACCGCCTATACGAAACGCGACCTCGCGCAGTTTCACACAAGGCAAGCCGAGGGGTTCGTGAGCGCGCTGGCGCGGGAGGTCAATCCGCGCACGAAGGCGCCTCTCAGTGGCGCGACGAAGCTGCAAATCCTGGCGCATCTGAGGGAGTTTATCCTTTGGCTCGCGGATCAGCCCGGCTATCGAAAGCGCATCCGGTACTCCGATGCCGACTATTTCTCATTGCCCCTGAAAGAGGCGGCCGCAGCGAAGGCCGGCACCGAGAGGGAGGGACCGGCGATTGAACAGGTGCGGCACGTTCTGTCGGTGATGCCGACTGAGACCGACGTCGAGAAGCGCAACCGAGCCGTCATCGCGTTCGTGCTTCTCACGGGTGCCCGCGACGCCGCTGTCGCATCGCTTCGCCTGAAGCATGTCGACCTCGACAAGGGGGAGGTCTTCCAAGATGCCCGGGAGGTCCGGACGAAGGCGTCAAAGACGATGGTGACGTCGTTCTTCCCCGTGGGGGAAGACATCCGGGCGATTGTCGCTGACTGGATCGCCTTCCTCATGCGCGAGCGGCAATGGGGGCCGGACGATCCGCTGTTCCCGGCGACCCGCGTCGCGCGGGGCGCATCGGGCGGATTTGCAGCCAGCGGACTCGATCGTCGGGGCTGGGCGACGGCCAGTCCGATCCGGGACATCTTCCGTTCGGCGTTCACGGCGGCCGGCTTGCCCTATTTCAATCCGCACGGGTTCCGGAAGACGCTGGCGCGACTCGGTGAGCGGGTATGCGCCACGCCCGAGCAGTTCAAGGCCTGGAGCCAAAACCTCGGCCACGAGAAGATGCTGACGACGTTCACGTCCGATGGTGCCGTCGATCGGCGGCGGCAAGCCGAGATTCTTCGCACGCTCGGCGCGGCGCCAACGGGTGCGCCAGATGATGAGCTTTACGCGGCCGCGCTCAAGGTGGTGACGACGCGTGCGCGAGCAGGGGGAGCGTCGGGACCTAGCGTGCGCGAGGCCTGAAAAGTGGCGCCGTGGCTATTCGGTGGCTACTTGGACCTGGGCGGCGTGTCCACTGCGGCGCGCCCGCCTAGAATTTGCGTGTCTTTTCAGGAATTTAAGTGGCGCACCCGACACGATTCGAACGTGTGACCTTTGCCTTCGGAGGGCAACGCTCTATCCAGCTGAGCTACGGGTGCCTGCGCGACGGCGCCCCCGGAGAGGCGCCTCGACGGCTACGGCTCTCATAGCGGATCGGCCGCCGCCTCGCAACGCTCGCGTCGGCATCGTCGCCGCCCGAGCGCGGGGCCGTCGTTGCGGCTCCTCCGGCGCGGAAGCCGTCGCAGCCGGGGTCGGGGTCGGCCGACGCGGGTGCGCCGTCGCAGCCGCGGTTGCGGCTCCTCCGGCGCGGAGCACCGTGGCGATCAGTCGAGGGGAGGTCGCGGCCCGCGCGGGTGGGCGATGCGCCGTCGGCCCTCGCCTTCGGACGCACTCCGGCCTGGCCAGGACCCACCCACACCCCACCCACACCCCACCCACACCCCACCCACACCCCACACCGCCGCGCGACCGCCTCGTGACACCGCCTCTCGTGGCGCCATCGTCACACTGCTGCCATGATCGCGGCTCCCGCCCCCGCGTTTGCTTGCTGTGCCCCGGCATCGCGTATATCGAGGCGGAAGCGGATGCCGCCGCGACTCGCGCCGCCGCTTCGCCCGGAAGCCGCGACGCCGGGTCGGTCGGCGCCGCATCGTCTCAGTGGCTGGCCGGAGACGCCTGCCGCGCCGTGTGGCGTCCTCCGGTCCTGGCGGGAACATCGGTATGGGCACCTCGCGCCGGCTCCTCGGCCTCGTCCTGCTCCTCGTCGTCGTCGGCGTCGGCGGCT
>CAMDHY010000191.1 GCA_945898215.1 Pseudoxanthobacter soli DSM 19599 | reverse complement strand
CGCGGCCCTCGGCGGCGTGCCCGTCTCCTCCGCTCGCATCATCTCCCTCAACGACTACGAGATGGACGTTCCTGCCGAGGATTGGGAGACCAACGGAGCGATCCTCGCGACGCGGCTCAACGGCGAGAACATGCGCGTCGCGGAGAAGGGGCCCTACTGGGTGATGTATCCGATCTCGTCCGATTCCAAGCTCAATACCCAATTCTATCACGGTCGGATGGTGTGGCAGGTCAAGTCGATTGACTTTGAAGCTCGATAGCATCCGCAGACGGTGGGCGCTGTTCGTCACGGTCGCGCTCGTCGCGACCACCGCCTGCCTGTACGCTGCGACGACCTTTCTCTATCTCGACCATGCCCGGCAGCGCGAGATGCTGGCCGTCGGCATCCGCACGTCGGGCTGGGTCGCCTATCAGGCGCAGATCGAACTCATCAAGACCCTTGCCGCCCTGCGCATCGATGCCGTCGACCCCTCGACGGTCGGGCAGGAGGACGTCCTCCTGCGCATCGAGATCCTGCGGTCGCGGCTGCCGATCCTCTACGAGTCGGAAGAGGGCAAGCTCCTCAACGAGTTGCCGGCGCACGTGCCTACCATCAAGGGCTACGAGGCGATCATCGACGTGTTCCTGGCCGAGGTCGAGGCGCAGCCGGAGGCAATCATCCCAGCATCGCGGCTCAACAAGCTGCACGACGAGCTTCAGCCCCTGACGCGCACGTTGCAGAAGATCCTGCAGACGTCCGTCGCCTACAACGAGAGCATCTACAAGCGCGAGCAGGAGCTGGCGAAGAGCCCGGCGTTCGTCCCGCTCGCCCTGATGTTCTTTTCGGTGACGTCTCTGGTGGTCTTCGTGCTGCTGCAGGCGATGCGCGACCGGCACCGCCTGATCGCGGTCGAGCGCGCGCAGGCGGAGGCCGCCCACATGCAGGAGAACCTGCGGGCCCTCATCCGCGCCATGCCCGCCGTCGTCATCGTGTTCGATTCCCTGAACAACGTCGTCAGCTTCGCCAATCCGCTGGCGCAGACGCTGATCGACACGGCGCCGCCGACCTCGAAGGAGTGGCGCCGGTTCCTGAAGGCCGCCCAGGATTCGCTGACCGGTGACGAAGCCGGGGGCGTCGTCGTCAGTTTCTCCTTCCAGCGGTCGAACGGCAAGATCCTGGCGTTGCGCGGGCGGCGGCAGCGGGTGATGTGGGAAGGGCGCCAGCAGAGCATGCTCGCCCTCGCCGACACTACCCAGGTGCGCGACGCGGAACTGCAGATCATGCAGGCGGCCAAGCTCGCCACGCTCGGCGAGATGGCGTCGGCCATCGCCCACGAGATCAATCAGCCCCTCACCGTCATCCGGATGGCCGCGGCGAACGCGCAGCGGCTCCTCGCCAACGGCGACACGGCCTCGCTCGAGGCGAAACTCGACCGCATCAACTCGCAGATCGAGCGGGCGCGGCGCATCACCGACCAGGTTCGCCGCTACGGGCGCTCGACGACCCTGCACGCCGAGCCCTTCTTCCTGCGCCGGGCGATCGACCTCGCGATCAGCTTCGTCGCCGAGCAGTACAGCATGTCCGGCATCCGCCTCCTGATCGAACTCGACCTCCCGGTCGAGTTGCAGGTGTCGGGCGAACAGACGCTGTTCGAGCAGGTGATCGTCAACCTGCTGATCAACGCCCGCGACGCGTTCGAGGAAAACCGGGCGAAGGGGGCCCATCCGGTCGTCCAGGTTCGGGCGCGGGTCGAGGGGGAACAGGTGGCGGTGTCCGTCCAGGATCAGGCGGGCGGCATCTGTCACGACGTCCTCGGCACGCTCTTCGAGCCCTTCACCACGACGAAGTCCGAGAGCCAAGGAACCGGCCTCGGGCTGTCCCTGTCACGCAAGATCATCCGCGGCATGAAGGGCGAGATTGTTGCATCCAACGCCGGTGGCGGGGCTCTGTTCTTGATAAGTCTTCCAACTCATCGGAGAGAAGCCGAGTTGAGAGAGGCTGCTCAATGATCAGTGCGGCTCGTAAGACGCTGTTGCTTTGCGACGACGAGAAGGATTTGGCCGAGGAACTCGGAGAATACTTTTCCGAGACCGGCTGGCGCGTGAACATCTGCAACTCCGGCCGCGAGGCGGAGCGCCTGCTTTTCGAGGGACTGGCGCCCGAGTGCCTCCTGACGGACCTCAGGCTCGGCGACATGGACGGGTCTCGGCTGGTCGCCATGGCGCACGCACTGCCGGCGCTCATCCGCCCCCGCTTGATGGTCGTCATGACCGGCAACATCTTGGGGTCTGCGACGAAGCACACCCTCGGCGTCGACATCCTGCGCCTGAAGCCCGTCGAACCGGTCATGCTCGCGCAAGAGATGGAAGATATGCTCCTCAGCAGGATGACGGACTGAAAAAGAAGACGCGATGACCAAAAAGCGATGCCACGTCGTCGTCCTCGACGATGATAGCGACCTACGTCGGGAGATCGGACAGCTATTGGAACTCGAGGGCTATGACGTCGTCGCCCTGAGTGACGCGCGGCTGCTCGACCCTGCGGCGTTCGATGGTGTCGATGTGCTCGTCCTCGACCTGATGATGCCGGGCGTCGACGGTCTCGACGTGCTTCGCCGCCTCGGCAAATGGCGCGCACCGCCAAAACTCGTGCTGATGACCGGGCACGGCGAGGCCGTCCTGCGCGGGACGACGGCGGCCGCGGAGCGGCAGGGTCTGACCGTCATCGGCGGGCTCGCCAAGCCGTTCGACCCCGACCAGCTGTCCGCGGTTCTCGTCGCCGCGCCCGTCGTCCAGCCGACGCCGCCGAGCGGCCGGCAGGATCCGCCCTCGACGGTGATCCGCGGCGCGCTCGAGGCGGCGCTGCAGGATCGCTTGCTGAAGGTCGCCTTCCAGCCGATCGTCCGGTCGGACACCTTCCAGTTCGCCGGTGCCGAGGCGCTGCTGGCCGGCGAGCTCCCGGGGATCGGCCTGGTGTCGCCGCCCGCGATCGTCGCCGCCGCCATGACGGAGCCGGCGCTGATCTCGGAGCTTTCGGTCGACGTCACCCGGCAGGCCGCGGAGGCCTGCGCGGAATGGCTCGCCGCCGGCTATCAGGGCCACGTCAGCGTCAATCTGCCGCTCACGGTGCTTTTGGAGCGATCGACGATCGAGGAGATCGCCACCATCACCAAGGCCGCAAGCCTGCCGCCGCAGCAGGTGACGTTCGAGCTGACGGAGGACGCGGTCTACGATTCCTCGGCGGGTGCCCTTTCCGCCCTGGTCAAGCTCCGGCTCGCGGGCTTCGGCCTCGCGCTCGACGACGTCGGACAGCGCAGCAGCGGCCTGACGCAACTCGCCAACCTGCCCGTCACCGAATTGAAGATCGACATCGAGATCGTGCGCTTGTCCCGCAC
This sequence comes from Pseudoxanthobacter soli DSM 19599, assembly GCA_945898215.1. GTDB lineage: Bacteria > Pseudomonadota > Alphaproteobacteria > Rhizobiales > Segnochrobactraceae > CAMDHY01. Next base: position 1,771 of record CAMDHY010000191.1, on the reverse strand, counting down.
CTGGACCAAGGCGCGCTACATCTACGCCGCCCTCGCCGACCTCGGCCGCCGCCTCGACCTCGCCGTCGTCGCGGAAGGAATCGAGACGCCTCAGGACGTTGCTTTAGCGCGCACGCATTGTGTAGACTTCCTGCAAGGCTGCCTCATCTCTCGGAAGCGCCCGCTTGCCGAGCTGATGAAGTTGATACCGCGTCTCAGCAGCGACACCCGCCAGCGCATGGGAATGCCGGGATAATAGTCAGGTTGGCTTGGAATGAGCAGCAAGGACTCTCCAAGAGTTCTGATAGTCGACGATGATCGGGATGTGCTCGAAGAGCTTCATGAAGGACTTTCCTCACTGGGCTACCCGACGATAGCGGCGTGTACGGCGCACGAAGCTCTGGAACTCGTGCAGAAGCACGCGGCCTTGCGGATCGTTGTCACGGATCTGATGATGCCACAGATCGACGGCATCGAACTCCTGCAGAAGCTGGCGGCGCGACGGCAGACGAGGCCGCTGTCGGCGATCGTCATCACCGGCAACGCCGCGCTCGACCGTGCCGTCGCGGCGTTGCGGCTGAATGCCGTCGACTTCCTCCAGAAGCCGGTGTCGGCCGAGGAGGTCGCGAAGTCGATTCAGCATGCGCTGTCGATGATCGAGGACGGCGCCGCGACGACCAAGCCGCCGGCCTCGCGGCCGGACTATCTGAAGGCGCTCGTCGCCTCGCGTGCCGATCGCGAGGCGATCTTCGAGGCGGGGCTGTTTTCCGATCCCGCCTGGGAGATGCTGCTCGATCTCGCCTTCGCCGAGGCGACGGGGCGCTCGATCTCCGTCACGAGCCTGTGTCTCGCCTCGGGCGCCTCCACCACGACGGCGTTGCGTCGCATCGACGACCTGCAGGAGGCGGGGCTCCTGGAGCGCGTTCCGGATCCGGCGGACCGGCGGCGCATTCTGGTGACGATGACGCTGAAGGGGCGCGAGAAGATGGAACTGTTCGTCCAACGCCAGGCGAAGCGCCTCGGCAGCTAGGGCGCGCGGACGGGAGCATCCGATCGATCCGCGATCGCTCCCGGCTCGAGACCGCGCCCACGGCGCGTCGGCCGCACCGGTTCGACCCGCGAAATGGTGCGGGCCGGCCGTCTACCGCGGCGGACATGAGGGCGCCGGGCGGGTTCGGATCGTTCCTTGATCCGCAGATGGCGAAGCCCGCAGCGCTGCCGCGGGCCAACGGTTGGGGACAGCGTCGTGGAGACGGGGCGTCAGCCGACGAAGCGGTAACCCATGAAGCGCTTGGCATCGATGACGTCGTGGCCGAGGCGCTGGCGCAGCTTCTTGCGCAGCTTGCTCATGTGGCCCTCGATCACCGTCTCGTCGACATCGTCGTTGAAGACGCCGTAGATGGCGTTGAAGAGCTGCGTCTTGGTGATCCGGCGCGTGTTGTTCTTGACCAGGTACTCGAGGATGTGGCGCTCGCGGCGGGGAAGCTGCAACGCTTCGCCATCGACGAGCGGGTCGCGGCCGTCGAAGAACACCTGCAGGCGGCCGGACGTCGCCGGGGCCGCCACGTCGTTGACCCGCCGCCAGACGGCATCGGAGCGCGCCACGATCTCGCGGACATGGATCGGCTTGCGGACGACGTCGTCGGCACCGGCGCTGAAGAGTTCGAGCGTCTGGTCCTGACCTGCCCCACGTCGGTGGTCCGGTTTGATTGTTAGTTCATGGGCGGCCGGGTTTCCATGGTGAGCGCGCCCGCTGGAGCTGGCCGGGGTTGCGCAGGCGGGCGCGCGCTCG
>CAMDHY010000190.1 GCA_945898215.1 Pseudoxanthobacter soli DSM 19599 | reverse complement strand
GGAGCCACCGCGGCCGAAGCCACCGCGGCCGAAGCTACCGCGGCAGGCGCCACAGCGGCCGGAGCCGCGACCGGCGCGACGGCGGCCGGTCCCTCGGGGGCCACCGTCTCGGCGATGGGTGCGACCGCCGCGGGCGCGACCGACGCGGCTGTTGGCATCGTCGGCGAGGGCACCGGGTTCGTCGGGGGCGCCGGGGTCGAGACGGCGTTGGTGAGGCTCTCGCGCACGTCCTTCAGCGGATCGAACTTGCGCGCCGCCTCCACCTGCTTCTTGACGTCGTCGAGATCGGCCTGGCGCTCCGCTTCGCGCAGCACGTCGTTGAACTGCGTCTGGAACTCGCCGGCCATGCGCCGCATCTTGCCGAGCATGCCGCCGAAGGTCCGCAGCATGCGCGGCAGTTCCTTCGGCCCGACGACGATGATCGCCACGACGGCGATGACGAGCAGTTCGCTCCAACCGATCTCAAACATGCAATGGGTGCCGGGCGCGGGCGAGCCGGCCGCGAGCGGCCGGCGAGGAGACGGTCAACGGGATGCCTCGGTCAAAGGACGGCGTTCAGCCGACCTTCGAGCGCTCCTCGGCCTTCTCGACTCGCACCGGCTCGACCGGCTCGTGGTCGATGGCGCGCGGCGGGGTCGCCGGCGGCGGCGCGGCAGCGGCGCTCTCGTCCTCGGACAAGCCCTTCTTGAAGCTCTTGATGCCCTTGGCGACGTCGCCCATCAGCTCGGAGATCTTGCCGCGGCCGAACAACAGGATCACCACCGCCGCGACGATGAGAATGTGCCAGAAACTGAACGCACCCATGTGCGGTTACTCCTCGTCGGATGTCGGCCCCGGGGGACCGTCTTTCGCCGGGACTATTGCAGCAAAGCGACCAGCGCCGCAACAAGCCCGCCCTCGATCTGCGCGGCCCTATGCCGCTTCCGTCCGGCCGGCGCCGTGTCCGTTCACGCCGCGAACACCAGCACCCGGCCTCCGTCGACGCTGACCCGGACCCGCTCACCCTCACGGTGGCGGCTCGGCGCCGGTACCCTCGCCCACACCGTCCCCTCGACCCCCTGTACGGCGAGGTCGAGGTGATCGGCTCCTCCGAGGAAATGGCGTCCGATCACAGTGGCCGCAACCCCCTCGGCGCCGGCGACGTCGGCCCTTACGACGAGATCGTGCGGACGCACGCCCGCAACCACCGGCCCCTCCGGCCGCCAGCCGTCGGCGGATGGGGCGACCAGGGGATAGCTGCCGACCGGCGTCACCACCCTGCCCGCTTCGACGCGGCCGGCGAACTCGTTGGTCTCGCAAAAGAAGCGCGCCGCCTCCAGATCGATCGGGCGATCGTAGAGGTCCTCGGGTCCGCCGAGCTGGACGATCTTGCCGTCGCGCATCAGGGCGATGCGGTCGCCGATGCGCAGCGCCTCCTCCGGGTCGTGGGTGACGACGACGGCGGTCGCGCCCCGCGCCCGTAGGAGCGCCATCGTCTCGTCGCGGACGCGGTCGCGCAGCCGCGTGTCGAGGCCGGAGAACGGTTCGTCCATCAAAAGCACCCGCGGCTGCGGAACGAGGGCACGGGCGAGCGCCGCCCGCTGCTGCTCGCCGCCGGAGAGCCGGTGCGGATAGGACTCCGCGAGGTGGCCGAGACCAACGGCCTCGAGCGCGGCGAGCGCCGTTTCCCGCGCCTCGGCCGACGGGCGGCCGGACAGGCCGAAGCGGACGTTGTCGAGGATCGTCAGGTGCGGGAACAGTGCATAGTCCTGGAAGACCAGCCCGACATTGCGCGCCTCCGGCGGCAGCACCCGCTCCGGACCGGCCACCTCCTCGCCGTCGATGACGACGCGGCCGGCGTCCTGGCGCTCGATGCCGGCAGCGATCCGCAGCAGCGTCGTCTTCCCGCAGCCCGACGGGCCGAGCAGGCACAGGACCTCGCCGGCGCGCACGGCGAGGCTCACCTCGTGCACCGCCGCGTGGGCGCCGAACCGGCGCGACACCCGCTCGAACACGAGCCGCGCCGAATCGCCGACGGCGTCCATCAAGACACGTCCTCGTCGGCCGGGGCCGCTTCCTCCTCGCCGAGGGCGCCGAGCGGCTCCTCGTCGTCGAAGAGATCGGGTTCGTCGCGCGGCGCCGCCAGCGCCGCCTGCGGCAGGGTGTCGAGCAGCCCCGCCCCCTTCAGCTCCTCGAGGCCCGGCAGGTCGCCGATCCGCTCCAGCCCGAAGTGGTCGAGGAAGGCCGCCGTCGTGCCGTAGGTGATCGGCCGGCCCGGCGACTTGCGGCGGCCGCGCATTCGCACCCAGCCGCTCTCGAGCAGCACGTCGAGCGTCCCCTTTGCCGTCGCGACGCCCCTGATCTCCTCGATCTCGGCGCGCGTCGCCGGCTGGTGGTAGGCGATGATGGCGAGCGTCTCCAGCGCCGCACGCGACAGCTTGCGCGGCTCGCTCTGCTCGCGCCGGAGCTGCGGCGCGAGGTCCTCGGCGGTGCGGAACGCCCAGCCACCGGCGACCGCGACGAGGTTGACGCCGCGGCCGGCATAGGCCGACTGCAGTTCGCCGATGAGGCGCGTCAGGTCCGTACCGGCCGGCAGATGCGTCGCCAGCGCAGACGTGTCGACGGGAACTGCGCTCGCGAAGATCACCGCCTCGACGATGCGCAGGTGCTCGCGCAGCCCCGCCGCCCCCGGCAGGCTGGCGATGGTGCCGCGCTCAGCCATCGGCCGGCTCCGCGGCGGCGCGGGCACGCACGAAGATCGGCGCGAAGGCGGCCGTCTGGGCGATGTCCACCAGGCCTTCCTTGGCGAGCTCGAGGCTGGCGGTGAAGGTGCTCGCCCTGACCGTCGTGCGCTCCGACGGGTCGGCGAGATAGCTCGCCATCAGCACGTCGAGTTCGGTCCAGGCGGCCACCTTGCCGACCAGCCGCTCCAGGATGGCGCGGGCGTCGACCAGCGACCACACCGCCCGCCGGGAGACGCGGATCGTCGTCACCGCGTGGCGCTGGCGCTGCGAGGCGTAGGCGGCGACGAGGTCGTAGAGGCTCGCCTGCCACAGCGGCCGCGTCGTCGTCGCCAGCGGTTCGGGTGCCCCGCGCGGGAAGACGTCGCGGCCGAGGCGGGCAAGGCCTGCGAGTCGCGCCGCGGCGCCGCGCATCGCCTCCAGCCGCCGCAGGCGGAAGGCGAGCGCGTCGGCGAGCTCCTCGCCGCTCGGGCCGTCCTCGGGCGGCGGCGGCGGCAGCAGCAGGCGTGACTTCAGATAGGTGAGCCAGGCGGCCATGACGAGGTAGTCGGCGGCGAGTTCCAGTCGCAGCCGCCGCGCCTCGCCGATGAAGGCGAGATACTGCTCGACCAGCGCCAGGATGGAGATGCGCGCGAGATCGACCTTCTGGGTCCGCGCCAAAGCGAGCAGCAGGTCGAGCGGGCCCTCGAAGCCGTCGACGTCGACGATCAGCGCCTCGGCCCCGTCACCCTCGCGTGCCGCCAGTCCGTCGCGAACCGGTGCTTCCCAGCCGGCGAGCAGGCCGTCCGCGGCCCCGTCGGGGTCGCCGGTCGCTGTCACGCCACCGCCCCCGCGACAGCCGTCAGCCGCTCCACGACGGCGAGCGCCTCGTCGCGGTCGAACGGCTCGGCGGGCGTCAGGCGGGCGAGCGCCGCCGAGGCCCGGCGCGCCGCTTCGCCGGCGAGCAGCGGCGTCGCCGCGGCGACGGCGCGCATCTCGGCGAAGTCGCCGTTGCAGTGGAGGGCGAGGTCGCAGCCGGCGGCGAACAGGGCGCGGGTGCGGTCGTCGATCGAGCCGGCGAGCGCCTTCATCGAGACGTCGTCGCCCATCAGGCAGCCGTCGAAGCCGATCGAGCCGCGGATCACCTCGTCGATCACCCGGTGCGAGGTGGTGGCGGGCGCGTGCGGGTCGATCGCCGTGTAGACGACGTGGGCGGTCATCGCGAGCGGCAGGTCGGCGAGCGCCTTGAACGGGGCGAAGTCGATCGCCTCCAGCATGCCCCGATCCGTCTCTACCACCGGCAGCGCCAGATGGCTGTCGGCGCGGGCGCGGCCGTGGCCGGGGACATGCTTGACGACCGGCAGCACGCCACCCGCCATCAGCCCCTCGGCGGCCGCGCGCGCCATCTCGGCGACGATCGCGGGATCGGTCGAGTAGGCGCGGTCGCCGATGACGTCGTGGCCGTCCGGCGCCGGCACGTCGGCAACCGGCAGGCAGTCGACGGTGATGCCGAGCGCCGCGAGGTCCTCGGCGATCAGGCGCGCGCCGAGGAAGGCGGCGCGGCGGCCGGCGGCGGGATCTTCGTCGTAGACCTCGCCAAAGGCGCGGCCGGTCGGGTAGCGGCGCCAGCCCGGCGGCTTCAGCCGCTGCACGCGGCCGCCCTCCTGGTCGATCAGCACCGGCGCGTCCGGCCGTCCGACGAGGTCCCGGAACCGTGATACGAGATCAATGATCTGGGTTCGCGTGTCGCAGTTGCGGGCAAACAGGATGAGGCCCCACGGCCGCTCGGCGGTGAGGAACGCCTGCTCGTCCGCCGTCAGCGACAGCCCGGCGGCGCCGGTGATGAAGGCCTTCGATTCCACAGCCATCGGTGCGCCTCGTCGTCGGCGGCCATAGATGCCGCCGAACCACCGGCCGTCAAGCCGGCGGCGGGCCATGGCATCCGCCGACGTCGCCGGCTGCCTGCTTCAGCCATTGACTGGTCCGCCCGTCAGTCCAGTCGGCCACGGCGCCCGCTCCGCACCGCGATCCGACTGCCCACTGCCCACTGCCGAGCGGCGGCAGCGCCGCCTCTCAGTTCCGTCCGACGAAGCAGTCGCCGCCGGCGGCCTTGAGGTCGTTGCAGAGGCGGTTGGCGTCGCCCGCCGAGCCGAACGGCAACCGCACCCGGTAGAAGGTGCCGCGCGTGCCGACGTCGGCCGTCTGGATCACCGGGCTCAAGCCCCCCAGGATCGACGGGAAGCGGCGCTGCAGCGAGGCATAGGCGGCGCGTGCCTCGGCGTCGCTCTTCTGCGAGGCGAGTTGCACCGCGAAGGCCCCGCCGGCGGTGGTCGCCACCGCCGGAGCGGCGGCCGCCGGTGCTGCTGCCGGTTCCACGGCGGCCGGTGGCGGTGCCGCGGGCGCGGCGGCCGGTTGCGCGGTCGACGTTGCGAACGGGTTGGTGCCGGCACCGGCGGGCGGCAGCAGCCGGGCCGAGCGGCCGGCCGTCGTCGACGGCGCGGCAGCGGCGGGCGCCGCCGCCGTCGGCTGCGGCGTCACCGCCGGCAGGCTGAGCGGCGGCTCG
>CAMDHY010000189.1 GCA_945898215.1 Pseudoxanthobacter soli DSM 19599 | reverse complement strand
ATGGACGACCTTTTGCGCGACTTCCTGACCGAGACGAACGAGAATCTCGATGTCGCCGATACCCAGCTGATCAAGTTCGAGCAGGACCCGAGCAACGCCGAGATCCTCAACAACATCTTCCGCCTGGTCCACACGATCAAGGGAACCTGCGGCTTCATCGGTCTGACGCGACTGGCGAGCCTCGCCCACGCGGCCGAGACGCTGATGGACCGCTTCCGCGAGGGAATGCCGGTCACCTCCGACGCCGTCGGCCTCGTCCTGTCCACGATCGACCGCATCAAGGAGATCCTGGCGGGCCTGGAAGCCAGCGAAGGCATCGAGCCGGCCGGATCGGACGAGGATCTCGCCAGCCAGCTGATCGCCATGGCGTCCGGTGAGACGGCGCAGGCCGCGCCGCCCTCCAAGGGCGGGAAGCCGACCAAGGCGGCCAAGCCCGCCGTGGCGGCAAAGTCGGTCGAGGTGGTGAAGGCCGTCGAGAAGCCCCTGAAGGTGGAGGCGCCGATCCAGACCCTCGATCGCGACCTGATGCCGGGCGAAGTTTCGCTCGACGAGCTCGAGCGCATGTTCCGGGAGACGCCGGTCGATCCGCCGAAGCCGGCGCCGAAGCTGGTCGAGAAGGTGGTCGAGAAGGTCGTCACTCCGCCCGCGGCCGCTCCGGCTGCGGCTGCGAACGACGACGGCGGCAGCCATGGCCCGGTGTCCGGCCAGACGATCCGCGTCAATGTCGACGCGCTCGAGCACCTGATGACGACGATCTCCGAGCTGGTGCTGACGCGCAACCAACTGCTCGAGATTGCCCGTCGTTCGGAGGACAACGAGTACAAGGTGAGCCTGCAGCGCCTGTCGACCGTGACGGCCGAGCTCCAGTCCGCCGTCATGCAGACGCGGATGCAGCCGGTCGGCAACGCCTGGCAGAAGCTGCCGCGTCTCGTTCGTGATCTCTCCAACGACCTCGGCAAGTACATCGACCTCGAGCAGACCGGAGCGGACACCGAACTCGACCGCCAGGTCCTCGATCTCATCAAGGATCCGCTCATCCACATGGTGCGGAACTCGGCCGATCATGGTCTCGAGTCTCCGTCGGAGCGGATCAAGGCCGGCAAGTCCGAGCGCGGCGTCATCCGTCTCGCCGCCTACCACCAGGGCGGCCAGATCGTCATCGAGGTCGGCGACAACGGCCGTGGCCTCGACGTCGCCCGCATTCGCGCCAAGGCGGTCGAGAACGGCCTGACCACCGAGGCCGAAGTCTCCAAGATGTCGGACCAGCAGGTCTTCCGCTTCATCTTCCAGCCGGGCTTCTCGACCGCGGCCAAGGTGACGAGCGTGTCCGGCCGCGGCGTCGGCATGGACGTCGTCCGCTCCAACATCGAGCAGATCGGCGGCACCGTCGACGTGCGCTCCAAGCTCGGCGAAGGCTCGACCTTCACGATCAAGATCCCGCTGACGCTCGCCATCCTGCCGGCCCTCATCGTCTCCGTCGGCCAGGACCGTTTCGCCATCCCGCAGCTCGCGGTCGTCGAACTGGTGCGTGCCCAGGCCGGCTCCGAGCACGTCATCGAGCAGCTGAAGGGCGCGCCGGTGATGCGGTTGCGCGAGACGCTGCTGCCGATCGTCCGCCTGGCCGACCTGCTCGGCACGGCCGACACCAGCCAGGTGGCCGATCCGCAGGCGGGCTTCGTCGTCGTCATGCGCGTCGGTGGCCAGGTCTTCGGCCTCGTCGTCGACACCGTCTGCCAGACGGAGGAGATCGTCGTGAAGCCGATGTCCTCGAAGCTGCGCGGCGTGGCGATCTTCTCCGGCTGCACGATCCTCGGCGACGGTCGCGTCATCATGATCGTCGATCCGAACGGTGTGGCACAGGCGGCGACCTTCGCCTCCGAGGCGACCGCCACCACCGACGGGCCGGGCGTCACCGGTGAGGACAAGGTCGATGCCGCGCTGGTGTCGATGCTCATCGTCCGGGCCGGGTCCAAGGAGCCGAAGGCGGTCCCGCTGTCTCTCATCACCCGTCTCGAGGAAGTCGAAGCCTCGTCGGTCGAGTACGCCAACGGTCGCCAGGTCTTCCAGTACCGCGGCGATCTCATCCCGCTCGTTCCGGCCTCGGAAGGCATGCCGATGCGGACGGAGGGCACCCTGCTCGTGCTCGTCTTCAGCGAGGGCGAGCGCTCGATGGGCCTGGTCGTCGACGAGATCGTCGACATCGTCGAGGATCGTCTCGACATCCAGCTGCCGTCGGACGTGCCGGGCGCCTTCGGTGCGGCCATCATCAACGGTGCCGCCACCGCAGTCCTCGACGTCGGCCACTTCCTGGCCGCCGGCTTCAAGGACTGGTTCGACCGGGCTCCGGCCAATCGCAACACGGCCCGCCTGCGCCTCGTCCTCGTCGACGACAGCGACTTCTATCGCAGCCTCGTCGAGCCGATGCTGCGGGCCGCCGGCTGCGACGTCACCGGCTTCCGCTCGGCCGAGGACGCGCTCAGCTACCTGACGAACGGCGGTCCGTGTGACGTCGTCGTCAGCGACATCGACATGCCGGTGATGGACGGCTTCGCCTTCACCACCATCCTCCGGCAGGACGTCCGCTTCCTCCACACCCCGATCATCGCGGTCTCCGGCGTCTGCACGCCGGAAGCCGTCGAGCGGGGCCGGGCCGCGGGCTTCAGCGACTATGTCGGCAAGTTCGACCGGGCCGGTCTCGTCGCCGCCCTGTCGGAAATCTCCGCCTCTTCCTCTTCCACTTCGCAGATCACGGGTGCAGCGGCATGAAAACCGATAACAAGCGCGACACGACCCAGTCGCTTCGCCAGTACGTCACCGCTCGGATCGCCGGCCAGCTCTTCGGCCTGCCGATCGAGGCCGTCCAGGAGGTGTTCACGCCGGAGGGGATCACCAGCGTCCCCCTGGCGCCGGCGGCGATCGAGGGGGTCCTCAACCTCCGCGGTCGGATCGTCACCGCCCTCAACATGCGTCGGGTGCTCGGCTACTCCCAGGGCGACTCCACGCGTCCGATGGCGATCGGCGTCGAGTACCGCGGCAAGCCCTACGGCCTGATCGTCGACGAGATCGGCGAGGTCTGCACGGTCGACACGAGCGAGTCCGAGCCCCCGCCCGCCAACTTCGATCGCCGCTGGGCGGCGATCGTCGGCAGCGTCCATCGCCTGCCGGCCGAGCTCATGGTCATCCTCGACGTCGGCCGCACCGTCGGTGGTGCGCCGACGGAGTTGCGGGCGTGACCTTCGGGTCACGTCCCCACACCGCGACACCGCATGTGAAGAGAACACAGCCATGAAGACCTGCCTCGTCGTCGACGACTCCCGTGTCGTCCGCCGCGTCGTCAGACGCATCCTCGAGAGCCTCGACTTCGAGGTGACGGAAGCCGGCGACGGCCTGGTGGCCCTGGCGGCCTGCGAGAAGGGGATGCCGGACGCCATCCTTCTCGACTGGAACATGCCGCTTCTCAACGGGCCGGATTTCCTTCGGGAGCTCCGCCGGCGCCCCCATGGCGGCGACCCGAAGGTGATCTTCTGCACCACGCAGAGTGAGCTGGAAGACATCATCGAGGCGATCTCGATCGGTGCCAACGAATACATCATGAAGCCCTTCGATTCCGAAGTGATCGAAGAGAAGCTTCGCGAGGTGGGCCTGATCGCGGCGTAAAGCGATCCTCGCCGCAACTGGAAGGCCCTCACAATGCAGACTCTCCCTCTCCAATCCGATCCTCCGAGCGGTGCCGCGGCGGCCGGCGCTGAAAAGCTCCGCATCATGATCGTCGACGACTCGATGCTGATCCGCTCGATCGTCGGCGGCTGGTTGCGGGCGGCCCCGGACCTCGAGGTGGTCGCGACGCACGCCAACGGCCGCCGTGCCGTCGACGACGTCGCCAAGAGCCGCCCGGACGTCGTCGTGCTCGACCTCGAGATGCCCGAGATGGACGGGCTCACGGCCCTGCCGCTGATCCTCGAGCGGGCGCCCGGGACCGTCGTCCTCGTCGCGTCGAGCCTGACGCGGCGCGGCGCCGAGATCAGCCTTCGCGCACTGACGCGCGGCGCGGCGGACTATCTCGCGAAGCCGGAGGCGGTGCAGGGTCAGTCTGGCGCCGAGCCGTTCCGCGACGAACTCCTGGCGAAGATCCGCGCGCTCGGGCGGCGCGCCCGCCCGGCCCCCGCGGTGCGGAGCAGCGCGCGCAAGGCGGTGGCGGTCGCCGCGACCGTGCCGGCGCGCGCCAAGCCGCCGGTGAAGCTGCGCGCCTACAATCCCGGGCCGGTGACGGCCCTGGTCATCGGCAGTTCGACAGGCGGCCCGCAGGCCCTCAACAAGTTGTTCACCGCCATCGGCCCGGCGATCGGCCACCTGCCGGTCCTCGTCACCCAGCACATGCCGCCGACGTTCACGGCGATCCTCGCCGAGCACGTCGCCCGCGCCGCCGGTCGTCCGGCCGCCGAGGGGCAGCACGGCGAACTCATTCGCCCCGGCCGCGTCTATGTCGCCCCCGGTGGGCGGCACATGGTGGTCGGCGGGTCGGCGGGAGCGCCGTGCATCCAGCTCACCGACGATCCGCCGGTCAACTTCTGCCGGCCGGCGGTCGACGTGCTGTTCGATTCCGCCTCCGCGCTGTTCCGGTCCGGTGTCCTCGGCGTCGTTCTGACGGGGATGGGCGCCGACGGCGCGCGTGGCGCGACGACCATCGCCGGTGCCGGCGGCAACGTCCTGGCACAGGACGAGGCGACGAGTGTGGTGTGGGGCATGCCGGGCGCCGTCGTGGCGGCGGGTGCCGCGTTCGAAGTGCTGCCGATCGACGAGATCGGCCCGAAGGTGACGCGTATGCTGGGGGGTAGGAAATGATCGGGACCGGTGACTATGCGTTCCTCCAGACGCTGCTGAAGACGCGCTCCGGCCTCGTGCTCGCCGCGGACAAGGGCTACCTGATCGAGAGCCGCCTGCTGCCGGTGGCGCGCCAGTTCGGCTTCGCCACGATCGGCGAGCTCGTGGCGCGGCTGCGGAGCCCTGCAGCGCACGTGGAAGTGCAGACCGTCGTCGAGGCGATGACGACCAACGAGTCGTTCTTCTTCCGCGACAAACTGCCATTCGACGCTTTCCAGGCGGTCGTCCTGCCTGCTCTGCTTCAGCAGGCGCCGGCCGGACAGACGATCCGCATCTGGTGTGCGGCCGCCTCGTCCGGTCAGGAGCCGTATTCGCTCGCGATGCTGTTGTCCGAGAACGCCACCATGGTGGCCGGGCGGCGGATCGAGATCATCGCGACCGACATCAGCCAGCCGATCCTCGAGCGCGCCCGCGAGGGCATCTACACGCAGTTCGAGGTGCAGCG
>CAMDHY010000188.1 GCA_945898215.1 Pseudoxanthobacter soli DSM 19599 | reverse complement strand
GGCATCCTGATCGCCGCCAAGGCGCTGCTCGACCGCAACCCGTCGCCGAGCCGCCGCGAGATCGCCGAGGCGCTCGACCAGAACATCTGCCGCTGCGGCGCCCACCAGCGCATGGTCCGCGCCGTCGAGAAGGCGGCCGCCATGCTGCGCGGGGAGGCTTCCCGATGAATGCCCCCGCGCTGCCTGCGATGCTCGCCGACAATCCGCGCCTCGACCGCTGGGTCGGCTTCCCGGCCCCCGGCGTCGTCGCCGTGAAGACCGGCCGCGTCGAGATCGGCCAGGGGGCGCTGACGGCGCTGCTGCAGATCGCCGCCGAGGAACTCGATGTCGCGCCGTCTCGTATTCGCCTGCAATCCGGCGACACCTCGGCGACGGCGAACGAAGGCATCACCGCCGGCAGCCTGTCGGTGGCGATGGGCGGCGGGGCGCTGCGCGCCGCCTGCGCCGAAGTCCGTGCCGCCTTCCTCGCCACCGCCGCCGAGCGGCTCGGCTGCGACGCCGCGGCGCTGTCGGTGTCTGACGGCACGATCCTTAAGGACGGAACTCCGAGCGGCCTCGACTACTGGGCGCTCGCCGGCGACGTCGACCTCGGCCGCGACGCCGTCGGCGGTGTGGCGGCGAAGTCCGCCGGTGCCTATGCGCTCGTCGGCAAGAGCCTGCCGCGCGTCGACCTGCCCGGCAAGGTGTTCGGTGAGGCGGTGTTCATCCACGACCTGGTGCTTCCCGGCATGCTGCACGCCCGCGTCGTGCGCCAGCCGTGCCGCGGCGCGACGATCGCCGCGATCGACGAGGCGGCGCTGCGCCGGGCAGCCAGGGGCGAGATCGAGATCGTCCGCTCCGGTGATTTCGTCGCCCTCGTCGGGGCGGACGAGATGGCGGTGGAGCGCGCCGGCCTCGCCTCCGAGACGCACGTGACGTGGGACGGCGTCGAGGCGATCTCGCCCCAGGCCGAAGACGCCAAGTGGGTGCTGCAGCAGCCGACGGTCGACAACACCTACGGCGCGCCGGAGGCAGAGGCGTCGGCCGTGACCAGCGGCCAGCGCGTCGAGGCGCGCATCTCGCGCGCCCACCTCGCCCACGCCTCGATCGCCCCCTCCTGCGCGCTGGCGTCGTTCGCCGACGGCAAGCTCGATGTGTGGTCGCACTCGCAGGGCGTCTTCCCGCTGCGCGCGGCCATCGCCTCGATGCTCAAGCTCGAGCCCGCGGCGGTGACGGTGCGCCACGTGCAGGGCGCCGGCTGCTACGGCCACAACGGCGCCGACGACGTCGCCGGCGACGCGGCGGCGATCGCGACGCTGATGCCGGGCAAGCCGATCCGCGTGCGCTGGCGGCGCGAGGAGGAGTTCGGCTTCGAGCCGGTGAGCCCGTCGATGGTGGTCAACGTCAAGGCGATCGTCGGCGACGACGGCAAGCCGGTCGACTGGACCACGGAGATCTGGAGCGGCCGGCATTCGTCGCGGCCGGGGCGCTCGGGCGGCAACCTGCTCGCCGCCGAGGCGCTGCCGAACCCGCCATCGGCTCTGGCACCGGGGGACCTGCCCGAATCGGCCGGCGGTGGCGGCACCCGCAACGGCACCCCGCTCTACGCCATCCCGCAGAAGCGCGTCGTCCACCACCTGATCACCGAGACGCCGGTGCGCACGTCGGCGCTGCGCGGCCTCGGCACCATGCCGAACGTCTTCGCCATCGAGACGCTAATCGACGAGCTCGCCGAGCGGGCGGGGGCAGATCCGGTCGCCTACCGCCTGTCGATCCTCGACGACGCTCGGGCGAAGGCGGTGGTGAGCCACGCGGCGACGATGGCCGGCTGGGACCCGTCGGCGCCGTCCGGCACCGGCACCGGCCGCGGCATCGGCTTCGCCCGCTACAAGAACAGCGCCGCCTACACCGCCTGCGTCGCCGAGGTGGAGGTGGAGGAGGAGATCCGCATCCTGCGCATCTGGTGCGCCACCGATACCGGCCTCGTCGTCAACCCGGACGGGGCGATCAACCAGCTCGAGGGCGGCATCGTGCAGTCGGCGAGCTGGGTCCTGAAGGAACAGGTGCGCTTCTCCGACACCGGCATCGCCTCGCGCGACTGGGACAGCTACCCGGTGCTGCGCTTTACCGAGATGCCGGAGATCTTCGTCGAGCTCGTCAACGACCGCCAGGCGCCGTCGCTCGGCGTCGGCGAGGCGACGGCCGGGCCGACGGCGGCGGCGATCGGCAACGCCGTCGCCCACGCGCTGGGCGTCCGCCTGCGCGACCTGCCGCTCACCCGCGAACGGGTGATGGAGGCGCTGTTGGCCTGAGGGACGGCGGCGCTCGAGGCGCGTCCCTTCTCCCGGCCGAAGGCGGGGAGAAGGTGGCCGAAGGCCGGATGAGGGCGCGCGGCGCGAGCCGCGCGGGCTGAACCCGAATGCTGTTTTTCCGCGCTCCGCGCGGCCCTCATCCCCCTGCCGGGACCTTCTCCCACGCTCGCGTGGGAGAAGGGGATTGTGGCCTGCGGCGCGAGTCCCTAACCCTCAGAACCCAACCCGGTCCGCGCCTTTCAGCCCGAGGATCGCCCGGGCGTCCGCCGGGGTGGCGATCTCGAGGCCGAGGCCTTCGAGGATCTGGCGGACTTTCGTGACCTGCTCGGCGTTCGACGTGGCGAGCCTGCCCGGGCCGATCCAGAGCGAATCCTCGAGCCCGACGCGGACGTTGCCGCCCATCGCCGCCGCCTGGGCGGCGATCGAAAGCTGATGCCGCCCGGCGCCGAGCACCGACCAGTGGTAGGCGTCGCCGAACAGGCGGTCGGCGGTGCGCTTCATGTGCAGGACGTCCTCGGGGTGCGGGCCGATGCCGCCGAGGATGCCGAAGACGCTCTGGACGAAGAACGGCGGCTTGACGAGGCCGCGCTCGACGAAGTGGGCGAGCGTGTAGAGGTGGCCGATGTCGTAGCACTCGATCTCGAAGCGGGTGCCGTTCTCGGCGCAGGTCGACAGGATGTGCTCGATGTCGGCGAAAGTGTTCTTGAAGATGCGGTCGCGCGAGCCCTCCAGATAGGGCCGCTCCCAGGCGTGCGCGAACTCGGTGAAGCGGCCGAGCATCGGGTAGAGGCCGAAGTTCATCGAGCCCACGTTGAGCGAAGCGACCTCCGGCTTGAAGGTGGCGACGGGCCGCAGCCGCTCCTCGATGGTCATCGTCGCGGCACCGCCGGTGGTGATGTTCACGACGCAGTCGGAGCGCTGCTTGATCACCTTCAGGAACGGCTCGAAGCGGGCCGGCGTCTGGTCGGGCAGGCCGGTCTCCGGGTCGCGGGCGTGCAGGTGGACGATCGCCGCCCCCGCCTCGGCCGCACCGATGGCGGCTTCCGCGATCTCCTGCGGCGTCACCGGCAGGTGCGGCGACATCGACGGCGTGTGGATCGATCCCGTCACCGCGCAGGTGATGACGACTTTGCGGGCCATGGTGGTTTCCTCGGGCTCTGGTGGGCGTTTCTCGGCGGGTGTCGCTCGCGGGCGAGGCCGACAGCGTTAGCCCCGCGCCGTGGCGAGGGCCAGAGCCTGCACGGCAGACCTGTGGCGGCGGGTGCTTGCGGGCCGCCCGGGCCGCGCCTATTCAGGCCGCGGGCCCGGCGCGCCTCCCGCCGCGGCCTGCCCGCGTGCCGCCCGGGTGCGCCCATGACGGAGCCCGAAGCCGATGCTGCGCGCGCTATTGTTCGACCTCGACGGGACGATGACCGACAGCGATCCTGTCCATCTCGCCGCCTTCAACGCCATGCTGGCGATCCGCGGCGGCTCGCTGTCGGAGGCGGACTTCCGCACCAAGGTCTCCGGCAAGAGCAACGACGAGATCGCCCGGGCGCTGCTGCCGGACGCCGACGCCGCGACACGGCGCACCTTCAACAACGAGAAGGAGGCGATGTTCCGCCGCATGGCCTCCGATCTCGCCGAGACCGCCGGCCTGACGCGGCTGCTCGACTGGGCGGAGGAGCGCAAGCTCCGGCTCGCCATCGTCTCCAACGCGCCGGCCGACAACGTCACCCACATGACGGAGGCGCTCGGCATCGCCCATCGCTTCGAACTCGTCATCCACGGCGACGCGGTGAAGCACCCGAAGCCCGATCCCTTTCCCTATCTCGAGGCGCTGTCGCGCTTCGGGCTGACGGCGGCCAAGGCGATCGCCTTCGAGGATTCCGTCCCCGGCATCCGCGCCGCCTCCGGCGCCGGCCTCGCGACGGTGGCGATCGCCGGCCTCGGGGCGGTCGAGCCGCTCAAGGCCGCCGGCGCCACCTTCGCCATCCGCGACTTCGAGGACCCGGCGCTGTGGGCGTATCTCGCCGAAAGGGTGTGAGGCCCCCGCCGCCGATCCCGCCCTACGGCCGTCGCGCTTTTCTGCGAAGAACGGCCCGACCGACCAACCCGGCGAGGCGCGCATGAACGAGGCGGATGTACGCGACATCGAGTGGTGGCTGCTCCGGCAGGGGTTGGCGGGCGCCGACACCGCCGACCTCGTACGGGGCTTCGCGGAGCGCTGCGCCGCCGCCGGGCTCGGGGTCGGCCGCGCCATTGCGCTCATCGACACGCTCCACCCGATCTACGAGGGACGCGCCTACCGGTGGCGCGAGGAGGGGCTGACCGAGCCTGCCGTCATCGAGTACGGCAGCTCCGACGAGGGCGAGGCGGCCGCCAACTGGCAGAGCAGCGTGTTCTTCCGCATGCTCGAAGACGGCATCGACGAGGTTCGCCACCGCATCGGGAAGGGCGCCACCGCCGGCTTTCGCCACCTCGAGGAACTGCGCGGTGAGGGCTTCCACGACTATGTGGCGCACGTGACCCGCTTCCCCGCCGAGGGCGCGATCGGCGGCATGGACTGCGTTTATTCCTACTTCGCCACCCGCCGCGCCGACGGCTTCACCGAGGAGGGTCTCGCGGCGCTCCGGCGGCTGTTGCCGGCGCTGGCGCTCGCCATGAAGTGCGGGGCGCTCGCCGGCGTCGCGGCGACGCTGGTGGAGGTCTATCTCGGCCGCGACGCCGGCCGGCGGGTGCTGTCGGGGAGGATCTCGCGCGGCGTCGCCGAGAAGATCGGCGCCGTCCTGTGGTTCTCCGACCTGCGCGGCTACACGACGATCACCGACACGGCGCCACCGGGCGAGATCATCCCGCTGCTCAACGACTATGCGGAGGCGGTGATCACCTCCGTGCACGACGCCGGCGGCGACGTCCTGAAGCTGATCGGCGACGGCACGCTCGCCGTCTTCACCGGAGCCGACCGCGCCGAGGCGTGCCGGGCGGCGCTGAAGGCGGAGGTGAAGCTGCGCCGGCGCCAGCAGGCGCTGAACGAGCGGCGGGCGGCGGAGGGGCGGCCGGTCACCGGCGTCTATCTCGGCCTGCACG
>CAMDHY010000187.1 GCA_945898215.1 Pseudoxanthobacter soli DSM 19599 | reverse complement strand
CTGTTGATTCCTTGTTTGGCAGGGGCAGACCCAGCGACGACGCGAGACCTTGTCGCCAGCACCTGACACCATTTATATGCACTGCACAAAATTTGTCAAGATCATCCCGCATTGCAACAACGTGACGGCGGCCCGCCGCTTAACCGTCCGCTAACCGCCATTCCATAGCCTCGATTGCGTCACCCCTCGTCTGCGGGCAGGGGGTCCGAACGGGCCGAGCCCAGCCTGCTCCTCCGTCGCCCGAGAGCCGAGGTCGATCGCCGATGCCGTTGCGCCCCGCCGTACGCCGCCTGTTCGCAACGATCGCCCGCGTGGGAGCGGTCGCGATCGCCGGGGTGGCCCTGACGGTGCTGGCTGCCGGCCCCACCGCCGACCCGGCGCTGGCGGCGAAGAAGAAGACCACCACCACCAAGGCGAGCCCGGCGGCCGACAGCCGCTACGCGGCGATCGTCGTCGATTCCGCCACCGGCGAGGTGCTGTTCGCGAAGAACGCCGACGCCCGCCGCTACCCGGCTTCGCTCACCAAGATCAGGACCCTCTACATCCTCTTCGAGGAGATGCAGAAGGGCCGCTACACCGAGGCCTCGAAACTCCAGGTCTCAGCCAAGGCGGCGGCGCAGGCGCCCTCCAAGCTCGGCGTGAAGGCCGGCCAGACGATCACCGTCGGCGAGGCGATCCGTGCGCTGGTGACGAAGTCCGCCAACGACGCCGCGATGGTGGTGGCCGAGAACGTCTCCGGCAGCGAGGACGCCTTCGCCAAGCGCATGACGGCGACCGCCCGCCGTATCGGCATGCACGGCACGACCTTCCGCAACCCGAACGGCCTGCCCAATCCGGGCCAGGTGACCACCGCCCGCGACATGGCCACCCTCGGCCTCGCGGTGCAGACGCGCTTTCCCGAGGAGTACAAGTACTTCTCGACGCGCAAGTTCGTCTTCCGCGGCGCCACCTACGGCAACCACAACCGGCTGCTCGGCACCGTCGAGGGCGTCGACGGCATCAAGACCGGCTACATCCGCGCCTCCGGCTTCAACCTCGTCACCTCGGTGAAGCGCGACGGCCGCCAGCTCGTCGCGGTGGTGATGGGCGGTGCCACGGGCCGCTCGCGCGATGCCCATATGGCCGAGCTCGTCCGCACCTGGCTGCCAAAGGCCACCCGCACCCGTGCCACCCAGCCGCTCGTCGCCTCCGTGCGCGGCGGCTGGAAGCTGCCGCAGACGCAGGCCGAGGTGGCCGCCGCCGACCCGACCACCGAGGCCCCGATGGACCTCACGCCGGCCAAGGTCGCCGCGCCAGCCGCGGTCGCGGCACCGGCCAAGGTCGCTGAGGCCCCCGCCCGCGAGGTCGTCGTCACGGTGCGCGTGCCGATGTCGGCGCCGGCCCGTCCGGCCGTGGTCGTGGCCGCCCTCGAGGAGCCGGTGGCGCCGCTCGCCTTCGCCGCTCTGCCAGCGCCGGCCCCCGTCGCCGCCGCGGCTCCGGCCGCGCCGGCCCCGAAGGCCGCGCCGATCCAGCTCGGGTCGCCGTCGAACGCCGACGTCGCCGCCGCAAAGGCGCAGCTCACCGCGATGCTGCGGCAGTTCGAGGAGGAGCAGGGCGACGCCGTCGACGGCGCCGAGGAGGCCGTCGTCGTCGCCTCGACCACACCGGACATCACCGCTGCTTCGCAGCCGGTCGCCGTCGCCGCGGCGGCGCCGACCGCCCGCGGCGGCTGGAAGATCCAGATCGGCGCGCTGCCGAGCCAGAGCGCCGCCTCCGAGCGCCTCGCCGCCGCGCGTGACCAGTTCGCCCGCCTGCTCGCGCAGGCCGAGCCCTACACCGAGCCGGTCGCGGCCGGCTCGTCGACGCTCTACCGCGCCCGCTTCGCCGGCTTCGAGACCCAGGCCGACGCCCGCGCGGCGTGCGCCCAGATCAAGAAGCGGGCCTACGACTGCCTGCCAGTTCTCCAGTAACGCGCATCACGGACTGCGACGATGGCCGCCCAAGAGACGTTCCTTCGCTTCGTTGATGCGCGCGGCGAGCGCAGCGGACCCGCCCATGTCAGGATGGACGCGCTTCATCAGGTTGCGGTGCGCGGCGCGGACCTCGTCCGCACTCGCGCCCTGCGCAAGCCCCAGGATCTCGTACGCCTCCTGCTCGCTCATGCCGCGCGGGCGCGGCGCGGCGCCCTGCCCCCCTGCCGCACCGTCGTCCAGGTGTTCACGCCAGCGGGGTTCCCGGCGGTCGAGATACACTTCCAGGAGCGCCCGGCTCTCCCGGTCGCCGGCGGCACCCGCCCATAGGCCGATCAGCGCCGCGAGCGACAGGGCGTTGAGCGACTGGCCGGCGTAGCGCCCGGAGCGGACGGTGCCGCGCACCGTACCGGCGGCGTGGTCGAGTTCCAGTTCGACGAGCGCGCTCGCCGCCCGCGACGTCTTCGGCGCGGTACCGGTGCCAGTGCCGCCGCCGGCGCGCCCCGGTCCGCGCGGCCCGCCGAGACCCCCGAGCCCGCCGAGTCCCCCGAGCCGGCCGAGCCCCCCGATCCCGCCGAAGCCAAGCAGTGACAGGCCGAACAGGCCGATCGGCATGCCGACGGCCCATTTGCCGGTCGCCGCCAGCACGATCGCGACGCCGATCAGCACGACGCCGGCGATGCGCGGCAACGAGGTGGCGAGCTTCTTCGGATCGGCCTTCACATAGCCGCGGCCGAGGGCCCAGAGACCGAGCAGGACGAGGGCGCCGCCGATGAGATAGATCACGGCGACAGCCTGCCGAGCAGCAGCCTGGCGCCCTCGTCGCCGTGCTTCTCGAGCGCCGCGAGCGCCGCCCGGCCACCGGCGGCATAGGCGGCGACGGCGCGCAGGAGCTTGGCGAGCTCAGCGCCGGCCCCGGCGGTGAAACGGACGTGGGCACCGCCGGTGAGGCGGGCGATCTCGGCGAAGGCGACGGAGGCGCCGGCGTCGGAGCCCTCCTGGAAGAGGAAGGCCGGCACACCGCGCAGCGCCAGCTCGCCGGCGCGGGCGGCGAGCTCGTCGACCGGCTCCTCGCAGGCGTCGCCGACATAGACGAGCGCCCCGACGCGGTTCTCGCGCGCTTCCGTGCCGACGTGCGACAGCACCTTGCGGATCTGGGTGAAGCCGCCGCGGCAGTCGATCTTCGCCATCAGGCTACCGAGCGCCTGCGGATCGGCGACCCAACGGCTCGCCCGGCACTCGTCGAGGCCACGGAAGTAGACGAGCTTCACCGACAGTCCGCCGAGCGCCGCCGCGGCGGAGAACATCTCCGCCTGGATGACGCAGGCGCGGTCCCAGGTCGGCTGGCGGCTCATGGTGGCGTCGAGGGCGAAGACGAGGCGCCCCTGCCCCTCGCCGCGCGGCGCCATCGTGCGCGCCTTCTCGAGGAAGGCCTCGATCTCGGACGAGGACGAGCGCGCAGCCTCGCCCAGCCCGGCGGGAACGGCGGTGGTCTTCGACAGGGGGCGATCGCGGTCGGTCACAGGGGGTAAAATGAAGTGCGCCACCGATTTCGCAATGGCCCTGCGGCGACCCGGCCGCCGATGAAGCCCGGCGCGCTCACAGCAGCCCGAGTTCGGCGAGCGCGCGGCGCATCTCGCTCGGCAGCGCATCGCCGCCCTCGCCCCGCTGGCCGATGTCACGCGGCGCCTCGGCCGCAGTGAGGTAGCGCCAACCCTGGAACGGCCGCTTCTGCCGCCGCTCGGTCGGCACCAGCACAGGCTCGAGCACGATCTCGCAGCGCTCGATGCCGTCGTCGCCCTTGACGGGCCGGAGGTCGCGGATCGGCTGGCGCACCTGCAGCACGCCGCGGATCACCCAGTAGAGCGAGCCGCCGTCGAGTACCTCGTCGCGGCGGCGCGGCGTCATGCGGGTGGTGTGAATCTGCTCGGCCGGCCGACCGAGCCGCCGGCGCTCGGCCTGCGTCTCGTCGATCCACTGCTGCAGATCCTCGATCGAATCGGCGCCGACGCAGAGTTTGAGGATGTGGAGTGGCATCGCCGCCGACGGTGGTCCGCCGCCACGGCGGAATCAACCGCGCATCGCGCCGCGGCTGGGGAAAACTGCGCGCACCTGCCTAGGCGCCAGACGCAGCCTCCCCCTCCGCCAGCACCACGATCGCCGCGCCCTGCGCCACCTGGGCGCCGACGGCGGCGCGGACCTCGGCGACGACCCCGTCGCGCGGGGCCGGCACGGTGTGCTCCATCTTCATCGCCTCGACGGTGAACAGCGGTGCGCCGCGTGCCACCGTGTCGCCGGGGACGACGCGCACCGCCAGGAGCCGGCCGTGCATCGGCGCCCGGACGACGCCGGACCCCTCGAGGTCGTCGGCGGTGCGGGCGAGCTCGTCGACGAGGCGCACCGCCGCCGCCCGGCCGCCGTCGAGCGCGTAGGCCGCGTCGCCGGCGCGCACGAAGGCCTCTTCCGCCACGCCGGCGCTGGTGGCGCGGCCGACGAAGGCTTCGACTTCGCCATGGCCCCAGCGCAGCCGCGCCGTCTGCGGTGCCCCGCCGTCGACGGAGAAGCGGTAGCCCACCTCCCGCGCCGGGCCGAGGGCGAAGCCGTCGAGGGTCGCCCACGGATCGCTCCAGCCGTCGGCCCGCGGCACCGGCGGCGGCGCACGGGTGGCGGCGACGAGCCGGACGACGGCGGCGGCGACGACGCCGTCGCCGACGCGGCCGCCGGCGATCGCCGCGCCGGCGCGCTCGACGAAGCCGGTGTCGACGCCACCGGTGCGCACGTCGGCATGGCCGACGACCGCGCGCAGGAAGGCGAGGTTCGACTTCGGCCCGGCGACGACGGTCCGGGCGAGCGCGCCGGCGAGCCGGTCCAGCGCCTCGGTCCGGTCGGCGCCGTGGGCGATGATCTTGGCGATCATCGGGTCGTAGAACGGCGCCACGGTGCCGCCCTCCTCCACACCGGAATCGACGCGGATACCCTCCCCGTCCGGCAGCCGGAGCACGTCGAGGCGGCCCGAGGACGGCAGGAAGCCGGCATCGGGGTCCTCGGCGTAGAGGCGCACCTCGACCGCGTGGCCGACGATCGGCGCCTCCAGCGATGGCAGCGGCTCGCCGGCGGCCACCCTGAGCTGCCACTCGACGAGGTCGAAGCCGGTGATCGCCTCGGTGACGGGATGCTCGACCTGCAGGCGGGTGTTCATCTCCATGAACCAGAAACCGTCCGGCCGCAGCCCCTTGGCGCCGTCGACGATGAACTCCACCGTGCCGGCACCGACATAGCCGACGGCCTTCGCCGCGGCGACGGCGGCGGCGCCCATGGTGGCGCGCACCTCCGCCGTCATGCCGGGCGCCGGGGCCTCCTCCAGCACCTTCTGGTGGCGGCGCTGGATCGAGCAGTCGCGCTCGTTCAGGTGAATGGTGTTGCCGTGGCTGTCGGCGAAGACCTGGAACTCGATGTGGCGGGGGTCGCGGACGTAGCGCTCGACGAGCACGCGCGGGTCGCCGAAGGACGACTGCGCCTCGCGGCGGGCGGCGGCG
>CAMDHY010000186.1 GCA_945898215.1 Pseudoxanthobacter soli DSM 19599 | reverse complement strand
GCAGCTTGCGGAAGGGGCTCGACGTCGTGCCGCCGGCCGGCTTCGCCGGGACGGCGACGTCGGCGGTCTCGTCCGCCGCGGCGGGAGCCGGCGGCGGGGGTGTGACGGCGGTCGCCGGATCGTCGGCACGGGCGGCACGCCGGAAGCTGCGGCGGGCGGTCGGCGATGGCTCGGCGACTGGGGCTGGGGCGAGGGGGGGCGGCGGCGAGCGCGGCGGCGGCGGCGCGCGATCCGGCGCGGCGGTGTCGGCGGCGCGGCTCGCGACCCCACGGCCCGGTGCGGCCGGGGCGGCCGGTGCTGCGCTCGATGGTACGACCGCGTCATCGTCGTCGTCATCGTCGTCGAGGAAGGCGAAGTCGTCCGGATCCGGGTCCGCGTCGATCGTCAGCGCCGGATTCTCGTCGTCCGGGGCCGACGGCGCGTCTCCGGGCGGAACCGCATCGGTGATCCGGAAGAGGCGCGGTGGCCGCAGCGACGGCGGCTCGTCGGCGGTCTCGGATGCCGTCAGTCGCGTCGACGCCCCGTTCTCCGCAGCCTGATCCCGCTTCGGCGCGCGGCCGCCTTTCGCGTTGCCGGCGACGGAGCGCCCCGACACCGGCGGGTTCGTCTCCCCGCTCTTTCCCCGTGTCGAACGAATGGCCAGTCTCCCCCAAGACCGTCCTGGACCGGACCCCCGCAGACCCGTCCAGGCTCATCGAAGGCGCACGCTGCCAGCGCCCGACGGTCTGAATAGCATGAAAGCCGCGGCGGCGGAGACCGGCTACCGTGCCGAAGCCTGCGCGGTGTTCGGCCCCGGCGCGAGCGCCGCCAGACGCGCGGCGAGCACGCCCGGCGTCTCGACGACGCAGGCGCAGCGGGCCGCGAGCTCGCCGTCGAACAGGTCCTGCACGTTCGAGTAGCGGCGGACGTAGACGAACGGCACGCCGTGGTCCTCGGCCGCCTGCAGGTCGGCGACGGCGTCGCCGACGAACCACGCGGCGCGGGCCGCCTGCGTCGGCTCGCCGAGGCCGGCGAGGATGGTGCGGACGCAGTCGGTCTTGCGCATCGGCGAGCCGAGGACCTCGTCGAAGTAGCCGGCGAGGCCGCGGACGGCGACGACGCCGCGCAATTCCTCCTGGTCGCTCCCCGAGGCGACGAAGAGGCGTGCGCCGCGCTGCCGGAGCGCGTCGAGGAGGTCGCGCACGCCCTCGGTCTCCGGCACGTCGCCGTAGCCGTCGACGCAGGCGCGGCCGAACGCCGCGAGCAGGCGCTCGCGGTCGCGCTCCCCCGGCTCTTCGCCGGCGAAGTCGCGCAGGAAGTCGTCGAACAGCAGGTAGCGGGAGCGGCCGAAGTTGCGCGCCTGGTAGGCGAGGAAGCGCACGACGGTCGCCGCCGAGAAGCCCGCCTCCGCCAGCACGCGGCCGAAGGCGTCGGTCTTCAGGCGGTTGCTGTCGAGCACGACGCCGTCGAAGTCGAAGATGACGGTGGCGGGCAGCGCGTGCGGCCACGCCGACGCGTCGGGCGGACCGGTGGCGGGCGGACCGGCGTCAAGCGGCAAAGCCGCCTCGCACCGTCGTGCCGCCGGCCGCACCCGCCGGTGCGGAGGCGAGCAGGCCGTAGACCGACGACAGCGGCACGTCGTAGCGGGTGGGCGTCAGGCTGGCGACGCGCGCCTTCGAGCCGGCGCGCAGCCCGTCGAGCAGCGTCTGCACCTCGCGCGCCATCTCCTGCTGGGCGTCGGTGGCGTTGGCGTAGCCGTCGAAGCCGGCGAGATGGATCGTCGCCGGCTCGACCGCCAGCGCCGCCCCGAGGGCGAGCGCGAGCGGGCTGACGTCCTTGACGGGCCCGAGCGAGGCCTCCGGCGCGCCGATCGGCGCCACCTCCATCACCGGCTTGCCGGTGCCGTCCACCGGCACGACGCCCTCGAAGCGCGGCGGCGGCATGATCACGAACCCGGCGACGTTCGGCAGCGCGCCGACGTCGGTGCCATAGGCCTTGCGGGCCTTCTCGAGCTCGTGGCCGGCGAGGCAGACATACTGCGGCACGGCGACGTCCTTCAGGGTCTCGACGTGGCGCATGCTGGAATGGATGACGGTGACGCCGTCGCGCACCAGCCAGCGGGCGAGGGCGTCACGATGCTCGAGCACCGAGGGTCCGCCGCCGATCACCACGCAGGCGGGCGACGACACGCTGGCCGAGGCGGCCGCGAACTTCGGGAAGGAGCGGAAGTCGAAGCTGCTGGTCTTCTGCTGCTGCAGGGCCCGCACGATCGACCACGACGAGTAGCGCTTCTTGCCGAGCCAATCCATGACGTCCTTCTGGGGCAGTCCGGCGAAGCCCGAGAGGATGTAGGGCAGGCTGTTGCCCCAGCCGAACTCCTGCTTCATCGCCTCGAAGTCGTCGAGGATGTCGGCGAGGTTGGCGACGTCGAAGTCCGACCCGCAGCGCAGCGCCTTGTAGCCGAGGATCACCTCGGTGCGCAGGTTGCCGGCGCCGCGGCCCATGCCGAGCAGCGTCGCATCGACGGAGGCGGCGCCGGCCGCCAGCGCCGCGAGCGCGTTCGAGAAGGCGATGCCGAGATTGTCGTGGCCGTGGAAGCCGACCGGCTGCGGCAGCAGCGCCGCGGCCTCCCGCATCGCCGCACCGACTTCCTCCGGGAAGCAGGCGCCGTAGGAATCGACGAGCGCAACGCCCGTGACGAACTCCGCCGCCATCGCCAGCGGCTCCAGCACGCTGACGTCGTTCCAGTACTTCGACAGGTACATGACGTTGATGCAGACCGGGTAGCCGCAGTCGGCCGCCGCCCGGGCGAGCTCGATGCCCTGGCCGAGCGCCTCCGGATTGACGGCGAGGCGGACGAGGCCGACGTGCCGGCCCGCCGGCGCGAGATAGCGCGCCGCCGCCGCCGGATCGCAGTCCTTGGCGTTCATCATCACGGCGAGCGTCTGGTCGGGGCGCAGGGCGGCGCGGGCGCTTTCGAGCAGTCCCTCGTCGCAATAGTAGAAGCGGCCGTAGTAGCCCGGCAGCGTCGGCCCGACATAGCCGATCTCGACCGCCGAGACGTCGAGGCTCGCGATCGTCGTCAGGTACTTCTGCACCAGCGACGGCGCGAAGTCCCAGTTGGTGTAGTAGCCGCCATCGCGGAAGGTGCAATCGAGAACGGTGAAGGCCGGATTCTTCATCGCGCCTCTCCCTGTCTGTAGTCATAGGCGACCACCTCGACGGCGGCCGGCAAAAGCTCGGGGCGGGACTTCATGTCGGAAAAGAACTGGGCGGTGCGGTTGACGCCCTTCTTTGTCGACGCCCGCAGGCACAAGGCGGCGACGTCCAGGTCCGAATAGGTGCGCATCCGCTTGTCGCGCACACCGCCGAGCTGGGCCGCACCCGTCACGCAGAAGGTAGCACACTGCTGGATGAACTCGAACTCGTAGAGGGCACCGAAGGACTTCGGCATCCTGTAGGCGCTGACGGCGAAGACCTCGCCGGCCTGGTCCCACACCGCCACGGCCTCCTCCGGCCGCCGCTGCAGACGGTAGATGTGGCCGAGGGCGACGAGGCCGATCATGCAGTTGAAGCCGCACATCGGCTCGACATGGACGAGGCGGCGATCGGCGAACAGCTGCAGCAGGTACCGGCACGCGCGCTCCGGCTGGCGCAGGGTGGCGAAGACGTTGAACATCATCACGTTGAGCGAGCTCGACCAGCGCGCCTCGGCGGCGAGCGCGCCGTCGATGCCGGCGAGCAAGCCGTCCGCCGCCTCGGTCAGCTCCGCCAGCAGGGCGTCGTTCGCGCCGTCGGCGTTCTCGGCGATGCGATAGCCGATGACGGCGAGCGACACCGCGC
Source organism: Pseudoxanthobacter soli DSM 19599 (assembly GCA_945898215.1). Lineage (GTDB taxonomy): Bacteria > Pseudomonadota > Alphaproteobacteria > Rhizobiales > Segnochrobactraceae > CAMDHY01. The sequence continues at coordinate 1,690 of CAMDHY010000186.1, read as the reverse complement.
GCGTGCGCAGGTCGCCCGGAAAGCGGCGCAGCGCCTGCCGCGCGGCGTAGCAGACCGTTTCGCGGTCGCGCACACGGATGTGCTTGCGCATCACGTTCGACTCGAACTCTTCGACCGTACGCACGAGCGTGCGGTGGAGCAGGAAGCCGGCACCGCGGCCGGCCGGAACCCGGACGCCGTCCGCCTCGACGACGACGTCGATCTCGTCGAGGAGGTCCGGCATGTCGGCCAGCGGGACGGCGAGCGTCGCCGCGGCGGGAGCTTCCGCCGACGGGTGCAGCGTGACCGACCCGGCGTCCGCGCCGTTGGCGACGAGGTGCACCTGCACCGGCCGCGCGAGGGCCTCGTCGGTCGTGAGTTCGACGAGGATCCGGCCGTCGCGGACGACCCCCGTGACCGCCGTGACGGCCGGCGAAACGCCGCTCGACGCCGGGGCGCCCGCCGGGAGCGCCACGCCCTCGCTCACCACCATTTGCGCCCCTCGCGCACCATCACCTCGCCGACCTTCTCGGCGAAGGCGAAGTCCTCCTCCCAGTCGATCTCGAGGGAATCGACGTGGTCCATCTCGAACAGCACCGGCTTTGCACCGATGCGGTCGCCGTGCCGCCGCATCAGGTCGCGATCGCACATGAACAGGGCCGAGTTGACGTCGTAGAGGATCGGCAGCGTCTGCGTGCGCGGCCATTTTTCCTTCGTCCGGTCGTAGTTGAGCGGCCCGTCGGCCGTCCAGACGAAGGAGCGGATTGGGCTGACCGACATCAGGGAATCGTGCGCGCCGTCCTCAAGCGCCGCCGTGTAGGCGTGGATCGCGCGGGAAAAGAGCTCGGCCCGACAGAACGGCGAGGTCGTGTGCGTCCACAGCAGCACGCCCTCCGGCGCGATCTCGGCGGCATAGAGGATCAGGTCGTCGGTGCGCGTCTGGGAGGTGCCAAGGTGTTCCGGGCGCTCGATGATGTCGATGGCCGCGCCCGTCTCGGCCGCGACGACACGGGCGATGTCGACGACGTCGGGATCATTGGTCGAGACGATGATGGAGGCGAGTTCGGGGACGCGGGCGAGTTGCTGCAGCTTGATGCGCGTCAGCCCGCCCTCGATGCCGCAGAACTCGCGGGTGTTCTTCTTTTTGACCCGCTCGCTGCCCGAGCGACAGGGCAGGAACGCATTGAAAACCGGCATGCACGCGCCCACTTTCGCCCTGCCGCCGACCCGAGGACAGCCACCCATGTTGCGGTGCATTCTGGCCGGCCGCGCCGACGCTGTCGAGGCGGGGGCCGCCCGCGACGCGCGCCGAGATCGAGTGGCACGATCGGGTGGAGCGGTTCGCTGCGCGGCCGGCGGCACTTGCCACGCCCCGCCGTCCGGTCAACAGTCTCACGCAGATGTGAGGGGTCGCGGGGCCTGGCCCCGATGGCGACGCCGGTGAGCGACTGGAGGCATCATGGTGTCCACGCCGACCAACCGGGCAAGGACCCCCCTCGCGGCGAACGCCCTCGATACGCTCGAGCGCGAGGGGTTCGCCGTCGTGCCGGACTGGCTCGGCCGCAGGGGAATCGCATTTGAGGGTTGTCGATTCAGCGCATTGGGATTCGATTGTTCGGCGGCGTTCGGGAGGCGCCGCCGATGGCTTCCTCGATCTCGATCTTCGACGACATTCCTGACCCCCGGGCCGCCAACGCCCGCCACCGGCTGG
>CAMDHY010000185.1 GCA_945898215.1 Pseudoxanthobacter soli DSM 19599 | reverse complement strand
GTGGAGAAGGGTTTGCCAAAAACTCGGCGCGAACCCTCCCCCCTCGCGGGGGAGGTGGCCGGCGAAGCCGGTCGGAGGGGGGGCGCCGCGGATGCGACACCGGCGGTGGGGCGCGAGGCCTGTAGAGACCGGGCGGCGGGGGCGGTCATCCGGGCATTCCGTGGTCGACGTCCGGCGTCTGCGTGACCGGCCCGTCGCGCCGGATGCGCGGGGCGGCGAGGATCATTGCCCAGAAAAAGCGGGAGCCCGAGGCGGGCGCTTCGGCGGCGCCGAAGCCCACCTGCGTCACGCCGGGCTTGAGCAGGTTGGCGCGGTGGCCGGCCGAGCCGACCCAGCCGTCGAAAGCGGCCTGGAGCGTGCGGTAGCCCATGCCGATGTTCTCCGCCGTCACTTCCCAGTCGTAGTCGACGGCGGCGAGGCGGGCGGGAAGCGCGTTGCCCCAGCCGATCGAATGGGAGAGGTCGTCGTGGCGCGCCATCTGCAGCGCCTGGTCGGCGGCGGCGCGCGACAGGCGGGCGTCCAGCGTGACGGGGCCGAGGCCGTTCTCGGCGCGGTAGCGCGAGGTGAGTACCACGCCGAGGGCGCCGTCGGCCGACAGCGGCCGGGCGTCGAGAAGACGCCCGGCGCAGCCGGCGAGGGCGATGCCGGCGAGGCCGAGGATGACGCTCCGGCGCGGCAGAGCCGCGCTGGTCGCGCAAAAACGGCGCGACGGAGGCGCGCCGGTCGCAAAGGTTGGTCGCGACGGAGGCGCGCCGAGCGGAAGGTTCGGGCGCGGCGAAGCCGCGCCCGTGCCGGTCGTCATGGCGCGGCCCCCGCCGCCGTGGGCGGTCAGCCCGCCGGGCAGGCGTTGTCCGACATGTAGTCGTGCACGGTGATCGAGCCGTCGACGATGCCGGCCTTCGCCTTGTCGGCGGCCGCCTGCATCTCCGGCGTGATCAGGGCCTTGTTGTACTCGTCGAGCGACCAGCCGACGCCGTCCTCCTTCAGGCCGAGGACGTAGACGCCGCCCGTCCACTTGCCGTCCTTGGCGTCGGTGAAGGCCTTCTCGACGGCGGTGTCGACGCGCTTCAGCATCGAGGTCAGGACGTGGCCGGGGTGCAGGTAGTTCTGGTTGGAATCGACGCCGATGCCGAGCTTGCCGGCTTCGGCGGCGGCCTGTAGCACGCCGATGCCGGTGCCGCCGGCGGCGTGGTAGACGACGTCGGCGCCGCGATCGAACTGCGACTTCGCGAGCTCGCCGCCCTTCGCCGGGTCGTTCCAGGCCGCACCGGTGGTGCCGGTCATGTTCTGGAACACCTCGACGTTCGGGTTCGCCGCCTTGGCGCCCTCGACGTAGCCGCAGGCGAACTTGCGGATGAGCGGGATGTCCATGCCGCCGACGAAGCCGATCTTGCCGGTCTTCGAGGCCATCGCGGCGAGCATGCCGACGAGGTAGGAGCCCTCTTGCTCCTGGAACAGGATCGAGCGGACGTTCGGCAGGTCGACCACCATGTCGACGATGGCGAACTTGGTGTCGGGGAACTCCTTGGCGACTTCCTCCACCGCCGCCGCCTGGCTGAAGCCGATGGCGACGATCGGCGACAGGCCGCGACGGGCGAAGTTCCTGAGCGCCTGCTCACGCTGGGCGTCGTTCTGCACCTCGAAGTCGCGATACTCGACACCGGTCGCCTTCTTGAAGGCCTCGGCGCCGTTGTAGGCGGCCTCGTTGAAGGATTTGTCGAACTTGCCGCCCATGTCGTAGACGAGGCCCGGCTGGCCCGCGTCCTGCGCCAGCGCCGCGCCGGAGAGCAGCGTCGCCGCCGCCAGACCCAGAAGGGCCGCCCGCGCCGCCGCGAGGCCGCGAGGCCGCGCCCTTTGGTCGTCGCCCGCTTGAAGATGTCGATCATAAGTCCTACGCCGCCGCTCCGCGCCTGGCGCGGGCGGCCTCTCGAACAGGCCCGAAGGCGGCCGCGGGCCCGAGCGGACCGCGGCGCGAACGAATGCGACGTCGACGCGACCGGGCCGGCCCTCTTTTTCCGGCGTCGGTCGAGGCAGGAGGGCCGGCCCCGAGCGGGCAGTTGCCTCCGACGTCCACGCCCCCACGATCGCCGGATTTTTGCCATCCGGTCAAGTTTCCCGATCGAGGATGATCCTGCGGCCTGCCCGCCGCCGCCATCACGAGAACGTGGATGGGCGCGCAAAGCGCTTCGACTGGCCGGGATGCTCTGCCACCCTTTCTAAGTTAGGCGTAGCCGCTGGGGGCGGAGGCGCGCGAGATGCAGGAGTCCCGTCGAACCGAGTTCGTATCGACACCGCCCCGCCGGCTCGCGGCGGCCTGTCTGGCGGTGGCCATCGCTTTCATGGGCTTGTCGCCGGCGCGGCCGGCGAGTGCCGAGGAAGTGGACCTCGAGCTGGTGCTGGCGGTCGACGTGTCGTTCTCGATGGACGAGGACGAGCAGCGCCTGCAACGGCTCGGCTATGTCGAGGCGATCCGCTCGGCGGAGGTGCTCGCCGCCATCAAGGACGGCATCCACGGCAAGATCGCCATCGCCTACATGGAATGGGCGGGCGCCGCCGAACAGCGCGTCGTCGTCGACTGGCAGGTGATCTCCGACCGCAGCTCGGCCGAGGCGTTCACCGCGAAGCTCGGCCAGCAGCCGATCCGGCGGGTCTTCCGCACCTCGATCTCGGAGGCGCTCTCGGTCGCGACCGATCTCATCGCCGAGAACGGCTACGAGGGCATCCGCAAGGTCATCGACGTATCCGGCGACGGGCCGAACAACCAGGGCCGCCTCGTCACCGCGGCGCGCGACCGGGCGGTGGCTGCGGGCGTCACCATCAACGGCCTGCCGCTGATGCTGAAGCGCTCGGCCAACAGCTACTTCGACCTGCCGAACCTCGACGCCTACTACACGACGTGCGTGATCGGGGGGAACGGCGCCTTCCTCGTGCCGGTGCGTGACATCGAGGCGTTCGGCGAGGCGGTCCGCCGCAAGCTCGTGCTGGAAATCGCCGGCGGCCCGCCGGAGCGGGCGACGGTCGTTCCGGCGCAGATGACCGTGCAGGTCGACCTGTTCTGCACCATCGGCGAGCGCATCTGGCGCAGCCGCATCGGCGACAACTGAGCGAGCACGCCACCACCGGCGCGTGTGCGGCGGCTCAACGGCCGTAGCAGACGAGGTCGTCGGCGTAGATCCGCCAGGCAGCGATGGCCGATCGTCGCTGCGCCTCGCTGCCGCCGCTGTAGATGGCGTCGAAGTTCTGGCCGGCCAGCTGGTTCAGGTTTGCGGCGAGGGCGTCGACGATCTGCTCCGGCTCGTAGGTCCGGATGGCCTCGACGGGGTTCGACGGCCGATCGACCAGCGCCAACTGCTCGACGGCCAGCCGCCGGCGGTCGTCGAGGTGGGCGACGATCGCCGGCACCGCGGGTCTCCCCAGCGTCTCCAGCCTGACGAAGATCTCGTCCTGCCGGGCGCGTGCCTCGTCATAGGCGGCCTCGTTGCCCTCCGCCGGCCTGCGGATGGCGGCGAGCTCTGCGACGAGCGCCTTCACCTCGCCGTAGTGAGGCAGCGACCGGTCGGGCTTCCAGGCCTTCACGATGGCCCATTGCCGGTCGCGTTCCCGCTCGGCCGCGCCGATGGTCGCGGCCGTTGCCGGCTGCAGGGCCTTCTCTCCCCTGGTCAGATAGAACTCGCCGTCGCGCCCCTGGACCAGGAAGAGGAGCACCGGCTGGCCGGCAAGCTTCGCCATCTGCTCGGGCGGCACGCCGCCGCGTCGCCGTTCGGCGTAGATCCTGACCGTGAGGCGCTGGGGGACCTTGCCGGCGATGCTCGTCAGGCCGACGAACGGCAGGTCGAGATAGTCGCCGGCGCTGAACGCCTTGCGGATCTCTGCCTTCGTGACGGCGAGGGACCCGGTCGCCACCGCGTTGCTCTCCATGAGGAGCTGCGCGAGCGTCCGGTCCGCCGGCCGGCCGGCACAGACGGCGGCATGGGCTGCCGGCGTCGGAAGGCTCACGCAGGTCGCCAGGATGCAGACGGCAAAGGCGGCGGTGAGTGCGGCGCGACAGGTGGTTTGCATCTTTGGCCCTCGGGCCCACGAGCCTCACGACCCTGCCGCAGCCGGGAACGGCCGTCCACTCACGACTGGGGCAGACGCGTCACCCCCGCGCGTCCCGCTTCGCCTCGTCCAGCAGGAACGACCGGAAGGCCTTGACCTTGCGGGTGGTGGCGGAGGCGGGGGTGGTGACGAGGTAGTAGCCGTAGCCCTCGGCGAGCGGCAGGTCGGCGACGGTGACGAGGCGGCCGGCGTCGAGGTCCGCCTGCACAAGTGCCACCGAGATGAGGGCGACGCCCTGGCCGGAGAGCGTCGCCTGGATCAGGGCGTTCTCGTCGTCGAAGACGGGGCCGCTGCGGGCGGGGGCGGGATCGAGCCCGGCGCGCACCATCCAGTCGGCCCATTCCTCGCGGCAATCCTCGTGCAGCAGCGCCGCGCGGACGAGATCGGCGGGCTCTCCGAGGCCGAGCTTGCGGGCGTAGCCGGGCGCCGCCATCGGCGCGAGCACCGACGGGCCGACGAGCTCGGCCTCGAGCCCCGGCCACGTTCCCTTGCCCCAGCGCACCGCCGCGTCGATGCCCTCGCGGGCGAGGTCTAGCGTCGCGCGAGTGTGGCGGATCGACACCTCGATCTGCGGGTGCTTCTCGACGAAGCGGCCGAGGCGCGGAGCGAGCCAGCGGGCGCCGAAGGAGGGCGTCGTTGTGACCGTCAGCACCCGCTCGCCGTGGCGCACGTCGGCCAGCGCACGGGCGAGCAGCTCGAAGGCCTCCGTTGCCGGCGGCAGCAGCCGGCGGCCGGCGGCGGTGAGGGCGAGGCTGCGCGTCGAGCGCTCGAACAGGCTGGCGCCGAGCTGTTCCTCCAGTGCCCGGATCTGGTGGCTGACGGCGGCCGGCGTGACGTTCAGCTCCTCCGCCGCCTTCGTGAAGGAGAGGTGGCGGCCGGCGGCGGCGAACACTCGCAGCGCCGGCAGGGAGGGAAAGACGGCCATCGGATTACCAAGTAAAGTTTGTCGTGATCGACGTTCTGCCAAGAACCCCGCGTTTGTCAATGGCGTCGGCAAAGCGCAGGTTTTCCGTCATCGCGCACGGTCTAACGGAGCGCAGAGTGGATGCAAGGGCGGGTTCGATGTTCAACTGGAGCTTGATTGCCGGGCAGAGCCGGGGGTTCACGCTGATGATGGGGCCCCTCGGTTCGCCCGAACCGCGGCCCGGTCCCGACAGGGCCGAACCCGTCGCAGCGGCGGCGACGCGGGACAAGCTCGTCGCGGCGCTGCGCTTCCCGCTGTCGCCGAGCTTTATCCTGCAGAGGGTCCGCCGGCCGCTGCCGAGCGTGCTGGCGCCGGTGGCACCGCCGCAGCCGCGCGGCTGCGGGTGAGGAGGGGTGGAAGCAACGCTGCCTTTGGGAAACTGTCCCGACAAGAATACCGCGCGAACCCTCCCCCCTCGCGGGGGAGGGTAGGGAGGGGGGGCGCCGCGGGCTCAATCGCCCGACATGGGGCCCGACGCTTCAGCGACCGTGCGCGTCGAACGCCGCAGGAGTCCTGACGCCGCGCTCCCG
>CAMDHY010000184.1 GCA_945898215.1 Pseudoxanthobacter soli DSM 19599 | reverse complement strand
TCATCGACGTGACGGACCTGTCGTCCGAGATCGTCGAAACCGAGGACGGCGGCGTCCGCCTCGGAGCTGCGGCCCGCAACACCGCCGTTGCCGAAAGCCGGCTGATCCGGTCCCGCTACCCGGTGCTGTCGCGCGCCATCCTCGCCGGCGCGAGCGCGCAGATCCGCAACATGGCGACCATCGGCGGCAACCTGCTGCAGCGCACGCGCTGCGCCTATTTCTACGACGACGAGGGGTCGCGCTGAAGCAAGCGGGAGCCCGGCCAGGGCTGCGACGCGATCGGTGGCTTCAATCGCTACCACGCCATCCTCGGCGCCTCGCCGGCCTGCATCGCCACCCATCCGTCGGACATGGCGGTCGCTCTCGTCGCCCTCGATGCCACAGTGCACCTGCGCGGCCCGTCCGGCGAGCGCACGCTGCCGCTGACCGATCTCCATCGCCTGCCCGGTGACCGCCCCGACATCGAGACGACGCTGCAGCCGGGTGAGTTGATCACCGCGATCACGCTGCCGCCCTCGTCATTCGCCGCGCACTCCGCCTACCGCAAGGTACGGGACCGATCGAGCTACGCCTTCGCGCTGGTGTCGGTCGCGGCTGCGCTCAGCGTCGAGCACGGGCGCGTCGCCGCCGTGCGACTGGCGCTCGGCGGCGTCGCCCACAAGCCCTGGCGCGCCTTCAAGGCCGAGGAAGCGCTGGTGGGTGGGCCCGCGACGGCCGAGGCGTTCCGGGATGCCCTGGAGACTGAACTCGCCGAGGCGCGGCCCCTTTCCGGCAACTCGTTCAAGGTGGACCTGGCGCACCGCACCGCCGTCGCCGTCCTTCGGAACCTCGCGGGAGTCATCGCATGAGCCTCATCGACGATGCCAAGCAGGCGGTGCAGGGCGTGGCCCAGGCGGCCATGGCGAAGGTCGTCGCAGCGGCGCCGGATCGCTGGATCCCCGGCGGTGAACCCGACCCCCTGATCCGCCGGCAGCACGGACACGTCGGCCAGGGCCTCTCGAGGCTCGACGGCCCCCGCAAGGTCTCCGGCACCGCCCGCTTCGCCGCCGAATTCCCGCTCGACGGTATGGCCTACGCGGCGGTCGCCTGCAGCACCATCGCGAAGGGGCGGATCGCAACGCTCGACGTCGCGGCGGCAGAGGCGGCGCCCGGCGTCGTCCTCGTGATGACGCACCGGAATGCCCCGAAGCTGAATCCGGCGCCGCTGTTCATGACGGCGGAGAAGGCCGCCGGCGGCGACAAGGTGCCGGTGATGCAGGACGACCGCATCCACTGGAACGGCCAGCCGGTCGCGGTGGTGCTCGCGGAAACGCAGGAGCAGGCCGACCATGCGAAGTCGCTCATCGTCGTCGGCTACGAGGCGGACGATGCCGAGACCGACTTCGGTGCGGCGCAGGACAAGGGGACCCTCCCCTCGCAGTTCATGGGTGAGCCGCTCCACGCCGAGAGCGGCGATGCGGAGAGGGCCCTGTCCGCGGTGCCGTTCTCCGTCGATGCGACCTACACGACCCCCCGCCACAACCACAATCCGATCGAGTTGCACGCCGTCACGCTCGCCTGGCAGGGCGACACGCTGCACGTCCACGACGCCCAGCAGGGGGTGGCGCACGCCGCCTGGACGCTCGCGCAGGTGTTCGACGTCCCCGAGGCGCAGGTGATCGTCACATCGCCCTTCGTCGGCGGCGGCTTCGGCAGCAAGACTGTCTGGCAGCATCAGGTGATCGCGGCAGCCGCGGCCAGGGTGGCGAAGCGGCCCGTGCGCCTCGTGCTGTCCCGCGAAGGGGTCTACCGCATCGTCGGCGGCCGCTCGCCGACGCGCCAGCGCGTCGCCCTCGGAGCAAACGTCGACGGCACCCTCACCGCGCTGATCCACACCGGGGTGACGGCGAAGACGCCACACAACGCGATGCCGGAGCCCTTCATCCTGCCGACCGGCAGCGCCTATGCCGCGGAGACGAAGCTGCTCGATGTCCAGCACGTCGAGCTCGACATGGTCGGCAATACCTTCATGCGCGCGCCGGGCGAGGCGGTCGGCACCTTCGCACTGGAATCGGCACTGGACGAACTGGCCCACGCCCTCGACATCGACCCCGTCGAGTTGCGCATCCGCAACGAGCCGGAAAAGGACCCCGCCAACGGCCTGCCGTTCTCGTCCCGTCAAATCGTCCAGGCGTGGCGCTCGGGTGCGGACCGGTTCGGCTGGCAGAAGCGCAATCCGCAGCCCGGTTCTGTCCGCGACGGCGAGTGGCTGGTCGGCATGGGCTGCGCGATGGCGACCTATCCCTACTACCGCATGCCCGGCGGGGCGGCGCGCCTGACGCTTGCGATCGACGGCCACGCCACCATCGACATCGCGGCGCACGAGATGGGCATGGGCACGGCGACGGCCCAGACCCAGATCGCCGCCGATCGCCTCGGTCTGACGATGGAGCAGGTGAGGTTCAATTACGGCGACTCGACACTGCCGGGCGTCGTCCTCGCGGGTGGCTCACAGCAGACCGCCGCGATCGGGGCGTCCGTCATGGCCGCCCAAGAGGCGCTGGTGGCGGAACTCCTGAAGCTCGCCGGCAACGATTCTCCCCTTGCCGGCCTCGGCGCCGGCGACGTCGAGAGCCGCGACGCCGGCCTCTGCGGGCGCGACGAACCGGAGCGGTACGAGAGCTATGCCTCGATCCTCGGCCGTGCGCAGCGTCAGAGCGTTGTGGTGGAGGCGACGCCGCCCAACCCGCTCGAGACGATGCACTGGTCGATGCACAGCCACGGCGCGATGTTCTGCGAGGTCCGCGTCAATGTCGTCACCGGGGAGCCGCGGGTGTCGCGCTTCCTCGGTTCCTTCGACTGCGGCCGCATCATCAATCCGAAAACGGCGGCCAGCCAGTTCCGCGGCGGCATCATCATGGGCCTCGGCCTCGCCCTGATGGAGGAGACGCAGTTCGACGAGCGCAAGGGGCGGGTCATGAACCCGAACCTCTCCGACTACCACGTGCCGGTTCACCTCGACGTCCCGGACATCGACGTGATCTGGACCGACATTCCCGACCCGCACACCCCGATGGGGGCCCGCGGCGTGGGCGAGATCGGCATCACCGGCACGGGCGCCGCGGTCGCCAACGCGATCTTCAACGCCACCGGCAAGCGCGTCCGCGATCTCCCGATCACGCTCGACAAGCTGATGTGAGGGCGAGGCGGGGCGACTCGTTCACGCGTCGGGAAAGCCGCCACCGCCACAAGGCGTGGCGCCCTCGCGAAAGTGTGGTGGCCTGTGCCCTGCCGTCGTCGCCTGCCCCGCCCGCGCCGCTATCGGCTGCGATAGATGGCGGCAGTCAGCTGTCGCGGTCTCGATTGAGACAGATCAACGCCGCTGGCTGCTATCCGTGGGACGATGATGAAGCGTCGAACGACGCCTGTCGGGCAGACGTTTTCCTCCGCGAGAAGGTCTACGCGCACAGATTAATGAGCCGGCGCAGGGTTTTTTTGCTCGTCTTCGGATCGCACTCTTCCTGGAAGCTTCGTAGCCTGAACGACGTCTTTCCGAGACCGAGCCCATGGGGACGCACATGACGACGACGCTGTCTGATTCCGAGCGCTCGGCTCTCGACGCCTACTGGCGGGCGGCCAATTATCTGTCCGTCGGCCAGATCTATCTCCTCGACAACCCGCTGCTGCGCGAGCCTCTCAGCCAGGACCACATCAAGCGCCGGCTGCTCGGCCACTGGGGCACGACGCCCGGTCTCAACTTCATCTACGCCCACCTCAACCGCATCATCAAACGCGACGACCTCGACATGATCTACATCACCGGCCCGGGCCACGGCGGGCCGGCGCTGGTGGCGAACGCCTATCTGGAAGGCACCTACAGCGAGGTCTATCCGAACATTTCCGAGGACGAAGAGGGCATGCAGCGCCTCTTCAAGCAGTTCTCCTTCCCCGGCGGCATCCCGAGCCACGTCGCGCCGGAGACGCCGGGCTCCATGCACGAGGGTGGCGAGCTCGGCTATGCCCTCTCCCATGCCTATGGCGCCGCCTTCGACAACCCGGACCTGGTCGTCGCCTGCGTCGTCGGCGACGGCGAGGCCGAGACCGGCGCGCTCGCCACCAGCTGGCACTCCAACAAGTTCCTCAACCCTGTCACCGACGGCGTCGTGCTGCCGATCCTGCACCTCAACGGCTACAAGATCGCCAACCCGACGGTGCTCGCCCGCGTCAGCCACGAGGAGCTCGACCAGCTCTTCCGCGGCTACGGCTACACGCCCTATTTCGTCGAGGGCCACGATCCCGCGATCGTCCATGAGCAGATGGCGGCGACGCTCGACGCCGTCTTCGCCGACATCCGCCGCATCAAGGACGACGCCAAGGCGAACGGCTTCACCGGCCGCCCGCGCTGGCCGATGATCGTCATGCGCACGCCGAAGGGCTGGACCTGCCCGCCGGAGATCGACGGCAAGCGCACCGAGGGCTACTGGCGCTCGCACCAGGTGCCGATGGGCGAGATGCACGGCAATCCAGAGCACGTGCGCATCCTCGAAGGCTGGATGAAGTCCTACCGGCCGGAGGAGCTCTTCAACGAGGCGGGCCGCCTGAAGCCGGAGCTCGCGGCACTGGCGCCGACCGGCCATCGCCGCATGAGCGACAACCCCCACACCAACGGCGGGCTGCTGCTGCGCGACCTGCGCATGCCGGACTTTCGCGACTACGCCGTCGTCGTGCCCTCGCCGGGTGCCGCCGTGGCGGAATCGACCCGCGTCATGGGCACCTTCCTGCGCGACGTCATGGCGCTCAACATGGAGGCGCGGAACTTCCGCCTGTTCAGCCCGGACGAGAACAACTCGAACCGCTGGCAGGACGTGCTGGAGGTCACCAACCGCGCCTGGGTCGCCGATACCGAGCCCTATGACGACCATCTGGCGCCCGATGGCCGTGTCATGGAGATGCTGTCGGAGCACCAGTGCCAGGGCTGGCTGGAGGGCTACCTCCTTACCGGTCGCCACGGCTTCTTCTCGTGCTACGAGGCGTTCATCCACATCATCGACTCGATGTTCAACCAGCACGCCAAGTGGCTGAAGGTGTGCAACGAGATCCCGTGGCGGCGGCCGATCGGCTCGCTCAACTACCTGTTGTCCAGCCACGTCTGGCGGCAGGACCACAACGGCTTCAGCCACCAGGACCCGGGCTTCATCGACCACGTCGTCAACAAGAAGGCCGAGATCGTCCGCGTCTACCTGCCGCCGGACGCAAACTGCCTGCTGTCGGTCACTGACCACTGCCTGCGCAGCCGCAACTACGTCAACGTCGTCGTCGCTGGCAAGCAGCCGGCGCCGCAGTGGCTGACGATGGACGAGGCGGTGAAGCACTGCACCGCCGGCCTCGGCATCTGGGAGTGGGCGAGCAACGACAAGGGCTCGGAGCCGGACGTCGTCATGGCCTGCTGCGGCGACGTGCCGACGCTCGAGACGCTCGCCGCCGTCGACCTGCTGCGCCAGTACGTGCCGGAGCTCAAGGTGCGCGTCATCAACGTCGTCAACCTGATGAAGCTGCAGCCGGCCTCCGAGCACCCGCATGGCCTCAACGACCGCGACTTCGACGCGCTCTTCACCACCGACAAGCCGGTCGTCTTCGCCTTCCACGGCTATCCGTGGCTGATCCACCGG
>CAMDHY010000183.1 GCA_945898215.1 Pseudoxanthobacter soli DSM 19599 | reverse complement strand
CTGCACCAGCTGCGCGGCCGCGTCGGCCGCAGCGACCGGGCCTCGGTCTGCCTGCTGCTCTATCGCGGACCGCTGGGGGAGACGGCGAAGGCGCGGCTCGCGGTGCTGCGCGACAGCGACGACGGCTTCCGCATCGCCGAGGAGGACCTGAAGCTGCGCGGCGAGGGCGAGCTGCTCGGCACCCGCCAGAGCGGCAGCCCGGGCTTCCGCATCGCCGATCTTTCGCTGCACGGCGAGCTCGTCGAGGCGGCGCGCGATGATGCGCGGCTGATCCTTGTGACCGACCCCGAACTCGCCGGCCCGCGCGGACAGGCGCTGCGGGTGCTCCTGCACCTGTTCCGGCGCGATGCGGCCGTGCGGCTCTTGCGGTCGGGATGAGCTACTCGGCCGCCGCCGACAGCGTCGCGGCCGGGACGGGTGCGGCGGGCTGCACGCTGCCGGGCTTGTCGCCGGGCATGACGAGGCCGGCGGAGATGACGAGCTTCGCCGCCTCCTCCACGGTCATATCGAGCTCGAGGATCTCCGAGCGGCGGACGTAGAGCAGGAAACCGGAGGTTGGGTTCGGCGTCGTCGGCAGGAACACCGAGACGACCTCGTCGTCGGGCTGCAGCTTGTCGGCGATCTCGCCCCGGGCGTTCGACGAGATGAACACGACCGACCACAGGCCGAGCCGCGGGTACTCGATCAGGCCGGCCTTCTTGAAGGAGTTGTCCGAGCGCGTCAGCACCGTCTGGAAGATCTGCTGCAGCCCCCGGTAAAGGTTGCGCACGAGCGGCATGCGGTCGAGAGCGCGTTCGCCGACCCTGAGCAGCGAGCGGCCGACGAAATTGGCGGTCAGGAAGCCGAGCAGCGTCAGAACGGCGAGCGCGAAGAGCAGCCCGACGCCGGGGACGGAAAATTCGAGGTAGGCGTCTGGATTGTAGCCGGCCGGGATCAGCGGCTTCACCAGGCTGTCGACCCAGTGGATGAACGACCACGTCAGATAGAACGTGATGCCGATCGGGCCGGCGACGATGACGCCGGTGAGGAAATAGTTGCGCAGGCGCGTCATCGCTTTCCCGTCTGCTCGGCCCCGACCCCGACCGCCATGCAATCGCCCGGCCATCGAATTGGCAAGGCGAACCTTCGGACGAGATCGCGACGCCGCCGTGACGGCGCTACTCCACGGTGACGGACTTCGCCAGGTTGCGCGGCTGGTCGACGTCGGTGCCGTTCACCACGGCGGTGTGGTAGGCGATCAGCTGGATCGGCACCGCATAGACGAGCGGCGTCACCTCCTCCGGCATCACCGGCAGCACCAGCGTCTCGGCCGGCGCGATGCCGGCGTTGCGCACGCCCTCGGCGTCGGTGACGAGGATGATGCGGCCACCGCGGGCGGCGACCTCCTGCATGTTGGAGGCGGTCTTCTCGAACAGCCGGTCGGAGGGGGCGATGACCACCACCGGCACCTTCTCGTCGACGAGCGCGATCGGGCCGTGCTTGAGTTCTCCCGCCGCGTTGCCCTCGGCGTGGATGTAGCTGATTTCCTTTAGCTTCAGCGCGCCTTCCAGGGCGATCGGGTAGCTCAGGCCACGGCCGATGTAGAGGACGTCGGCGGAGCGGTGGATGCGGCGGGCGAGCGCCTCGATCTGCGGCTCGAGCCTGAGCGCCTGCGCCATCAGCCGCGGCACCTCCGACAGCGCCCGCACCAGCCGCGCCTCCTCCGCCGCATCGACACGGCCGCGCGCCTTGCCGGCGACGATCGCCAGCGAGGCGAGCACGGCGAGCTGGCAGGTGAAGGCCTTCGTCGAGGCGACGCCGATCTCGGGTCCGGCAAGCGTCCGGAAGACGGCGCCGGCTTCGCGGGCAATCGTCGAGGTGGGCACGTTGACGATGGCGGCGACCGGGCTGCCGCCCGCCTTGCAGTAGCGCAGGCTCGCCAGTGTGTCGGCGGTCTCGCCCGACTGCGAGACGACGAGGGCGAGGTCGCCGGGCAGGATCGGCGCCTCGCGGTAGCGGAACTCGGAGGCGACGTCGATCTCGACGGGAATGCCGGCGATGCGCTCGAACCAGTACTTGCCGACGAGGCCGGCATAGAAGGCGGTGCCGCAGGCGGTGATGGTGATGCGCTTGACGTCGGCGAAGTCGAACGGAAGGCCTTCGAGCGGCCGGACGGTCTCGGTCGCGAAGTCGAGATAGTCGGCGAGCGTGTGGCCGACGACCTCCGGCTGCTCGTGGATCTCCTTCGCCATGAAGTGGCGGTAGTTGCCCTTGTCGACGAGGAAGGCGCTCGCCGCGGCGACGATCGCCGGACGCTGCACCGGCCGGTCGTGCTCGTCGAAGATCTCGACGCTCTCGCGCGTCAGCACCGCCCAGTCGCCGTCGTCGAGATAGACGACGCGGCTGGTGAACGGGGCGAGCGCGATGGCGTCGGAGCCGAGATAGACCTCACCGGTGCCGAGGCCGATGGCGAGCGGCGAGCCGCGGCGGGCGGCGAGCAAGAGGTCCTCCTCGCCCTTGACGATGGCGGCGAGCGCGAAGGCGCCGCGCAGCCGCTTCAGCGCTTGTCCCATCGCCGCCCGCGGCGAAAGCCCCTCGGCGAGGCCGCGGGTGATCAGGTGGGCGACGACCTCGGTGTCGGTGTCGCTCTCGAAGCGGGCACCGCCGGCGACGAGCTCGTCCTTCAGCTCGCGGAAGTTCTCGATGATGCCGTTGTGGACGACGGCGACGCGGTCGGTGGCGTGCGGATGGGCGTTGCGCTCGGTGGGCGCGCCGTGGGTGGCCCAGCGAGTGTGGCCGATGCCGGCGGTGCCCGTGAGCGGCGCGCGGTCGAGGGAGGCCTCGAGGTTCTTCAGCTTGCCCTCGGCGCGGCGGCGGGTGAGATCGCCGTGCTCGAGGACGGCGACGCCGGCCGAATCATAGCCGCGGTATTCGAGACGCTTCAGCGATTCGACGAGGCGTTCCGCCACCGGCCGCGTGCCGAGGATGCCGACAATGCCGCACATGCGCGCGCTATCCCGTACCGTTTCCGTTCCGCCGCCGGTGTAGAGGAGCGGACGGCCGGCGGCCAATCAAACTCGGTGTCGGTTTGTGACCGGGGTGCGGCCGCCCACGCTTCGCGCTACTCGGATGCCGGCCGATCGCTGCGTTCGACGTCGAAATCAGGGTATGGGGCTTGCACGTTCATTTGCTTTCCCCGCAAAGCTGCGAGATTGCCGACACGCCCGTGGGCGATGACCCGTACCGGCGGCGGCGGTGTCCGCCTGCCCTGCACCCACTCCAAGCCATCCGGTCGGAAGCGATGCGCTCATCCACGCCAATCGGCGAATTCTTCCTGATCCTCCTGGCCTTCAGCCTCGTAGCAGTCCTCCTGCATTTCGCCTTCCGGCATCCTCGGCTGTGCAGTGATGAAGCCCGGTCCAAACCGGCCGACACCGTCCAGGCCGTCATCGGCGGCATGTTCGCCCTGTCGATGGCGTTCCTAGCGAACGCCATCTGGACAACGGACGACCGGGCCCGGGACGCCGTCAACTCGGAGGCTCACAGCATCCGCCTGATGCACATCTATGCCTATGTTCTCGACGCCGCCCCGCATGAGCGTCTCGACGGCCTCGTCGCCAGTTATGCCAAGGCGGCCGCGCTCGAATGGAACGACATGAACGAGGGCCGAGCCAGCAAGAAGGCTGAGCAGCAATTGGAGGACATCTACAGATTTGTCCTCGGTGGCCTGCCGCCCGACGGGCCGACCCCGCTGCTGCAGCAGCGGCTCCTCGTCACCCTCGAAGGTCTGTCGGCGGCGCGCCAGCAGCGCCTCTCGATCTCGCAAGAGATCGTGCGCGAATGGCAGTGGTTTCTCGTCATCGGCCTCGCGCTCGTCCTCCTGGTGACTGTCGCGACCGTTCACGCGGCCCGGCCAGCGGCGCGCGCAAGGGCCCTCGCCGTCATGGTCACGGCCCTCACCGTGATGTTCTTCGTCGTCGCGACCTATCAACGCCCGTTTTCGGGCGCGGGAGCGCTGACGCCGGCCCCGATCCTGGAGGCGGCGAAGGCGCTGCGGTGAGGGTAAGTTGGGGGCGGGTGAGAAGTGGATGCGGCCCAGCTGTAGACGATCAAGGCTAGAGCAGGCTTTGCCACTGCCGTGCACCGTGGAGCACACGGAAAATCTCCACATGGCTTGCCCGTATGCAGTATAGGATGAGATAATCTACAAGAGGAAACATGCGGAGTCCGGGGCGGATATCCGATCGCAGGACCCCCATCCGTGGCATTGCCGCGATCGTGTCGCAGCAACGATTGACGTCCTCGATCCACCGCAGCGCGGCCGTCAGATCGTCTTCGCCGATGCGAGTGGCAATCGATGTCGGCCTCCGCCGCCGGGCGAAGGACGAAGCTCATTGCGCGCCGCGCTCGGCGAGCTTGCTCCTGATCCGTGCCAAGGCCTCTTCGCCATCGACGGCGGGCCCGCTCGCCAGCCCCTCATCCCAGCGTCGCCCGAGTTCTTCGATCGCCCGCGCGCGCTCGCTGCGACGCTGCTTCCAGTCACGCAACGCCTCGCGCATCACCTCACTCGCAGACGCGTACTCGCCGGCGGCGACGACCTCGCGCACCATCGCCGCCATCTCGGGAGTGAGGGCGACGCTGACCTTCTCGACGCCTGCCATCGCATTCTGTCCCATGCCTGTTCCACTGGTAGGCAAGTTTACCACCAGCGACACCGCAGTGAACAGAGCAGCACGTCGGGCAGGGGCGGCTATGCCTCCCCGCCGCGCTGCTTCGCCCGCGCCCGGATCTCGCCGGCGCGGCCTTCCTTAACGACCTGGCGGCCGCGGGCGATGGCGAGCGCATCCGCCGGGACGTCGTCCGTGATGACGCTGCCGGAGCCGACATAGGCGCCGGCGCCGATCGTCACCGGGGCGACGAGGGCGGAGTTGGAGCCGATGAAGGCACCGGCGCCGATGTCGGTGAAGTGCTTCGAGCCGCCGTCATAGTTGCAGGTGATGGTGCCGGCGCCGACGTTGGCGGCGCGGCCGACGCGGGCGTCGCCGATATAGGAGAGGTGGTTGAGCTTGGCGCCGTCCTCGATTGTGGCGTTCTTCACCTCGACGAAGTTGCCGACGCGGGCCCCGGCGCCGATCGCCGCCCCCGGCCGCAGCCGGGCGAACGGGCCGATGCTGGCGCCGGCGGCGATTGTCGCCCCCTCGAGGTGGGAGAAGGCGTGGATCACTGCCCCCTCGCCCACCGTCACGCCCGGGCCGAAGACGACGTTCGGCTCGACCAGCACGTCGCGGCCGAGCACGGTGTCGATGGAGAAGAACACGGTTTCCGGGGCGATCAGCGTCGCGCCGGCGGTGAGCGCCGCGGCGCGGGCGCGGGCCTGGAAGACGCCCTCGCAGCGGGCGAGCTGGGCGCGGTCGTTGACGCCGAGGACCTCGTCCTCGCCGGCGACGACCACTTCCACCTTCAGGCCGCGGGCGTTGGCGCCGGCGACCGCGTCGGTCAGGTAGAACTCGCGCTTGGCGTTGTCGTCGGAGATGGCGTCGAGGAGCGGCAGCACATGCTCTTCGCGGAAGGCGAGGATGCCGGAGTTGCAAAGCCGCACCATCCGCTCGGCCGGCGAGGCCTCGCGGTCCTCGCGGATGGCGACGAGCCGGCCGCCGTCGACGATGAGCCGGCCGTAGCCGGCGGGATCGGCCGCCTCGAAGCCGACGACGACGACGTCGGCGCCCTCGGC
>CAMDHY010000182.1 GCA_945898215.1 Pseudoxanthobacter soli DSM 19599 | reverse complement strand
ACTATCCCATACCTCGTGGACTCCTTCCCAGTCTGCTTTCTCGCCGGCACGCAGATCAAGGCGCCCGCGGGAGATGTGCGGGTTGAGGCCCTCGCCATCGGCGACCTGGTGCTCACCGCCGACGGCCGCGTCGCGCCGGTGCGCTGGGTGGGCGTGCAGACGGTCGTGACACTCTTCGCCGACCCGCTACGCACCTTCCCCGTCCGCATCACCGCCGGGGCCTTCGGCGACGGCCTGCCGGTCCGCGACCTGCTCGTCTCGCCCGACCACGCCCTCTTCCTCGACGGCGTCCTCGTCCAGGCCGGCGCGCTGGTCAACGGCACGACGATCGTCCGCGAGACGGCGATGCCGGAGCGCTTCACCTACTTCCACGTGGAGCTCGACGACCACGCCCTGATCCTCGCCGAGGGCGTGCCGGCCGAGACCTTCCTCGACACCGTCACCCGCCGCCGCTTCGACAATTTTGCCCAGTACGAGGCGCTCTACGGCGACACCGGCCCGGTGCTGACCGAACTCCCCACCCCGCGCATCAAGTCCGCCCGCCAGCTGCCGCAGGCCCTGCGCGAGCGGCTCGCCGCGCGGGCGGCGGCGGCGCAGGGCACCCTCGCCTCGGTCGCGTGAACGGGCGGGGGTCGGAGTCGGCCTCACGCTGACGTCCCGCTCGCGGCCCCCCCTCCCTACCCTCCCCCGCGAGGGGGGAGGGTTCGCGCCGAGATTGGGGCAAACGATCTGCCAAAAGCACCACGGAAATCCTCCCCCCTTGCGGGGGAGGGGGGCGCCGCGGAGTCGGCGAACGCCGTCGCGCACGAGACACGCCACACCCGTCGCATCGCCACGCCGCCGCGCTATCTGCTACCGTCGCCCTACCGGCAGCGACCGGTCGCAGTCCCAGGAGTTCATCGTGCCCGCAGCCGGACGTCCGGCGTCTCCCGCCACCGGCCCGAGCGCCTCCCTGCCAGGCCCCCGTGTCGGCCTGTTCGTCACCTGCCTCGTCGACCTGTTCCGCCCGACCATCGGCTTCGCCACGGTGAAGCTGCTCGAGGACGCCGGCTGCCGGGTGGAGGTGCCACGGGCCCAGACCTGCTGCGGCCAGCCGGCCTACAATTCCGGTGACCGCGCCGACGCCCGCGCCATCGCCGAGCAGGTGATCCGCGCCTTCGAGGGCTTCGACTATGTCGTCGCCCCGTCGGGTTCCTGCGCCGGCATGATCTCCCACCACTATCCTGCCCTGTTCGAGGGCGATCCCGCCTGGCGCGGCCGCGCCGAGGCGCTCGCGGCGAAGACCCACGAGCTGACGAGCTTCCTCGTCGACGTGCTGAAGGTGACGGCGGTCGCGGCGCGCTTCGACGGCTCGGTCACCTATCACGACAGCTGCTCGGGCCTGCGCGAGCTCGGCGTGCAGGCGCAGCCGCGCCGGCTGCTCGGCAGCGTCGCCGGCCTCGCCCTCACCGAACTGCGCGACGCCGACGTCTGCTGCGGCTTCGGCGGTACCTTCTGCGTCAAGTATCCGGACGTCTCCGCCGCCATCGTCGGCCGCAAGGCGCAAGCGATCCGCGAGAGCGGCGCCGGCACGCTCATCGCCGGCGACCTCGGCTGCCTCCTCAACATGGCCGGCAAGCTCGCGCGCGACGGCACGGCCATCGAGGTCCGCCACGTCGCCGAGGTGCTCGCCGGCATGGCCGACGGCCCGGCGATCGGCGCGCCCAACCGGAGCGCCCAACCCCGGCGCGGCGGAGGCACCCGCTGATGCAGACCACTTCCCCCCGCTTCAAGCAGAACGCCGCCGAGGCGCTGGTCGACCCGAACCTGCAGCAGGCCCTCGGCATGGTCGAGCGCGGCTTCATCGTGAAGCGCCGCGACGCCGCCGCCGCCTTGCCGGAGTTCGACGCGCTGCGCGCCTCCGGCCGCGCCATCAAGGATCACGTCCTCGACAACCTCGACCTCTACCTCGAGGCCTACGAGAAGAAGGCGACGGAGGCCGGCGCCAAGGTGCACTGGGCGGTCGACGCGGCCGACGCGCGCGACATCATCCTCGGCATCTGCCAGAAAGCCGGGGCGAAGACCGTCACCAAGGGCAAGTCGATGGTGACGGAGGAGATCGGCCTCAACGATCACCTGTCGGCCAACGGCATCACGCCGGTCGAGACCGATCTCGGCGAATACATCATCCAGCTGCGCGGCGAGCACCCGAGCCACATCATCGCTCCCGCCATCCACCTGACGCGGGCCCAGATCGCCGACGACTTCCGCCGCGTCCACACCCACCTCGATCCCGCCCGGCCGCTGGAGGAGGCGCCGACGCTGCTCGCCGAAGCCCGCGGCGTCATGCGCGAGCGCTTCCTCGCCGCCGACGTCGGCATCACCGGCGCGAACTTCCTCGTCGCCGAGACCGGCACCTCGATCATCGTGACGAACGAGGGCAACGGCGACCTGACGCAGATCCTGCCGCGCGTCCACGTCGTCGTCGCCTCGATCGAGAAGCTGGTGCCGACGCTGGAGGACGTCGCCCAGATCGTCCGCATCCTCGCCCGCTCCGCCACCGGCCAGGAGATGAGCGTCTACACGACGCTGTCGACCGGCCCGCGCCGGCCGGGCGACCCGGACGGGCCGGAGGAGTACCACGTCGTCCTCCTCGACAACGGTCGCTCGGCGATGCTCGGCTCGGAGTTCCAGGACATGCTGCGCTGCATCCGCTGCGGCGCCTGCATGAACCACTGCCCGGTCTATGGCGCGATCGGCGGACACGCCTATGGCTGGGTCTATCCCGGCCCGATGGGGGCGGTGCTGACGCCGGCGCTCATCGGCATCGAGACATCCGCCCACCTGCCGAACGCCTCGACCTTCTGTGGCCGCTGCGAGGCGGTCTGCCCGATGCAGATCCCGCTGCCGAAGATGATGCGCCACTGGCGCGAGCGCGAGTTCGAGCGCCATCTGCAACCGGGCACGATGCGCGCCGGCCTCGGGCTCTGGGCCTTCCTCGCCCGCCGCCCGGTGCTCTACCGGCTCGCGACCGGCCTCGCGGCGCGGACCCTCGGCCTGTTCGGCAAGCGCAAGGGCCGCTTCGCCTCGCTGCCGCTTGCGGCCGGCTGGACGGCGCACCGCGACATGGCGGCCCCCGAGGGGCGCACCTTCCAGGACCTGTGGGCGTCCGGGGAGCGGCGGCGATGAGCGGCGGTCCCTCGGCCCGCGACGCCGTCCTCGGCCGCGTGCGCGCGGCGCTCGGCGTCGACGGCCGCGATCCCGGCCGCCGGGCCGCCATCGCCGACCGGCTCGCGGCGCACCGCGCCGGCATCGTGCCGGCGCGCGGCCACATCCCGCCGCCCGAGCAGCTCGACCTCTACGAGAACCGCCTGAAGGGCGTCATGGCCTCCGTCGAGCGCCTGCCGGAGGCAGCAGCTGTGCCGGCGGCGGTGGCGGCCGTGCTGCGCGACCGCAACCTGCCGGCGGCGATCCGCATCGGCGACGACCCACGTCTCGCCGCGATGCCGTGGGGCGATGTGCCGACGCTCGCGGTGTCGCGCGGCCGCTCCTTCGGGGACGATCTCGCGGCCGTCTCGCACGCCTTCGCGGCGGTGGCGGAGACCGGCACGACCATGCTCGTCTCCGGCCCCGACAACCCGACGACGCTCAATTTCCTGCCGGACCTGCACATCATCGTGGTCGACGCCACCGACGTCGCCGGCGACTTCGAGACCGTCATCGCCCGGCTGCGCGCCCGCTACGGCGAAGGCGAGATGCCGCGGACGGTGAACTTCGTCACCGGCCCGTCGCGCTCCGCCGACATCGAGCAGACGCTCGTGCTCGGCGCCCACGGCCCGCGGGCGCTGCACGTGCTGATCGTCGGCTGAGGCGAGGCGGCTGGCGCTGGAACTGGTCTGCGGAGCAGACCTTGTGCGGCTCCATAACGGCAGCCGCTCAGTGGGGCTCGGGCACCTTCACCGCGTGCTCGGCGAGGCGCGCCTTCGCCGCCGCGACGACCTCGGCCGGGAAGTGGTCGGCATACTCGACCACCACGGCCTCGCCGGTGAACTCGGCATGGCCGTTCGCCATCAGGGCCTCGAAGCCGGGCGTCACCTTGGTGTCCATCGCCCAGTCGGTGAGGGTGGCGATCGCCCCCTTGGTGGCGATCTTGCGGCGCGTGTAGCTCGCCCGGCGCGCCTTGCCGTGCTGGCGGTGGAGGCTCTCTTCATGGGCCGCCACGGCCTGCCAGAGGCGGCGCTCGATCGGGTCGTCGACGTCGACGCCGGCGAGTTCATAAAGGCGGCGCTGACAGGCGAGCGCCAAAGCCGGCGCGCCGAGGCGCTCGGCGTTCAGCATCAGCGTCCGCACATCCTTCACATCGGTCATCGTCGTCGGATCTGCGGCCATGGTCTTTCTCCTCGAGCTTTCCTCGCGCGATGGTGACGCAATGGCCGGTGGTAGCAAGCACCAATCGCCGCTTCTGCTCGCAGGCGCGAGAAACGGCAGCCTTCGCCGGCTCAGCTCCGCCGGTTCATCCTGACCGGCGGCGCCGTCAGCGGGTCCTCCGGCCAGGCGTGCTTCGGGTAGCGGCCGCGCAGGTCGGCGCGCACCGCCGCCCAGGAACCGCGCCAGAAGCCCGGCAGGTCGGAGGTGACCTGGATCGGACGGTTGGCGGGCGACAGAAGTTCGAGCACGATCAGCACCTTGCCGTCCGCCACCGTGGGGTGGCGGTCGAGGCCGAAGAGGTCCTGGACGCGCACCGCGGCGACCGGCGGGTCGCGGCCGTAATCGATTGAAACGGAACGGTTTCCCGGTGTCTCCAACTGCTCCGGCACGAGCCGGTCGAGGAGCCGTTCGCCGCCCGCCGGAAACAGCGCCGTCAGGGCCGCCTCCAGCTCCGCCGGGCGAATGTCGGAAAACCGTGTCTTTCCCGGGACATAGGGCGCCAGCCAGGCGTCCGCAGCGGCCGCCAGGGCGGCGTCGGAAACGTCCGGCCAGCCGGGCACCGCGAACCGGTGCAGGAATCCGGCCCGCTCGCGGAGCCGCCGCAAGGCCGGCGTCCACGGCAGCCGGTCGAGACCGTGATCTTTGATCACGGTCATCAGCGCCGCCGTGGCGGCCTCGCCCGTCGCCGGGATCGCCTCCTCCGCCAACACCAGACGGTCGAGACGGCGGATGCGGCGACCGCGAACCGAGCCGCTGCCGGCGTCGAAGCTCATCGTCTCGACCGTCTCGATGCGGTCCTTGAAATCACTCTCGATTTCGGCCCGGGAGATCGGCGCCGCCGCGAGGATGCGTGCCGCTTCCGCCGAACCCGAGAGGTCGGCGACCGCGAGGAACGGCTCGCGCGCCAGCCCGTCGGCGGCATCGAGCACGGCACCGCGGCCGTTCGCCAGCCGGAACTTGCCGGGGCCGCCGCGCGCCTGCGCCAGCCGTTCGGGAAAGGCGAGCGCCAGCACCGCGCCGGCCGCCTCGACGTCGCCGTCGCCGCGCTTGCCGCCGACGTTCGACACGAGCCGGTCGGTGAGGCGGCGGGCGTCGTCGGCGCGCCGGCCGCGCTCGCGACCGAAGCGGCGCAGGCGCTCGCGCAGGTCGACGTCGTCGCCGCCGAGGCCGCGCTCGGACAGCAGCACCGCGAGATCGGCGGCGAGGCCGGCGCGGCCATCGGCGGCCGCGCGGTGCAGCATGTGGGCGAGCCGCGGCGGCAGCGGCAGCCGGCGCAGCGCGTCGCCTTCCGATGTGAGGCGGCCGGTGGCGTCGAGGGCGTCGAGGGAGACGAGCAGGTC
>CAMDHY010000181.1 GCA_945898215.1 Pseudoxanthobacter soli DSM 19599 | reverse complement strand
ACCTTGCCGCGGGCGCACTCGACGGCGCGGCCGTCGACGTTCGCCTCCGGCTCGCAGAAATAGTTCCAGTCGTGCAGGCGGTGCTGCAGGATGCGGCCCCAGCCGAGCGGGATGTGGATCCACGGGTCGCGGTCCCAGCCGCCGGCCTCGAGCAGGAGCACGGTCGCCGTGCCGTCTTCCGACAACCTATTCGCCAGCGTGCAGCCGGCCGATCCGGCGCCCACCACCACGTAGTCGTAGCCTGCACCGTCCCGCATCCGCACCCACCCGCTCAACGCCGTCCGGCGCCGTCGTGGCACCGGTCCGAGTCACCGGACTCGACCATTGAGCAACCAAACTTGTCAACCACCATCTCCGAACCGTATAAACGGTTGGAGATTGGTCGAGTCGCGGCGGCGTCCGCCGCAGCGCGGCCGCACCGGCGACGGGACGGGAAGGATCGCATGACGGGGGCGACGCAGGAACCGCACGCGACGGCGCTGCACGACGCGTCACGACACGCAGCGGACGACACCATCGACGGAGCGGCCGAAGTCTCCATGGAGACCATCCTCGAGACGGTCCGCACCGTGCTGGCCGCCGACGGCGCCGTTCCCTCGGAGCGGGCGCTGGCCGAGCAGCTCGGCGTCAAGCGCCACCGCGTGCGCCTCGCGCTGGAGACGCTGCGCGGCGCCGGCGAGCTCGGCCCGGCCAAGGCCGGCCGGCGTGCCGCGGTGCCGCAGTCCCATGACGAGGCGCTCATCCGCGTCACCAACCCGATCGAGGTGATCGAGCTGCGCTTCATGCTGGAGCCGACGCTCGCCCGCCTCGCGGCGCTGCGCGCCTCGCCCTTCGAGATCCAGCGCATCGTGCTGTCCGCCTCGACGCCGCCCGGCACCGGCTACGGCACCGCCGACTTCGCCTTCCACAGGGCGGTGGCCGTCGGCTCGCGCAACGGCCTCGCCGTCGAGCTCTACCGGCTGCTGCGTCAGGTCGGCACCGACGCCCGCGTCCGCGTCGGCGAATCCGCCACCGCTTGCCCGAAGCGGCTGGCGCGCCGCGACGCCGAACACCGGGCGATCGCCGACGCCATCTCGACGCGCGACCCGGAGGCGGCCGAGCAGGCCATGCGCGCTCATCTCGCCGCCGTGCAGCGGCAGATCATGGAGCGCCTGTCGCCCGGCCTCACCGCCGCCTGACGGCCCGCGCCGCCCGGCTGACGGCGCCACCGTGACACCCCGCCTGTTCCAGACAGGGCCGCGACGTCTGATCCCGCCGTCGTCACGACGTCGTCCGGCGGCGGGCGGTGCCGACCGCCGCCTCCTCTGATCATCGCCCTTTCCGATCATCGCGTTCTTGGGGTCTCTTGCGATGCTGCCGCCCGCCGAGGTCGACGTTCTCGTCATCGGGGCCGGAACCGCCGGTTCCGTCGTCGCCGCCCGCCTCTCCGAAGACCCGTCGCGCCGCGTCTGCCTGCTGGAGGCGGGCGACTGGCCAACCGACCCCGACGTCGCCAGTCCGGCGATGTGGCCGCTCCTGCAGGGCCGTCCATACGACTGGGCCTACGAGACGGTGCCGCAGGCCGGCACCGCCGGCCGCGTCCACGCCTGGCCGCGCGGTCGCATGATGGGCGGCTCGAGCGGCCTCAACGCCATGGCGCACGTCCGCGGCCATCCGGACGATTTCGACGCCTGGGCCGAGGTCGCCGGCCCGCGCTGGTCCTATCAGGGCCTGCTGCCGGGCTTCCTGCGCTCGGAGCGCTTCTCCGGCGGCGCCTCCGAGGCGCATGGCGGCGACGGGCCCTTCGACGTCACCCTGCCGTCGGACGAGGTGAGCCCGCTGGCGCGCGCCTACATGGCGGCAGGAGAATCGCTCGGCGCCCCCCGGCTCGGCGACCACAATCTCGGGCCTCTCTGCGGCACCGCGCCGAACTCGCTCAATATCCGGAGCGGCCGGCGCGTCACCCTCGCCGAGGCCTATCTCGCCGGTCTCGACGAGCGGACGAACCTCACCATCGTCACCGGCGCCCGCGTCGACCGCCTGACGGTCGCCGGCGGCCGCATCGGGCCGGTCACCGTGCGGCTCGCCGACGGCGCCACCGCCTCCATCCGCGCCGCGACCGTCGTGCTCTGCACCGGGGCCGTCGCCTCACCGCTGCTGTTGATGCGCTCCGGCATCGGCGCCCCGGACGAACTCGCGCGCCCCGGCATCGCCTGCACCGTGCCGCTGCCCTCGGTCGGGCAGAACCTGCACGACCATCTGCTGATCGCCGGCAACGTCTACCGCGCCCACCGCCCCATCCCGGCGACGAAGCTGCAGCACTCGGAATCGCTGATGTATCTGCACAGCAACGACCTTTCCCGCGCCGACGGCAGCCCCGACGTCGTGCTCGGCTGCGTCGTCGTGCCGGCCGTCTCCGAGTGCTTCGATCGCCCCGCCGCCGGCACCGCCTACACGCTGCTCGCCGGCGCCTACCATCCGACGAGCCGCGGCTCGATCCGCCTGTCAGGCCCGAACCCGGACGACGCGCCGATCATCGACCCCGCCTATCTCGCCACCGAGGCCGACCGTGCCGGCTTCCGCGCAGCACTCCGCACCGCCCGCGCCGTCGGCCACGCCGAGCCGCTCGCCGCCTGGCGCGAGGCGGAGCTCCTGCCTGGCCCCGAAGCCCACGACGACGCGTCCCTCGACGCCTTCATCGCCCGCGCGGTGATCACCCACCACCACCCGGTCGGCACCTGCAGCATGGGCCGCGACGAGGGCGCCGTCGTCGATTCCGACCTTCGGGTGCGCGGCGTCGACAACCTCTTCGTCGTCGACGCCTCGGTGATCCCGAAGCTCCCCGCCGGCCCGGTGAACGCCGCCGTGGTGGCGATCGCCGAGACGTTCGCGGAGTGTTTTCCGGGGCTGTGAGGGCCGCCGGCGACATCGGCCGTCACCGCCCTTCCCTCACGGCCGCAACCGGTTAGGCTCGCCCGCGCGATCCCGCGCCGGACGGCCAGATGTTCTCCCTCCGCCAGCTCCAGTATTTTGTCGCCGTGGCCGAGAACGGCTCGCTGACGCGGGCGGCGCACCAGCTGTCGATGTCGCTGTCGACGTTGACGGAGGCCGTGCACGCGCTGGAGCAGGACCTCGGGCTGAAGCTCGTCGAGCGCCATCCGCGCGGCGTGCAGCTGACGCTCAAGGGCCAGCAGTTCCTCCGCCACGCCACCAAGATCCTCGCCGACGTTGCCGACGCCCGGCGCACGGTGGCCGAGGAAGGCACGGCGCTGTCCGGCACGCTGCAGATCGGCGTCACGGCGCTCGTCGCCGGCTACGTCTTCTCCGATCTCCTCGCCCGCATCCGCCGCGCCCATCCGGCCGTCGCCGTCTCGGCGGTGGAGGACGGGCGCGACTATCTCGAGCACCTGCTCGTCAACGGCGAACTCGACGTCGCCGTCGTCGTGCAGCCGCAGGCGCGGCCGACGCAGGAAAAGCAGGCGCTCGAGACCGAAGTGCTGGAGGTGTCGCCCTACCGGCTCTGGCTGCCGCTCGGCCACCGCCTCGCCGCGGAGGCGGAGGTATCGCTCGCCGCAATCGCCCGCGAGCGCCAGATCGTCCTCACCGTCGACGAGATCGAGGCGACAGCTGACGCCCACTGGCGCGCCCACGGCCAGCGTCCGCCGGTCGCCTTCCGCACTCGCTCGGTCGAGGCCGTGCGCTCGCTCGTCGCCACCGGCGCCGGCGTCGCCATCCTGCCCGACCTCGTCTACCGCCCGTGGTCGCTGGAGGGCGACCGCATTGAGGCCCGCCCGATCGCCGAGGCGCTCCCCACCGTCGAGGTTGGCCTCGCCTGGCGCCGCGGAGCGCCGCTGCCGCGCACCGCCCGGGATTTCGTGGCCGTGGCGCGGGCGCTTAGGGCGGCACGGGCGCGGGGGTGAACGGCAAGCGCCTTGCACAGCTACCCCAGCGAGTTATATTTCAGTATAACTTGGAGGCGAAGATGCTGACATCGACCCTACGGACCGTCGGTGGTTCCGTCATGATGACGATCCCGAAGGCCATCCTGGAAGGCCTCGGCCTCGCCGCCAACGAGAAGGTCGCCCTGCATATCGAGGAGGGCAGGCTCGTCGTCGAGCCTCGGCCCCGGCGGCGCTACGCCCTCGCGGACCTGATCGCGCAGTGCGACCCAACGGCACCGGAGGACAGCGAGCAGCGTGACTGGGACGAGGCGGAGCCGGTCGGCCGGGAAGTCCTGTAGTGGACCGCGGCGACATCTGGCACGTCGACCTGGATCCCACCAAGGGGCGGGAGCAGGCGAAGCCGCGCTATGTCCTGATCCTGACGCCGCGGGAGTTCAATGCCCTCGGCACGCCCATCGTCGCCCCGATCACGAGCGGTGGCAATTTAGCCCGCGACAGGGGTTTTGCGGTTTCCCTGACCGGGGCCGGAACGAACGCCACGGGTGTCGTCCTGTGCCACCAACTTCGCGCCCTCGACCTGAAGGCCCGCAACGGCCGCTTCTCCGAGCGGGTCCCCGACTACATCATCGACGAGGTGCTCGCCCGCGTTCAGACGCTGTTCGAGTGAGGGTCGCGACATGATCGACCGCGGCATCTGACGCGCCCGCAGACTTCGGTTTTTCCGAAGGCACTTTCCAGATTTTCGCGAGTGCGGCGAACGGCTGCGCGACCGCATACTGTTCCTCAGTGCCGCCAGCGTATTCGGACGACCCGAACGGGCGCCCGCGGGCGGTGGGGAACGGATGGCGGCGGGCGCCGCAGCGCCTCCCGCCGAGGGAGTGCACCACATGACGAAAGCGCTGATCGCCTCGACGGCGGTGGCGGCCCTGCTGTTCGCGCAGGTGCCGGCCCGGGCCGAGATCACAGCCGTGGGTCCCGGGGAAGGGGCCGTCGATATCGTCGCCTGGCCGGGCTACATCGAGCGCGGCGAGACCGACAAGGGCTACGACTGGGTCACCGAGTTCGAGGGCAAGACCGGCTGCAAGGTCCGGGTGAAGACCGCCGGCACCTCCGACGAGATGGTCGCGCTGATGAACGAGGGCGGCTTCGACCTCGTCACCGCCTCCGGCGACGCCTCGCTCCGCCTCATCGCCGGCAAGCGCGTGCAGCCCGTCAACGTCTCGCTGATCCCAAGCTGGGGCATGGTGGACGAGCGCCTGCAGAGCGCCCCGTGGCACACCGTCGGCGGCGTTCACTACGGCATCCCCTACCAGTGGGGCGCCAACGTGCTGATGTACAACACCGACGTCTTCAAGACGGCGCCCGACAGCTGGTCAGTCGTCTTCGAGGAACAGACGCTGCCGGACGGCAAGTCAAACAAGGGTCGCATCCAGGCCTTCGACGGCCCGATCTACATCGCCGACGCCGCCCTCTATCTGATGGCGACGAAGCCGGAGCTTGGCATCAAGGATCCCTACGAGCTCAATGAGGACCAGTACAAGGCGGCGCTGGAGCTCCTGCGCACCCAGCGCGGCCTCGTCTCGCGCTACTGGCACGACGTGATGATCCAGATCGACGACTTCACCAACGAGGGCGTCGTCGCCTCATCCGCCTGGCCGTTCCAGGTCAACCTCCTGAAGGGCCAGGGCAAGCCGATCGCCTCGACCGTTCCGAAGCAGGGCGCCACCGGCTGGGCCGACACCACCATGATGGCCGCCGACGCCCCCCACCCCAACTGCGCCTATCTCTGGATGGAGCACTCGCTCAGCCCGAAGCTGCAGGGCGACCTCGCCGCCTGGTTCGGCTCGGTGCCGGCCGTGCCGGCCGCCTGCAAGGGCAACGCACTCCTGACCGACGCCGGCTGCGAGACGAACGGCATCGGCAACTTCGACAAGATTCACTTCTGGCGCACGCCGGTGGCGAAGTGCGAGAGCCAGTCGGCCGGCTGCGTGCCCTACTACCGCTGGGTGACGGACTACATCGCCATCCTCGGCGGGCGGTGACGCCACTCGTCCTCCCCCATGCATCCGAAGCGGGCCTGCCCGCTTCGGATGCATGGGGTCCC
>CAMDHY010000180.1 GCA_945898215.1 Pseudoxanthobacter soli DSM 19599 | reverse complement strand
AGATGCCGCCGCCCGAGGACAACGGCCAACGCTACCTGAAGCTGCCGGTCGACATGCTCTGAGCCGCGGCGCTCGACAAAAAAATCCGGAGGAGCGAACGCCATGGACGTGAAGCGTCTCGACGAGGGCCTGTCGGTCACGGCCCAGATCCGGCCGCAGGACGTGCCGGCGCTCGCCGCCGCGGGCTTCCGGTCGATCATCGTCAACCGGCCGGACGGGGAGGGCGCCGACCAGCCGTCCTTCGCCGAGATCACTGCCGCGGCCGAGGCGAGCGGCCTCGAGGCGCGCTATCTGCCGGTCACCCCCGGCAAGGTGCGCGACGAGGATGCGGCCGACTTCGCCGCGGCGATGGCGGCGCTGCCGAAGCCGGCGCTCGCCTTCTGCCGCACCGGCACGCGCTCCACAACGCTGTGGGCGCTCTCCCAGGCCGGCCGGCGGCCGCTGCCGGAGATCCTGACCACCGCCAAGGCCGCCGGCTTCGACATGACGGGCATCGCCCGCCGCGTGCTCGCCGGCGGCAAGGTGACCACCGAAGGCGCCGTGGCGAGCCACGACGTCGTCATCGTCGGCGGCGGCTCGGCCGGCATCGCGGTGGCCTCAAGCCTGCTCGCCCGCCGGCCCGACCTCGACATCGCCATCATCGAGCCGGCCGACATCCACTACTACCAGCCCGGCTGGACGCTGGTCGGCGCGGGCGTCTTCGACCCGCTGATCACCCGCCGCGACATGGCGCGCGTGCTGCCGCGCGGCGTCCACTGGATCAAGGCGGCGGTGGCCGCCTTCGAGCCGGAGGCGAACGCCGTGCTGCTCGAGGGCTGCCGGCCGGTGACCTACCGCCAACTCGTCGTCTGCCCGGGCCTGAAGCTCGACTGGAACGGCATCGCGGGCCTCGCCGAGACGCTCGGCCAGAACGGCGTCACGTCGAACTACCGCTACGACCTCGCCCCCTACACCTGGCAGCTCGTGCAGGAGCTGAAGCGTGGCAAGGCGCTGTTCACCCAGCCGCCGATGCCGATCAAGTGCGCCGGCGCGCCGCAGAAGGCGATGTACCTCTCCTGCGACCACTGGCGCCGCAGCGGGTGCCTCAAGGACATCGACGTCGGCTTCCACACCGCAGGCGCCGTGCTGTTCGGCGTGCCCGACTACGTGCCGGCGTTGATGGAGTATGTCGAGCGCTACGGCATCGCGCTCAACTTCGGCGAGACGCTGGTATCTGTCGACGGGCCGGGCAAGCTCGCCCGCTTCCGCCGCGCCACGACGGACGGCGGCACCGAGATCGTCGAGCGCGGCTTCGACCTGCTGCACGTCGTGCCGCCGCAGACGGCGCCGGATTTCGTCCGCGTCAGCCCGCTCGCCGATGCGGCCGGCTGGGTGGCGGCGGACCCGGCGAGCCTGCGCCACCCGACCTTCGCCAACGTGTTCACCCTCGGCGACGCCGCCGGCACCGCCAACGCCAAGACGGCGGCGGCGGCGCGCAAGCAGGCGCCGGTGGTGGCGCAGAACGTGCTCGTCGGCCTCGGCCTCGCCAAGGGCGCCGCCGTCTATGACGGCTACGGCTCGTGCCCGCTGACGGTGGAGAAGGGCAAGATCGTGCTCGCCGAGTTCGCCTATGGCGGCAAGCTCGCGCCGAGCTTCCCGACCTGGCTGATCGACGGAACGCGCCCGACGCGCGCCGCCTGGTGGCTGAAGGAGCGCATCCTGCCGCCGATGTACTGGCAGGGCATGCTGAAGGGCCGGGAATGGATGGCCAAGCCCGAGATCACCGGCTGAGGCCGCGGCAGAGCCGAAGCGTCAGGCAGGAAGGCGAGACGGGCCGATGACGGTCGAGATCGAGACGAACGGCCCGGCCGGCGGGCGCGCGCCGCAGGCAGCGGCAGGCGCGCTCGCTCGCGTCTTCCCCGTGCTGGCGTGGGCGCCGCGCTACCGGCGGGCCGAGGCCGGGCGCGACCTGCTCGCCGCCGTCATCGTCACCATCATGCTGATCCCGCAGAGCCTCGCCTATGCGATGCTCGCCGGCCTGCCGCCGGAGGTGGGCCTGTACGCCAGCGTCGCGCCGCTGGTGCTCTATGCGATCTTCGGCACCTCGAGCGCGCTTGCCGTCGGCCCCGTCGCGGTGGTGTCGCTGATGACCGCCTCGGCGGTGGGTGGCGTCGCCGCCGTCGGCACGCCGGAATATGCGGCGGCGGCCGTGGCGCTGGCGCTCTTGTCGGGGCTGATGCTGATCGCGCTCGGCGTGCTCAGGCTCGGGTTCCTGGCGAACTTCCTCAGCCACCCGGTGATCGCCGGCTTCATTTCCGCCTCCGGCATCCTGATCGCCGCGAGCCAGCTGAAGGACCTGCTCGGCATCAAGGGCGGCGGCCAGACACTGATCGAGCTCGGCCAGTCGCTGCTGCCGCAGCTGACGCAAGCGAACCTCTGGACGGCGGCCATCGGCTTCGGCACGCTCGCCTTCCTGTTCTGGGTTCGCCGCGGGCTGAAGCCGCTGCTCGCCCGCCTCGGCGTCACCGGGCGCAGCGCCGACCTCGCCGCCCGGCTCGGGCCGGTGGTGGCGGTGATGGCCGGCATCCTCGCCTCGTGGGGCTTCGACCTCGCCGGGCGCGGTGTCGCGGTGGTCGGCGCCGTGCCGGCCGGGTTGCCGCCGTTCGCGCTGCCGCCGCTCGACCCGGCACTCTGGCTCGACCTCGCCGGCGCGGCGGCGCTGATTTCCATCGTCGGCTTCGTCGAATCCGTCTCGGTCGCCCAGACGCTCGCCGCCAAGCGCCGCGAGCGCATCGAGCCCGACCAGGAACTGGTGGCGCTCGGCGCCGCCAACGTCGGCGCGGCGGTCTCGGGCGGCTATCCGGTGACCGGCGGCTTCGCCCGCTCGGTGGTGAACTTCGACGCGGGGGCGGCGACGCCCGCCGCCGGCGCCTACACCGCCGTCGGCATTGCGCTGGCGACCCTGCTGCTCACGCCGCTCCTGACGGCACTGCCGCGGGCGACGCTCGCCGCCACCATCGTCGTCGCCGTGCTGTCACTGGTCGACCTTTCCGTGCTGAAGCGCACCTGGGTCTACTCGAAGGCCGATTTCGCGGCGGTGGCGGCGACGATGCTGGTGACCCTCGCGATCGGTGTCGAGATCGGCGTCAGCGCTGGCGTCGGCGTCTCGGTGGCGCTGTTCCTTTACCGCACCAGCCGGCCGCACATGGCCGTCGTCGGCCAGGTGCCGGGCACCGAGCACTTCCGCAACATCGACCGCCACGCCGTCGCGACGTCCGAGGCGGTGCTCGGCGTGCGCGTCGACGAGAGCCTCTATTTCGCCAACAGCCGCTTCCTCGAGGACCGCATCGCCGCCCTCGTCGCCGCCCGGCCCGACGTCCGCCACGTCGTGCTGCAGTGCTCGGCGGTGAACGAGATCGACGCGAGCGCCCTCGAGAGCCTCGAGGAGATCAACCGCCGCCTCGCCGACCTCGGCGTCGGCTTCCACCTCTCCGAGGTGAAGGGGCCGGTGATGGACCGCCTCGGCCGCACCGACTTCCTCGACCATCTCGGCGGCCGCGTCTTCCGCAGCCACTACGACGCCATCGCCGCCCTCGATCCCGCTTCGCTCACGGGCGAACCGGCGGTCGTCGGGGGCTCCCCGACCGGCAAGCCCGTGCTATCGGTGCCCTGATGACCGTCGATCCCGCCATCATGTCGTCCGCCGCCGAAAAGGCGAGCGAGCTCCTGAAGTCGCTGGCGAACCGCCACCGGCTCCTCATCCTGTGCCGGCTGATCGAGGCCGAGCACTCGGTCGGTCAGCTCGCAGCCGCCCTCGATCTGCGCGATTCGACCGTCTCCCAGCACCTGGCGCTCCTGCGCAAGGACGGGCTGGTGGCGGCCCGCCGCGACGGCCAGACGATGTGGTACGGCATCGTCAGCCCACCGGCCCGCCGCATCGTCGAGACCCTCTACGACCTGTTCTGCAGCGCCGAGGCGTGCGGGGCGGCGGGGGAGGGAGGCGAGGTGGCGGCGAGCGGCGGGGGCTGGGAGGCGCGGCTGGAGACGGTGTCGGGGCCGGGCGACGCGGGCTGAGGGGGCGCGCCGAGGGGCGCCGAGAGTGAGCCGGCTTCGTCAGGTTGCTGCTGATGCTCCGTCGAGGACACAGCACATCGGAGACGGAGGTCGCGCCTGTCGTCGCGGGAACGGGCGAAGTCGAGGTCGGCGCCGACGAGCGGCGACGCTTGCAACGCCGCGAGGATGCCGCCCTTCCGCAGCGGCTCGTCGGAGATCGATCGGTTGACGGCCGCCTGCAACCGTTCGGCGTCGGTGCTGCCTTCGGCGAGGCGATGGGGGCTCTTGCTCTTTGAGGCTATCCGATGATGCCCGGAAACACATCAAGACTTCGGTGATGGCGGAAGGCTGCGGAAGCCGCGGCGCGTGCGAAGTCTCGGCGGGCGTGGGCCCGGGACGCCGCTACGGCGTGGCGATCTTCATGGCCGTCACTGCGGACCACGGCTTGCCGGAGACGGACAGCCACCCGAGCAGCATCTGCTTGTCGGGGGAAATCGACAGCTTCGCGCCGTTGACGTAGAAGGTTGTGCCGCCGAGAACCAGGCCAAAATCATTCGGAAAAACAATGTCTCCACTGAAGATCGCCGTGCAATTCGATGTTTTCATGACGAGTTTTCGGTTGGATGGAGCAATAAAGAAGCTTCCTGGGTCTCCACTAAGATTGACCGCTTCACAATCGCCCGGTGTTATCGTCCCGTCAGCCTTGATGGTGAGGGTGCACGTCAAAAATTGGGCACCCTCTACGCCTTCGATGGTGGCTATGCGATTGAGATCGAAGTTGAACCGCCATTTTCCCTTGAGGTCGGCCTGCGTACAGGCGGCGAACGCGGCGGAGGGGAGGGTGACGGCCAAGGCTGCTGCCAGCAGACGTGTGAACATGGGACACTCCAAGCTTCCGGCCTCGCCTCGCGCGCCATCCACGATCCGATCCGGGAAGACAGTACGCACGCAGTGCCCTCGCGTCCGTCACAGCAGCGTGATAGCCGCGAAGAGCCGTCCGGCGACGCTACCCATGTGCCTTGCCTTGAGGGCCGGCTCTTCGGTTCCTCAGCCTCACGCCCGGCCCGCCACCGCTGTCGGCAATGAACTCGATGCCTGCGGCCTCAAGGGCGGAGCGGATCGCGTCGATAGCGTCTGTCGGGACGGAGCATCCCGGCCACTCTCGGGGCGCTCGATCGTGGGACGGACAATCCGATGGCAGCGGCAAACTTCGCTTGCGATTGCCCGACGACGTGCCCGTCGGCGCGCAACTGTCCAGGTGTCGTCAAGGGTGTCGAGACCGAAATGCCCATGCTGCGCGCCTGCAGACATGCCGTAGATCGACGATTTTCGAGGGTCCGGCCAGCGTCGCCAAGCGCTTGAAAGTATTGGCTCCCCGGGCCGGATTCGAACCAGCGACCAACCGGTTAACAGCCGGTTGCTCTACCACTGAGCTACCGGGGAACAGGCGCTCGTACAGCCGGCGCGGGCTATAGCAATGCCCAACCGGAATGTACAGCCCCGCGATGCGGGAGCGGCCGACGGAACGATCCGGGCAGGGCCGTCGTTGCAGCCGGTCCGCTCCACCGCACCCCCGAGCCTCCGCTGGCGGCGCCTTGTCCTCGCCCGGGCGGCGGCCCATCTCGGGGGCGGCGGCGGAGGGTCGCACCGGGGCATGCCCCGCAATCTCGACGAGGAGCTCGATGGCCGATCTGCGTTTTGGAAGCCGACGGATGCCGCTGCCCGCCTCGCGGGCGGCGCGGATCGCGCTCGGCGGGGCGCTGATCGTCGGGGGGATCGCCGGCTTCCTGCCGATCCTCGGCTTCTGGATGCTGCCGCTCGGGATGCTGGTGCTGTCGGTCGACGTGCCGGCGGTGCGGCGCTGGCGGCGGCGGTTCTCGGTCTGGTGGGCGCGGCGCCGGCAGGCGCGCGAAGCGGCCCGCGCGGCCACCGCCTCCGGCGCTGCGATGCCGTCGGGGCCGGTGGCTCCTCCGGCGCCCGCCGATCAGGCTGCCGCGCGGCCGGCTCCCCACGCACCGACGCTGACGCCTCCTCCGCGGTAGTCATTCCCGGCCTTGTGCCGGGAACCCATGGCTCGCCGCCCGCCCACCGCAACCCATCGGCGCCATCTGTGCCGCAGCCTCGCATGGGTTCCCGGCACAAGGCCGGGAATGACGAC
>CAMDHY010000179.1 GCA_945898215.1 Pseudoxanthobacter soli DSM 19599 | reverse complement strand
GCACCGGCGAGGCATCGCGCCAGCGCGATCCGATGCGGCATCCGCCTGCGGCGCCGCCCGCCGCGTCGATCACGCGCATCCGCGTTGCGAATGCGGAGGATCGCCTTACAATGTCGGAGACGGCACCTACATGAGCCAGCACGGCCGGTGAACGGTTCGGCCGGCGGATGGGGGCGGCGGTCGGCTCGCCCTCGGGCGGCAATCGGCGCACGGGCGCCGGGCGAAGAGCGATGCGGCGCGCAGGCGTCGCGTGGAAGGCGATGCGGCACGAACCGAGCATGACGGCCGGCGACGATCGTCGGGACGAGGGCGAGAATGGAACGGTCGTCGTCACGCGCACCCGCGCGAAGACGAAACGCCCGAACATGTATCGCGTCCTCATCCTGAACGACGACTACACGCCGATGGAGTTCGTCGTGCATGTGCTGGAGCGATTTTTTCAGAAGACGCGAGAGGAAGCGACGCGCATCATGCTGCACGTCCACCATCACGGCGTGGGGGAGTGCGGCGTCTATACCTACGAGGTGGCCGAGACGAAAGTGACCCAGGTGATGGACTTCGCCCGCAAGCACCAGCACCCGCTGCAGTGCGTCATGGAGAAGAAGTGAGGGATACCCGTGCCGTCATTCTCCCGTAGCCTCGAGAAGGCGCTGCATCAGGCCCTCGCGTTCGCGAACGAGCGGCATCAGGAATATGCGACGCTCGAGCACCTGCTGCTGGCGCTGATCGAGGACCAGGACGCGGCCGCGGTCATGCGCGCCTGCAATGTCGACCTGGACAAGCTGAAGCGCGACCTCGTCGAGTACATCGACACCGAACTCGACAACCTCGTCACCGATGCCGGCGACGATTCCAAGCCGACCGCCGGTTTCCAGCGGGTCATCCAGCGCGCCGTCATCCATGTGCAATCGTCGGGCCGGGAGGAGGTGACGGGGGCAAACGTGCTCGTCGCCATCTTCGCGGAGCGCGAGAGCCACGCGGCGTACTTCCTGCAGGAGCAGGACATGACCCGCTACGATGCCGTGAACTACATCAGCCACGGCATCGCGAAGCGGGTCGGCATGGCCGAACCGCGGGCGGCGCGCGGGGCAGACGATGAGCAGGCGACCGTGGACGGTACCGAACGGACGAAGCGCAAGACCGACGCTCTCGAGGCTTATTGCGTCAACCTCAACGAGAAGGCGAAGAAGGGGAAGATCGACCCCGTCATCGGCCGCGACGAGGAAATCCGGCGCACCATCCAGGTGCTCTGCCGGCGCCAGAAGAACAACCCGCTGTTCGTCGGTGATCCCGGCGTCGGCAAGACCGCCATCGCCGAGGGCCTCGCGCGCCGTATCGTCAACGACGAGGTGCCCGAGGTGCTCGCCGACGCGACGATCTTCGCCCTCGACATGGGGGCGCTGCTCGCCGGCACGCGCTATCGCGGCGACTTCGAGGAGCGGCTGAAGCAGGTCGTCAAGGAGGTCGAGGAGTACCCCGGCGCCGTCCTGTTCATCGACGAGATCCACACCGTCATCGGTGCCGGTGCCACCTCCGGCGGCGCCATGGACGCCTCGAACCTGCTGAAGCCGGCGCTCGCCTCCGGCCAGATTCGCTGCATCGGCTCGACGACCTACAAGGAATACCGGCAGTTCTTCGAGAAGGACCGGGCGCTCGTCCGTCGCTTCCAGAAGATCGATGTCAACGAGCCCTCGATCCCCGACGCCATCGAGATCCTCAAGGGCCTGAAGCCCTATTTCGAGGAGTACCATGGC
This sequence comes from Pseudoxanthobacter soli DSM 19599, assembly GCA_945898215.1. Taxonomy (GTDB): domain Bacteria; phylum Pseudomonadota; class Alphaproteobacteria; order Rhizobiales; family Segnochrobactraceae; genus CAMDHY01. The sequence goes on along the minus strand of CAMDHY010000179.1, from coordinate 4,464 downwards.
GTCCGCTACACCTCCGACGCCATCAAGACGGCGGTGGAGCTCTCGGCCCGCTACATCAACGACCGCAAGCTGCCGGACAAGGCGATCGACGTGATCGACGAGTCGGGCGCCTCGCAGATGTTGCTGCCGGAGTCGCGCCGCAAGAAGACGATCGGCGTCAAGGAGATCGAGGTCACGATCGCCACGATGGCGCGGATCCCGCCGAAGTCGGTGTCGAAGGACGACGCCGAGGTGTTGCGCAATCTCAGCGAGAACCTGAAGCGCGTCGTCTACGGTCAGGATGCCGCCATCGAGACGCTGTCGTCGGCGATCAAGCTTGCCCGGGCGGGCCTGCGCGAGCCGGAGAAGCCGATCGGCAGCTACCTGTTCTCCGGCCCGACCGGCGTCGGCAAGACCGAGGTCGCCCGCCAGCTCGCCGAGATTCTCGGCGTCAAGATGCTGCGCTTCGACATGTCCGAGTACATGGAGCGGCACACCGTCAGCCGGCTGATCGGCGCGCCTCCCGGCTATGTCGGCTTCGACCAGGGTGGCCTGCTGACAGACGGCATCGACCAGCATCCGCACTGCGTGCTGCTGCTCGACGAGATCGAGAAGGCCCACCCGGACCTGTTCAACATCCTGTTGCAGGTGATGGACCACGGCAAGCTGACCGACCACAACGGCAAGCAGGTCGATTTCCGCAACGTCGTCCTGATCATGACGACGAACGCCGGCGCCGCCGACCTCGCCAAGTCGGCGATCGGCTTCAAGAGCTCGAAGCGCGAGGGCGAGGACACCGAGGCCATCAATCGGCTGTTCACGCCGGAGTTCCGCAACCGCCTCGACGCCATCGTCGGCTTCCGCAACCTGCCGCCGGAGGTCGTCCACCTCGTCGTGCAGAAGTTCGTGCTGCAGCTCGAGGCCCAGCTCTCGGACCGCAACATCACGTTCGAGCTCGACGACGCGGCGGTGAAGTGGCTGTCGGAGAAGGGCTACGACGAGCGCATGGGCGCGCGGCCGCTCGCCCGCGTCATCCAGGAGCACATCAAGAAGCCGCTCGCCGAGGAGGTGCTGTTCGGTTCGCTGATGAAGGGCGGGACCGTCAAGGTGACGGTGGAGAAGAAGGCGGACGGCCAGGACGGCCTGAAGCTCGACCTCCTCGCCGACACCGGCGACCGGCCGCGGCCGACGCCACCGAAGGAGGCGCGCAAGCCCCGCCGCCGCCCCGCCAAGATGAAGGCGAAGGTGAAGGTGAAGCCGGTGCCCGAGAAGCCGGTGAAGCGTAGCCTGGTGCCGAAGGTGCCGCTCACCCAGTAGGGGTGAGCGAGGCGCAGAACGCAGGCCGGCACTCCGCCGTCGACAAGAGGCTCGGTGCCGGCGCTTGCTGCCGGCACCGCCGGACGTAGACAGCCGGTGTCGCCTTCGGGTCCGACCGGTTTCCTCCCGATCGCCGCCCGGGCTCCCCGAACGGCCGCACCATCCCCAGCCGCGTCGGTCTGCCGTGTCCGCTGAGTTCTCAGGCGACGCCCCGTCGCACGAGCCCGCCACGTCCCACCGTCCGCGCGGCGGCTGGTTCCTCGCCGGCGTACGGGCGGCCGTCGGCGTGCCGGGGCTGGTGCTGTTCGCCTCGACCGTCGGCTTCGGCGGCTTTGCGCGCGAGGCAGGCCTGCCGCTCGGGCTGACCCTGCTGATGACCGGCGGCATCTGGGCGCTGCCGAGCCAGATCGTGCTGACCGGCTCGATCGCCGCCGGCTCGTCCCTCGTCGCCGCGTTCGTCGCGGTCTCGCTCTCCGCCGTGCGGCTGATGCCGATGACGGCGGCGATCATGCCGATGCTGCGCGGGCCGCGGACGTCGCGCCTGCGCCTCCTCGTCCTCAGCCACTTCGTCGCCGTCACCGCCTGGGTGCTGGCGATGACCAGCCTGCAGTCGCTGCCGCGCGAGGGCCGCGCTGCCTGGTTCGCCGGCCTCGGCCTGGCGCTTGCCGGGGCGAGCGTCGTTGCCACCGGCCTCGGCTACTGGGGGGCGGGCGAACTGCCGCCGGTGCTCTCCGGCGCCCTCGTCTTCATGACGCCGGTCTATTTCCTCGTCTCGATGAGCGGCGCGGCGCGCAGCCTCACCGAACGGCTGGCGCTCGCCATCGGCCTCGTGCTGACGCCGCTGGTCGGCCTGTTCGACACCGCCACGGATCTCCTCTGGGGCGGCCTCGTCGGCGGCACGCTCGCCTTCCTGATCGGCCGCGTCGTCGGGAGGGCGCGATGACGCTGACCTTCGCGAGCGATCTCGGGCCGCTGTGGCCCTATCTCTTCATCTTCATCGCCGGCTTCCTGGCGACGGAGATGTGGCGGTGGATCGGCGTGCTGGTGGGCGCCCGCCTCGACGAGACCTCGCCGGTGCTCGGCTGGGTCAGGGCGGTCGCCACCGCGCTCGTCGCCGGCGTCATCGCCAAGATGCTGCTCGCGCCGGGCGGCTCGCTCGCCACGACACCGGCGGCTTTGCGCGTCGTGGCGGCCGGCGCCGGGCTCGTCGCCTATCTCGTCTTCGGCCGCCGGCTGGTGGTCGGCGTCGCCGCCGCCGAGGCGGTGCTGATCGCCGGCTGGCTGGCGCTCGACCCCTGAGGCGCGGCAACCGGCGCGGACTGGTCAGCCCTCTGCGAGCGCCTTGCGGTAGGCCTCGGCGTGGGAGGCGATGACGTCCTTCGGCGCCATCTCGCCGGTGTGCGGGCGCAGCGCCACACCCTCCTTGCGCGGCATGACGTGGACGTGGGTGTGGAACACCACCTGGCCGCCGGCGCTCTCGTTGAACTGCTGCACCGTCACGCCGTCGGCGGCGAAGGCGGTGACGGCGGCCCGGGCGATCTTCTGGGCGGTCGCCATCACGGCGGCGAGGTCGGCCGGGGCGATGTCGAGGAGATTGCGCGACGGCGCCTTCGGCAGCACCAGGGCGTGGCCGTCGCAGCGCGGCATGATGTCCATGATGGCAATCGTCGCCGCGTCCTCGTAGATCCGCGTCGAGGGCAGTTCGCCGCGCAGGATCCGGGCGAACACGTTCTGGTCGTCATAGGCGGCCATGGGATCCTCCGTGCGAACGCCGCTGCGGGGCGTGCGAGCCTATTCGGCGCGCTCGGGCGCCGGCACCGTGCGCCAGCGGTCGAGCGTGCGGGCGACGAAGCCGATCGTCTGCGGCGCCCGGACCGAGCCCGGCCGGCGCTCACGCTCGAGGAAGACGCGCAGGCCCTCGGAATAGACGGCGACGTCGGTGATGTTCTCGGCCGCGATCGCCGCCCGCGTCTGGCGGTCGAACTCCGGCTTCTCGCGGTTGACGTTCGCCGTGGGCGTGCGCCCGACGGGGGCGGAGAGGCCGAGTTGCCGCAGCCCCGCCGTCATGTGTTCGGTCAGGCCGACGAAGCCGAACTCTGACACGGCGAACGGCCCGACGTGGCGGGCCTGCAGGTTGCGGATCGCCGGGTGGGCGGCGAACGCCGTCAGCGGCAGCGTGCCGGCCGACACCTGGGTGCCGAGGGCGCCGCGCGCGGCGTGCTTGTCCTTGAAGAAGTGGAAGTGCGAGATCGTCCGCTCCACCGGCTCGCGCAGCCAGATCCAGTAGCGCGACGGGTCCGGCACCGCATCGGCGAAGACGCTCGCCGAGAAGTGGCCGTGCACGACGCGCACCCCCTCCTCGGCGAGGCGCGCCACCACCGAGCGGTCGGCCTTCTTGCCCAGCTCCCGCAGCAACGGGTGCGTGCGGGCGTGGTGCGGCCCGTAGGCGAAGGCGACGCGCCGCCCATAGGCGTGGCGCAGCACCTCGGCGAACGAGGTTCCGCCGGTCTTGGGGATGTGGACCGAGAAGATCAGGTCGTGGGGAGCGCGGGTCATGGCGGCGCCCGATATAGCACCGATGGCGTCCGTGTCCCATGCGGCGGAGGGACGGCGGGTCGGTCTTGCGCCGCACGGGAGGGCCATGGCAGCCTCGGCGCGGGGGGACGACTGACCGGGGGACTACCATCAGGCAGTGCCGTTTTGCTCTTTTCGCCGTCCTTGCTCTGACCACGACGCCGGCCCTCGCGCAGGACCCGCCGAACCTCGTCGGCACCTGGTCCGGCGAGGCGCAGGCCGTGATCATCGGACCGACGCCCTACCGGGTGCCGGAGGGCACCGGTCCGAACTTCCCGGAGGCGAAGATCACCTTCACCTACGAGATCACCGAGCCGCAGGGCACGCGCTTTGCGGGCACGATGTCGGGCGGCAAGTTCAGCGAGACCATCATCGGTGCCCTGAAGCCGCGGGCCTATGACGCCGGCATCGTCATCGACGTCGACGGCCAGTACGCCGTCACCCGGCGCGACGCGAACACGATCGACGTCTGCTACTCGCACCTCTACCCGAACAGCCACGCGGTGAGCTGCTTCACGCTGACGAGGAAGTGAGGCGGGGCGACTGAACGAGAGCCGGCGTCCCCAAGGGGCGCCGCGCCTCACCCGCCCCCGC
>CAMDHY010000178.1 GCA_945898215.1 Pseudoxanthobacter soli DSM 19599 | reverse complement strand
GGCGGCCGGGGCCGGCTCGGCGTCCACGCCCGGCAGGGCGGTATCGGACGGCGCCACACGGCCGCTGGTCGACGCCGGGGCACGGGCGGTCTCGGTGGCACGGGCCGGCGTCGCGGCGCGCGCCGGGGCCTCTTCGCCGTCACCGTCGCCGTCACCACCGCCGGCAAGCGCGCCGGTCGATTCCGCCGTGTCCTCTTCCTCGTCGACGCCGCCGCCGAACAGGGCGGCGAGCAGGTTCTTGCTGGCACCGGCGGGCGGCCGGATGACGCCATCGCCGCGGCCGAATCCGGCCATCGCACCTGTTCCATCGCCGCCGGAGGACGAAGCGACGCTCAGGCCCTTCTTGCGGCGCAGATAGTCGTTCACCGCCTCCTCGTAGCCGGGCAGCGGCTTGCCGTCAGTCGGCACGTGGAGCGTGCGGCCTTTCGGGAAGATCGCGACCAGTTGCGAGCGCGTCATCCGCGGCCAGTGGCGGACGCTGCCGGTGTCGGTGTGCACGAACGGCGTCCGCGACGACGGATAGTAGCCGACGCCGCCGACCTGCTTGCGCAGCGCGATGGCGCGCAGCTTGGCGGTCGACACGTCGGTGACGAACCAATCCATCGCACGCCCGTAGGTGTGCTGGCTGTTCTTGGCGACACCGCGCGAGCGCCGGCGCAGCATGTTGTTGGTGGCCGGGGAGCGGTAGGCGGAGGTCACGGTGATCGGCTTGCGCGATCCCGATTCCTTCCACACCTCGTAGACGAGATCGAACAGCGCCGGATCCATGCGCGTCGGCTCGTTGCGGCGCCAGTCGCGCAGCATCTGGTTGAGCTTTTTGAGCCCCGCCGCGTCGTAACGGCCGTTCTTCTTGAAGGTGATCTGGGCACGTTCGCCGGTGTGGACGTAGTAGAGGTCCAGCGTCCGGGTCTCGGCCGAGGCCGGGGAGGCTCCGAGGGCGAAGCATCCTGCTACGAGCGCCACGGCCACCGCCCCGAGCCGGGCGATGCGCGTTGACGCGAATCGTCGTGCCAAATGGATCACTATCCGTCCGTCTCCACTCGGCGCTCGCGTTGCGCCGTGCCGCCCCCGAACGTGATTACGTCCAAACCCGTTAAAGAGCGTTTACCGTATCCGGGGCGCGAAGAAAACCGGGGCCGGGAGTTTTCCGGAGGAGAGACGAGCTTTCTAAAGGCCGAGCGCCCGCATCGTCCGGCCGTCGAGGCCATAGGGATCGCCGCGCACGGCCAAGGTTCCGTCGCCGGTGGCGACCGCGGTGAAGTAGGTGAGATGCACCGGCATCGGCTGGCTGAGATCGACGCGGGCCTCGCGGCCGCCGATCATCTTGCGCAGGCGCTCGCCGTTCCACTTCGAGTGGCCGTCGAGCAGTGCATCGGCGAAGGCGAGCGGGTTCTCCACCCGCACGCAGCCGTGGCTGAAGGCGCGCACCGGCTTGGCGAACAGCGCCTTCGACGGGGTGTCGTGCAGGTAGACGGAATGCTCGTTGGGGAACATGAACTTGAGGTTTCCCAGGGCGTTGCCGTCGCCGGGCCGCTGGCGGATACGGACACGGCGGATGGTCGCCTCGTTCCATGCGACCGAACTCGGGGGCACGACGCGGCCGTCGACGACGACCTCGTAGTTGCGCCGCGCGAAGTAGCCGTCGGGATTGGCCTGGATCGACGGCAGCATCTCCTTCGAGGCGATCGAAACCGGCACGTTCCAGAACGGATTGACGACGATGAACTCGATCTCGTCGGAGAACAGCGGCGTCGGCGTCGTCGGCGCCCCGACGACGACGCGGGTGCGGAAGCGCGGCAGACCGTCGCGGACGATGGCGAGTTCGTAGCCCGGCACGTCGACGAAGACGTGGTCGCGACCGAGGTCGCGCGGCATCCAGCGCCAGCGTTCCATGTTGGCGAGCACCAGCGCCGTGCGGTCCTTCTTCCGGCCGCCGTTCAGCACCCGCACCGTCAGCGCCCCGAGGATGCCGTCGTCGGTCAGCCCCTGGCCGGCCTGGAACGCCATCACGGCGGCGCGGACGTCGTCGTCGTAGAGGCTCGGATCGGCGGTGACGACATCGACGGCGAGGCGGCGGCGGATCACCTCGACGCGCGGGTCGCGCATGCCGAGCTTGAGCGCCGGGCCGGTCGGCACCGGCTCGGGGTCGGCGGTCGCCTTCTCCGCCGCGATCACGGCGAGCGCCCGCTTCAGGCGCCGGTAGCCCTTGTGGGGCGGGTTGTAGGCGTCGAGGGCGGCGGCGATGTCGCGGCTCTCCGCCAGGGACGCGAGCACTTTGTCGGCCGCGGGCGCCTCCGGCTTCAGGGTGGCGAGCGCCCAGACGGTCGCCGGGCGCGTGCGGCCGGCTGAGGCCTCGCGGGAGTAGAGGGCGAAGCTGCGGGAGATCGACAGTTCGAGGGTCGCGGCCGCCGCGGTGCGGTCGGCGTCCGACGGCGTCGCGACGGCATAGCGGGCGGCATCGAGGCCGTCCTCGCCGGCGCGGGCGAGGCGGGCGAGGCCGGCCCGGGCCTGCCCCGTCGGCCGCGCGGCCTCCACCCAGGCCGGGGCGAACGCACGATCCGCATAGAAGTCCTGAAGAGCCTCCGCGGTGGCGTCCTTCGGGTCGGCGGCGGCGAGCGCGAGCGCGAAGGCGAGGCGGGAGCGCAGCGGGTCGGCGAGTTGCGGGGCGACCGTCGGCAGCTTGCGGCCGGCGACGAGGCCGTCACCCGGAACCGGGCGAGGCGCGGCGACCGGCAGCGGCGGGGCGGGCGGCGCGGCCTGCGGGAACACCGGCGGCGGCGGCAGGGCGGCGAGCGGCGCACGCAGCGGCGGGACGACGACGGCCGTCGGCGGCGCGACGGCGGGCACGGCGACGGTCGGCCGGGGCGGCGGCAAGACGGCGCGCATCACCAGCGAATCGCCGACGACGGCGGCAGCCACCGGGCCGGCCGCGGTCGCGCAGAAAAGCGCCGCGAGCACCAGCGCAGCGACCGGCCCGCGAAGCCGCTGCGGCCGTCCTGTCTCCCGCGTCCGTCGGCTGCGCATCACGTCGGTCCGTTCGGTGGTGTTCGGCCGCGAAGGTGCCGGCGCGAGGCTTGAGGGAAGGTGAACGGCGGCGCCGCCTCAAGCGGCGCTCGGCTCCGGGGCCGCGATTGCGCCCCGCTGTTGCATCGGCGCCACGTCCCGGGCCGCCACGGACCTCTTCGGCGATGCGCGGCGGCATGACACGAGGCCGCGCTTCGACTAGGAAAGCCTGGGGTTGCCGCCGTTCAGCGTCAGGATCGTCCATGTTCACGAAGCCGCCGCTCTCCCGCCTGCCGTCCGCCCTCCCCTCGCCCGCCGCGTCGGCGGCAGCCGGCGTGCCGGCGGCGGACCTGCCGGTGTGGAACCTCGACGACCTCTATCCGGCGATCGATTCGCCCGCCGTGCGGGCCGACCTCGACCGGGCGCTGGCCGAGGCGGTGGCCTTCGAGGGCGAGTACAAGGGCAAGCTCGCCGACGCGCTGGCGCAGCCGGGTGGCGCGGCGGCGCTCGCCGCCGTCATCCGCCGCTACGAGGCGCTCGAGGAACTGATCGGCCGGCTCTATTCCTATGCCGGCCTCGTCTATGCCGGCGACAGCGACACCGTCGCCCACGGCAAGTTCTACGGCGACGTGCAGGAGCGGCTGACGACGGCGAGCGCGCACCTCCTGTTCTTCTCCCTCGAGCTCAACGCCATCGAGGAGGCGGTGCTCGACGCCGCCCTCGACGATCCCGAGCTCGGCCACTACCGGCCGTGGCTGGAGGACGTCCGCCGCGGCAAGCCCTACGAGCTCGAGCCACGCGTCGAGCAGCTCTTCCACGAGAAGTCGGTCACCGGCCGCTCCGCCTGGAACCGCCTCTTCGACGAGACCGTGGCGGCGATCCGCGTCGACGTCGACGGCGAGAGCCTGACGCTCGAGGCGGCGCTGAACCGCCTGCAGGACCCGAAGGAGGCGCGCCGCCGCGCCGCCGCCGAGGCGCTGGCCACAGCCTTCAAGGGCGAGACGCGCACCTTCGCCCTCGTCATGAACGTGCTCGCCAAGGACAAGGAGATCTCCGACCGCTGGCGCGGCTTCCAGGACGTGGCGGATTCGCGCCACCTCGCCAACCGCGTCGAGCGCGAGGTCGTCGAGGCCCTCGTCACCTCCGTGCGCGAGGCCTATCCGCGCCTCTCCCACCGCTACTACGCCATGAAGGCGCGCTGGCTCGGCAAGGACAAGCTCGACCACTGGGACCGCAACGCCCCCCTGCCGGAGAGCGACGAGCGCGAGATCGGCTGGGACGCCGCCCGCGACACCGTGCTCGAGGCCTATGGCCGCTTCTCGCCCGAGCTCGCCGCCCTCGGCCGCAAGTTCTTCGACAAGCCGTGGATCGACGCCCCGACCCGGCCCGGCAAGGCGCCCGGCGCCTTCGCCCATCCGACGGTGCCGAGCGTCCACCCCTATCTCCTGCTCAACTACCAGGGCCGCGTCCGGGACGTGATGACGCTCGCCCATGAGCTCGGCCACGGCGTCCACCAACTCCTCGCCGCCCCGAACGGCGCCCTGATGGCGCCGACGCCGCTGACGCTCGCCGAGACGGCGAGCGTGTTCGGCGAGATGCTGACCTTCCGCTCGCTGCTCGACGCCGCCAAGGACCCGAAGACCCGGCGCGCCATGCTGGCGGCGAAGGTCGAGGACATGCTCAACACCGTCGTCCGCCAGATCGCCTTCTACGGCTTCGAGCGGCGCATCCACCTCGAGCGCCGCGACGGCGAGCTCACCGCCGAGCGCATCGGCGAGATCTGGATGGAGGTGCAGGCCGAGAGCCTCGGCCCGGCGATCCGCCTCGGCCCGGGCTACGAGACGTTCTGGTGCTACATCGGCCACTTCGTCCACTCGCCGTTCTACGTCTACGCCTACGCCTTCGGCGACTGCCTGGTGAACTCGCTCTACGCCGTCTACGAGGACGCCGCCGCGGGCTTCCAGGACAAGTACTTCGCCATGCTGAAGGCCGGCGGCACGCGCCACCACTCCGAGCTCCTCGCCCCCTTCGGCCTCGACGCCCGCGACCCGGCCTTCTGGGGCAAGGGCCTTGCGGTGATCGAGCGGATGATCGACGAGCTCGAGGCGGCCGACCGCGCCGCCTGAGCGGCGCGTCGGACGGGAGGCATCCACCGAGGGACCGCACGGGGAGGGTCCGATGAGCCGGCGGGATCGGGCGGGCGGACGGCGGGGGGCATCGTGAGCCTCGCCCACGCCCCCTATGCCGACGGCCACAAGCCGTTCTCCATCGGCCTCGCGCCCCTCGACCTCGCCGACTGGATCGAGCCGGACGACCGGCTCCTCGCCGACCTCGCCGAGAAGGACCGCCTGTTCGCCACACGCCGCGACATCGTCTTCGCCGCCGAGCCGGACACGGTGGAGGCACAGCGCGAGGTGCTCGACCTCCTCCTCACCCACCTGACCGAGCGCTTCCCCCAGACGTGGCGCGCCGAGCCCGACGGCACGATGGCGATCGCCGGCGGCCGCCGCGTCGACCCCGCCGCCGACATGGGCACGCCGCTCCTCGCCGCCGCCCGTCTCGTCCAGGAAGACCTCGTGCTGATGCGCCGCGGCGAGGGCGGCTGGCGGCTGGCCGCCGCCGCGCTGTGCTTCCCGTCCGCCTGGTCGCTGACGGAGAAGTTCGGCGCCAGCCTCGACGGCCTGCACGGCAACGTGCCGGGCTACGCCGGCGCCATGGGCACGCGCATGGCCCGCATCTTCGACAGCCTGCGCATCGAGCACCCGGTCTGGCGGCTCAACTGGTCGATCTACCCCGACGACCGCCTGCACCACCCGGAATCGAAGGAACAGCCACGCGCCTGGTTCGGCGGCGCCGACGACTTCGCCGCTGCCGCCTTCGTCCGCGTCGAGCGCCAGACGCTTCGCCGCCTGCCGGCCTCCGGCGACATCCTCTTCACGATCCGCATCCACGTCGACCCGATGCTCGCCTTCCCTCGCCACCCCGACGGCGCCCGGATGGCGACCGGCCTGCGCGACCGGCTCATCGCCCTCGATCCGGCCCAACTCGCCTACAAGGGCCTGACGGCCCACCGGGACAGGCTGGCGGAAGCACTGGAGCGGATCGCGGCGGGGACGTGAGATTAGGACGGCTCAGAGGGCGAAGGCTCTTCATACGACAAAGCCGCGTCGAGCGCCTTCAGGCCGCGAAGCGGAAACCCTCGCTGACCCATCCAAACTTCGTTGTAGCCGT
>CAMDHY010000177.1 GCA_945898215.1 Pseudoxanthobacter soli DSM 19599 | reverse complement strand
GGCATCACGCGCCGGCTGGTCGTGTCCGACCAGGAGACGCGGATCTCGCCTTCGGGTGTATCGACGCGGCTCTTGAACTGCAGGGTGACAGAGAGCTTTGCCAGCGGCGGCAGGCCGAGTGCCGGCGCCAGCCCGCTCGGCACTTCCGTCAGAGCCTCGGTGCCCAACATGACTCCCTCGCCCGAGGGGCGTGCCCGTCCCTCGTCCTGGAGCCGGCACAGAAAGCGGATGGCGGGTGACAAGGCGGGGGGAGCGCGATCCCAGTCGGCCCGTGCGACCACCTTGCGGCTGAACAGGCCGCGATCGACCAGGACGAGCTCGGCGCCATTGTCGGTGCGGTTGCACTGGAAGGACGCGGCCATCTCAGCGGACCCTGTAGAGCGTTTGCTGCAGCCGGAAGCCCGTCATCTTGAACAGGCGGTCGGCGACCTTGCTCTGCCAGTTGTAGGTCTCGGAGCTCATGTGCATGATGCTGAAAAGGCTGTCGGTTTCGAGATTGCCCGTGCCCGCGGCTATCCTCACTTCGTCGGAATCGTAGGTCCCGCGAAAGAGCTTGGGTGCTCCGACCATGTCGGCGTCAGCCCAGATGTTGCACTTCCCGTTGTGGCTCCAGTCCGCGACGACCCCTCTCCCGACCTGCAACAGCAGCACGGCGTGGCCCGAGGCGACCTGTTTGCGGCCGCCTCCGCTGAACTGAGCGAAGCTGGCGCTCTTCCCGAATGCGCGCCGTGCACGTGATACCCCGTCCGGGCCGAGAACGACCCAGGCTCCCTTGACGAGGCCGGCATTGTGCACGGCCTCCCAGAATTTCCGGCGGTACTTCCACATGCTGAGGTCCGCCGTCTGGTCGACGATCTCGAGGAACTGTCGCAGCGACTGGCGGGTAAGCCAGCGCTGGACGATGTCCTCTAGCTCTCGCAACTGATTCCAGCGGCCGGGGCGCAGCCGCGGGTCGCCGAACAGGGAGATGACCGTCTGCAGGAACAAGTCCTGGATGGCGATGTCGGGGTCGTCGCGCCTGAAGGGGCGCAGGAGCGCCTCGGCGACGAGCACCGCTTGGTCCTCGAAGAGCAGTGTGCCGTCCGGCCGAAGCGCGACCTGCCGGATGCGCTCGAGCCGTCGCCGGTGATCCACCTCGGCGCCGCCGGCGAGCTCACGCAGGATGGCGGCAGTGACGGCCTTGGCGTAGCCACCCCCGGCAGCCATTGTGCCGAGACCGTGCTGGCGGAGGGTCTCGACGATCGTGCCACCGCTCTCGATCGCGGCGCGGGCGAGCCGCCGCGGCCCCTCTTCGGGATGGAAGAAGGAGTGAACCTCCTGCAACCCCTGCCAGGGTTTGCCCCAGCGCAGGGCCTCCAACGCCAACACACCCCCGGTGACGTTGATACCGGGGCGAGCCGGGTCGAAGGCAGCGACGAAGGACGATGCGAAGGCGCGGAACGGCCGGCGCCGCTCCGCCGCGACGACCTGGCGAAGGAGGGCATCCAGGAGTTTGGGGGACCCGCCCAGGGCCGGGCGTGTCGTCCAGAGACACCAGGCTGCCTTGCAGAGCTCTCCGGTCGTCAGCGGAACGCCGTTCTCGACCTTGTCGCCTAGCCGCAGGGCAATCGCATCCCAGTCTTCCACCCGCGCTGGCTGCTGCAGGCCGTTTCCGGCGCCTTCGATTGCCGCCGCCGCGCGCTCGACCGCCGCCACCTTCGGCGGGCCTGGGACGTCGAGCCCGAGCCGCCGCAGGACGTCCTCACAGGCCGCTTTCAGGGCGACGGTCACTGTGCCTGCTCCACCGCTTCCTGCAGGCGAACGAGCTGGCCCTGCATGTCGTCGGTCAGGACGAGGATGTCCTGCAGGCGCTTCTTCGGGTCGACCTCCATGACGAAGCGCAGGTCGATGCGCCGGTTGACGTCGTGGTCCTCGACGCCGCCACCGTCGGCGATCGGGCGCGTCGACGAGTAGCCGGAGACGGAGAGGATCTCGCGGCCACTCCGGTTGCGGAGCGCCCGCAGGCCCGGTGCATCCGCCTCCAGCACCCGGTAGGTGTTGACCGCGCGCTCGGTGGAGAGCTGCCAGTTGCGCTCGTCGCGCCCCGTCACGTCGGTGTGCCCTTCGATGAACACCGTCTCGATGGCCGCGCCACGGGTCGGCGCCGGGCAGGGCGCCGCGTCAGTCGGCAAGCAGTCGGCATAGGCGTAGGCCGGCAGGACGTTCGCCAGGACGCGGGCGACGATGCCGACGTTGCGGCGCTCCTGATCGGCCAGCGCCGAGCTGTCGCTCTTGAAGCGGATCGCAGCCTCGGTGAGACGCAGGACACCGTTCGCCTCGTCGATCTGAACCTCGAGCCCCTGCTCCTGCAGCTGGCGCCGGATGTCCTGGAGCAGCAGCGACCGTGCGCGATTGGTCTCGTCCATGGCGGCGAGCTCGTTGTGGACGTCGCGCCGCAACTCGTCGAGCCGTCGGCGCACCTGGTCCGCAACCTCGTTGACCCGTCGCAGCTGCTCGATCTTCTCCTGCGACTCGTCCGTCTGCTCCCGAAAATTCAGGGCGAAGATCATCAGCATGATGACGAAAATGAACAGGATGCCGACCATCATGTCGGTCATCGAGACGAAGTAGTTCTCGTCCTCTTCGACATGGGCGTCGGGCGCTTCGGACTCGATGATCATCGCTCTGGCGCCTCACTCACGCCGCGGGGCGGCGTGTCAGCGCTCTCTCGAGCGCCTGGACCTGCTCCCCGAACTCCTCGGCGCTCTCCTGCAGCCCTTCGAGGATCGGACGAAGCCCCGTCACGGCGTCGGCCAGCCCCTTGTCGACGGCCACTGCGTACCGTTGCAGGCTGTCGCCCTGGGACGCGGAGGACGTCGCCAGCGCATCCAGCGTGCCGGCGAGCACCGCGTCGACGCGCTCGAACTGTTCGCGGTAGCCCGTCCAGACCATCGTCAGGTGCTCGATGTGCCCCGTCAGCGTCTCCGCCAGACGCCGGCCCACCTCCTGGCTCTCCGAGAGGCTCGCAGCGGCGGTGCCGAGGGAGGTCGTCATGGCCGTCGTCGCAGCGGAGATCCGCTCGCCGCTCTGCGCCAGCGGCAGGGCGGCGACGCGGACGTCCTGGGCCGTCTTGGCGAAGGCGTCGGAGACGAGGCGCGTCTGGCTCGTCGCATCGCCGATAGCCGCCGCCTGGTGGGACATTGACGCGGCGCCCTGCGACAGGGCCGTCTCGAGGCGAGACACCTCATCGTTCAGCCGCGCGAGTGCGGCGGCGAAGCCGCTCTCGAGGGCGCGCGCGGCCTCCTCGGACGCCTGGGCGACCATCGCGACGCCGCCTTGCTGGGCAGCACGGATCTGGGCCTGCGTCTCGCCGACGTTGCCGGTCATCGCCTCCTGGAAGTTGGTGAGACCCGCCATGAACGAGCCGAGCTGGCCCTCCAGGCGCTCCATCACCTTGCCCATCGCGGCCTCGACCTTCGCCGAGGCGGAAGAGGCGGACTGGCCGAGGTCCTGGTCGACCTGGGCGTTGGCGCGCTCGAAGGTGGCCCGGAGCGCCGACACTGCGTCGGCGAGGCCGGCACGCTGCTGCTCGGCACTCTCGCCGAGCCGCCCGCTCGCCTCGGTGACAAGCCGGTTGAGGTTCTCCGCGGCCTCCGACATCCGGCGGGCGAAGTCCTCGCCGCTGGTGCCGAGGCCGCGCTGGGTGTCCGCGATCGTCGTCTGCAGCACCCGCAGCGTCTCGCCGAGCTCGCGCATCTCGACCCCGGCGCCGCCTTGCACACTGGCAGTGAACTGATGGATGAGATCCTGCATGCCATCCTGGCTGTTGCTGGCCAGCCGATCGACGGCGCCGGCGATGCTCTCCGTCACCGGAGCGATCGCATTGGTGAAGGCGGCCTGGATCTGGGGTGAGATCTCCCGGCCCATGCGGGCGAAGAACTGCTCGGAATTGATGGCCTTCAGCTCGTCGCGCTGCTCCTTCATCGCCTCGTTCATCTCGGCGGTGATCGACTGCGGGGCGGTGTAGCGCAGCCGCTGCTCGACCGTGTCGCAGAATCGCGAAAACGCCCGCTCGATGCCGATGGTGAAGACCTTGAAGGAGAAGGCGAGGACGATCGACGCGCCCAGCCCGGCGATGGAGGTGGAGAACTTGAAGGAGGCGATCCGCAGTAGGTCCGACATCGCCGCCTGCATCTCCTCGGAGCTGCCACCGGCCGTCGCCTCGCCGGCCTTTGAGAGGGCCAGCACGATGCCGATGAAGGTGAGGAGCAGGCCTACGCCGACGAAGTAGCCCGGAATGCTCGGCATCATCTTGAGGCCGAACAGCTTCTCGCGGGCGATGCCGACATTGACGAAGCTCGACGGCCGCACGGTGTTGCCGATCACCGGCCCGCCCTTCAGCAGCGTCTCGTCGAACTCCTTCCAGGCGTGGCCGATCAGCGGGTGGTTCAGTAGGCTTGGATAGACGTCGTTCTCGTACTCGGTGGCGAAATCGCGCATCGACTTCGTCCGCATGACGACCCTGCGGGCGCGCCACAGCGAGAAGCCCACCCAGACCCGGTAGAGGAGCAGGAACGCCACGAAGAGGCCGATGGCGCACGCGCCCAGGAAGCCCGACAGGGCGAAAGCGAAGCGAGGATCACTGAGGGCCGCCACCGCCGCCCGCGCCTCTTCCGGCGGGGCGCTGAACGCCCGGATGCCCGCACCGGTCCGTTCGAGGACGAGCGCCATGTTCACGCCGAGCGTCCAGTCCAGCGCAACGACTGTGCCTCCGGCCACCAGCCAGAAAAGCACCGCCCGGACGAACGGACTCCAGAAAAACTGCCTCAGGTACCCCGTCATTTCCCCCCGCCCCGCATACGCACGTACCCGCCCCCCCAGAGGTTGCCGTCCTCGCGCTCTACAAGGCAACCGATTTCCGCTGGCCGTCTGACAGCCTGTCCCCGAAGACGAGCGGCATCCGCTCGATCTAGAATTTGTTACTTGAAGGAAGCGTTACGGTATTCGTCGACCACTCCGTCCGAAATCTTCCAGATATTCCGAGCCGGGTGCCATCGCGGAAACGAGCAGCCGGTCACGGGCTCGGGTCGCGGCGACGTAGAGGAGCTGGCGCTCGGTCGCGACCACCTCGTCGAGCTCGAAGGCGTCGGTGACCTCGGCGATGCGGGCGGCGAGCGGCAACACGCCCTCGTCGCAGGCGACGAGCGCGACGGCGCGAAACTCCAGCCCCTTGGCGAGGTGCATGGTGCCGAGAAATGCGGCATCGGCGGCGACCCGCTCGGTGAACCCCCGGACGCGAACACCAGCCGCCTCTGCGGCAGCGCGAGCGCGGGGAATTTCCGTCTCGGACCGGACGAAGAGGCCGATCTCGGCTGGCACGATGCCGTCCGCGAGGGCGGCGCGCAGGAAGGCGGCAACACCCGCCGTCTCCTCCGCCTCGTCGGCGGCGACGAGCACCTCCGGCTCGGGGCCCTCGAACACCGAGACAGTGCCGGCGCGGTCATCCTCGAGGCCGTCGACGTCGCGCACGCTCTTCGGCAGCAGCCGGTCGGCGGCGCGGCGGATCTGGTGGGAGGTGCGGTAGTTGACCTTCAGCGTCACCGAGCGGCCGCGCACGTCGATACCGAGGCCCTTCCACGACAGCGGCTGTTGGAAGATGCGCTGGCCAATGTCGCCGGCGAAGAACAGGGCGTCGGGATTCGCAGGCGCGAGCGCCGCCAGCCAGCGCAGTTCGGCGACGCCGAGGTCCTGCGCCTCGTCGACGACGATGTGGGTGAACGGCTTGTCGGCGCGGCCGCCATAGTGGTCCGCCGCGGCCGCGAATACACCGGCCTGCGTCGTCAGCCCGCGCGCGGCGAGAGCGGCGCGCGTGGCGGCGAAGATCGGCCACAGCCGCTCGCGCTGGCGGGCGCCGAGGCGGTTCTTGCGGCCCATACGTGGCACCTCGGCATAGGCCTCGGGTCCGGTGAGCTGCCAAGCGTCGACGACGTGGGTCCACTCGGAGACGAGGAAGGCCGCGGAGAAGCCGCCACCCTGCCCTTCCGAGGCGCGCACCAGCGCCGCGCGCACCTGGGCCTCGTCGGCGACGTGCGGGCGGCGGCCGGTGGCGAGCGCCGTCAGCTCGGCGGCAAGCGTGTCGAAGGCGCCGACGGTGACGCGCTCGGTGAGTGACGGGCGGTCGGCCGTAAGCAGCGCGAGCTTCTCCTCGAGCGCGCGGGCGAGCTGACCTGCCCCACGTCGGTGGTCCGGTTTGATTGTTAGTTCATGGGCGGCCGGGTTTCCATGGTGAG
>CAMDHY010000176.1 GCA_945898215.1 Pseudoxanthobacter soli DSM 19599 | reverse complement strand
CCGCTCAGGCGGCCCTGACGGCCGCGCTCGCCACGTGGAGCGTCGTCGCCCGCTCGGCCAGCCGCGCGCGCAGCGCCTGTGGCAGCTGGCGGGCGGATTTTATGCGGGGGGCGGGGAGTTCGGAGATCGTGGCGCCGGTGTCGCCGTAGCGGGCTTCGTAGTCGGCCCAGTTGTCGAAGCGCCGGCGCGTCACCGTGTCGAGGAAGGTCTCCGCCGGGACGCCTTCGGCGAGGATCAGGGCATGGTCCTCGAGCTCGACGTGGAAATAGGTGAAGCGCTCCGGCATCGCCGCTTCCCGGATGATCGTCGTGCCGTTTACCAGCGCACCGGCCTGCACGAGCGCGCCGTCGAGCATCAAGGCGTGGTCGGGCGAGACGAGCAGGTCGCGGACGGGCAGGTTCTGCCCGAGGGCGCCGGCGGTGATGCGGATCGGGAACGAGCGTAGCGGGTCGGCGAAGAGTGTCACGACCGTCTGCACGCCCACCCAGCGCACCGGCGCGACGCGGCCGTCGGCCGTGAGCACGAGGTCGCCGATGGCGAGGGCTTCGACTGCGACTTCGCCGGCCGGCGTCGCGATCCGCGTGCCGGCGAGGAAGCAGACCATGAAGGGGTCATCGTTGATTGTGAGAGCCGCGAAACTATCAGGAAAGGCAGCAAAGCTCTGAGGATTCGGACCCAGCAGGAAATACGCGTCGCTACCTTCCACCACACCAACGTATACAACTACGAATATTGCGCCATCAATAGTTGTAACACCCTCAAAATTGCCGATTACAACAGTATTCCAATATTTGTTGTCGTTAACTGATCGAATAGCGAGAATTCATTGCCATCTTCATTGTTTGAGATGATGGCTGGCGGGTCGATCAAATCACTTTCAGCGTCCTTTAATCCGCCGAAATATTGCACAGACTGCGAAATTGCAAAATTTGCCATCTGCTTCCCCCGAAAATGCGACGTGCCGGGGCCGCATACCACGACACGGTCAGATTTGGAGAGGTCCGCGCCATTGTCAGACGGGATATACGAACCCCAGCAAGCATTATGCTGCGCCTTGACCTCACGATGATGACATTCTCAAGTCATCGAGGATGTTGACCCGATGTAGCGGAGGCCATGACATCATGGTACGGCCATGCTGTGCTCCTAGGGGCGGCCGCACGGGGGACGAACGCGGAATGCAGAGCCGGTGAAAGCCGGCGCGCGCTTGCCCATCGTGTTCAGGTCACCCGCCTCCGCTCCCGCCGCCGCGGCGTCTCGGCTATGGTCCGTGCGGGGCCGGCGGGCGTAATGGTATCGGGAATGGCGGCGGGGGATCGGATGGACGGGCCGGCTCAGGGCGAGGCGCCGCGGTTTCAGGTGCATCCGCTGCGCGCGGCGGTGCTGGGCGAGGTGCACGCGCGCCCCTTCCAGCTGATCGAGCCGCCGCGCACCGTGCTGCACCTCGCCTTCCTGACGGATGCCGCCGGGATCACGGCCGACCGGGCGCTGCTGTCGGAGATGTCGACGCGCCTCGGGCTGCCGGGGCCGGGGCCGGCCGCCCGCCACGTCGCCATCCCGATCCTCGGTGGCACGCTCCGCTGGGAGCAGCACACCGAGTTCTCGACCTGGACCTTCGACGTGCGCTGGAGTGCGCGGACGCTGCCGCCGCACCCCTTCGGCCCCGGCTTCCGCCAGCCCGGGCCGCTGATGGTGGCGACCAGGCTCGACCTGCTGCCGGAGCCGGCCGACCTCGACGCGGCACTCGCCGACTTCGATCCCGTCAGCCTCTGCGTCGTGCGCCTCGTCGACGGCAGCGCCATCGCCGCCACCGATTTCCGCGAGGACGCCGACGGCTTCACCCGCTACCGCCTGTTCGACCACAGCCTCGCCCCGGCGCGGGCCGGCGCCACGGTGCAGCGGCTGCTCGAGATCGAGACCTACCGCACGCTGGCCCTCCTCGGCCTGCCGGAGGCGCAGCGGCTCGGGCCGTCGGTGCGTCGCATCGAGGAGGGCCTCGCCCACGCCTCGGCGGCGATGCGCGAGAGCAAGGGCCTCGAGGACGACAGCCGCCTCCTCGACGAGCTCAGCGAGTATGCGGCGTCACTCGAGGCCGACGTCGCCGCCAGCGCCTACCGCTTCGGGGCGACGCGCGCCTATTACGGCATCGTCAGGGACCGACTGGAATCGGTGCGCGAGGAGCGCATCGCCGCCTATTCCAGCATCTCGGCCTTCCTGCAGCGGCGCATCGGTCCGGCGATGCGGACCTGCCAGGCGATCGAGGATCGCCAGTCGCAGCTCGCCACCAAGCTCGCCCGCGCGACGAGCCTGCTGCGCACCCGCGTCGACGTCGAGATCGAGCAGCAGAACCGCAACCTCCTGCGCTCGATGAACTTGCGCGCCCGCATGCAGTACCGCCTGCAGCAGACGGTCGAAGGGCTGTCGATCGCCGCGGTGAGCTACTACGTCGTCAGCCTCGTCGCCTACCTCGCGAAGGGGGCGAAGGACGCCGGGCTGCCGATGCCGGAACCGTCGGTGGCGGCGGCGATCGCCGTCGTGCCGGTGATGCTGCTGCTGTGGCTGGTGGTGCGACGCATCCGTCGCCGCCACGCCGACGAGGACCGCGGCGACGGCGAGGTCTGAGGCCCGTCCGGCACAACGGTGGGCTCGGGGTCACGTTCCTGCGAGGTGACGACCGCCCGCTTTTCGGCGAAGGATCGCGACGGGGGCGCCGTAAAGCGGGAACGGACGGCGGTCCGACCGGCCGCGGTCTGGAGGGGCGCCATGACGATGCCGGGCAGGTTCGGACGCGGGCTTCTCTCCGCAACCGCGATGGTGGCGGCACTGATGACGGCGCTGTTGCCCGCCGTGCCGGCCGGCGCGGCGGGCGGGGCTGCCCCCGCCGCAGTGGGGCCGGCAGGCCTGCCGGGCGGCGAGACCCGAGACATCATCTTCATCATCCTCGACAATGTCGGTGTCGACCAGCTCGGCCTGTTCGGCTACGGCGGCAACAATCCGCCGAAGATGCCGAACCTCGCCAGGATCGCCGAGCAGGGCGTGATTTTCTCCAACACCTGGTCGATGCCGCAGTGCTCGCCGAGCCGGGCGGCGTTCTTCGCCGGCCGCTATCCGAGCCGCACCGGCGTAGTCAACGCCATGGCCGACAACCACCTGCCGCAGACCTACCTGTCGTCCTTCGAAGCGACGCTGCCGCGCATCCTCACCGACGCCGGCTACACGAGCGCGCTTGTCGGCAAGTACCACCTCGGCAATTCCAACGACCCCGCCGGCACCTGCGCCCCCGCGACGCGCGGCTTCGACGTCTTCATCGGCAACATGACGCCGGGGCCGCCCTCGGCCGACTACACGGCGGGCGGGGTCGATCCCGCGGGGACGCAGACCTGCGGCTTCTTCCAGACCACCCAGAACGGCGCCTGCTATTCGCTCGGCGCCGACAACAGGATCTCCTGCGCCTACATCCGCGAGAAGACCGCCCTGCCGCAGACGACGCCGTCGGAGACCTGCCTGCAGACCGGTGGCATCTTCACGCCCGGCGAGCGCTGCGGCGCCAGCAAACCGGCGAAGTCGGCCTTCGGCATCGACAACGCCTACTACGTCTGGCCGCAAACGACGCTGAACAAGGCGCTTTCCCCCTACGCGGCGCCGCAGTGCGACGCGCAGGAGACGATCCGCCGCTACATGACGACGGTGCAGAGCGACAACGCGGTCGACTGGTGGTCCGCCACGAAGGGCCGCAAGATGCTCACCGTCAGCTACAACTCCATGCACACGCCGCTGCAGCCGGCGCCGAACCAGCTCGTCCGCGGCGGCATGCAGAAGCCCTACGACTGCCTCGCCGACCTCTCGCCGCGTCCGCTGATCAACGGCATGCTGGAATCGGCGGACATCGAGATCGGCCGCTTCTTCGAGGGCATCGGCCGCGCCACGCTGTCGAAGACCCGCAAGACCATCGAGAGCCTCGACCTCACCGGCCTCGCGGTCGTCGTGATCGGCGACAACGGCAGCTTCGGCCCGACGGTGCGGGCCGCCTCCGGCTTCTCGCTCGCGTTCGCCGCGGGCTACGTCTACGAGACCGGCGTGCGCGTGCCGCTGATCGTCGCCGGTGACTTCGTCGTCGAGCCGAACCGCACCGTCGACGACCTCGTCAATCTCGTCGACCTCTTCCACCTGTTCGGGGCGCTCGCCGGCGTCGACGTCAGGGAGGCGGTGCCGGCGACGACCATCCTCGATGCGAAGCCGCTGCTGCCCTATCTCCGGCGCCCGGACCAGCAAGCGATCCGCGAGACGAGCTTCACCGAGATCGGGCCGGGCGTGTTCTCCCCCGATCCCGCCGACCGCAGCTGGCCGTGCCTCGCCGCCAACACCTGCAACGACGTGCTGTTCTCGTCGGAGGCGGTCTGCATCGAGAACAATGGCACCTGGTACGGTCCGTCGTCCACGACGCCGCTCGAAGAGGCGAAGACGTCCTGCTGCCAGGTCATCGATCCGGCTGAGGGCCAGTCCAACTTTCCGGTGCAGCAGTACGCGACGCGCGACAAGAGCTTCAAGGTCGTCGAGCTGCAGAACACCGACTGCGCGGCGCCGCTCGAGGAGGGCGATGCGAAGCCGTTCCCGTGGGCGGAGTACAACCTCGAGACCACCTATGAGTTCTACGACGTCCGCGAGACGAAGCAGAACCCGACGGGGCTCGACAACGACAACCTCGCCAGCGCCTGCCCGGATGATCCGACGACGTGCCTGACGGGCGCCAATCTTGGCCGCTACCAGAAGCTCTATGACGCGATGAAGGCGACGGTCGCCTCCGCCGAGCCGGCGGCCGCCTGCGCGGCGATCGGCGACGGCAACATGGACATGGTGGTCGACGACCTCGACATCGAAGGCTGGAAGGCGTTCCGCGGCAAGGGGCCGAGCCGCTACGACATCAATGTCGACGCGCTCACCGACGGCAAGGACCGGCAGATCATCGACGCCAACCTCGGCACCGACTGCACGGCCGAGGCCGGCAACGTTCTGAAGCGCGCCGCCGTGCTGCGCTGAGCGGAGGCGATCTCCATGGTGCCGGACCGCGCAAGGCGAATTCTGACTTCGGCCGGTACGAAGGTGGTACCTTTCGGTTCACGTATCCGTGAGATGACGAACGATCTCGATTCGGCGAAGGATCGTAGACGGGGCACCGTAACAGGACCGCAGAGACGGTGATCGAACGCGCCGCGGTCTGGAGAGAACGCCATGACGATGCTGGGACGATGTGGACGCGGGCTCCTCACGGGGACCGCGATGGTGGCGGCGCTGATGACGGCGATGCCGACTTTGCCGGCCGCCGCGGCGACGCCGGACAGTGCTCCGGTCGGTCTTCCGGGCGGCGAGACCCGCGACATCATCTTCATCATTCTGGACGATGTCGGCATCGACCAGCTCGGCCTGTTCGGCTATGGCGGCGAGACGCCGCCGAAGATGCCGAACCTCGCCAAGATCGCCGAGCAGGGCGTGCGCTTCTCCAACGCCTGGGCGATGCCGCAGTGCTCGCCGACCCGCGCCACCTTCTTCACCGGCCGCTATCCGCTGCGCACCGGCGTCGACAACGCGATCGTCGACAACCACATCCCGCAGACCTACCTGTCGTCCTTCGAGGCGACGCTGCCGCGGCTCCTGAGCGACGTCGGCTACAAGAGCGCGATGGTCGGCAAGTACCATCTCGGCGACGAGAACGACCCGGCCGGCACCTGCGCCCCCTCGACCCGCGGCTTCGATGCCTTCATCGGCAACCTGACCCCCGGACCACCGTCGACCGACTACACGGCGGGCGGCGTCGACCCGACGGGTAGCCAGACCTGCGGCTTCTTCCAGACCACCGAGAACGGCGCCTGCTATTCGCTCGGCGCGAACAACAAGATCTCCTGCGAGTACATCCGCGAGCAGAACGCCCGGCCGCAGACGACGCCGTCCGAGACCTGCCTGCAGACCGGCGGCATCTTCACGCCCGGCGAGCGCTGCGGCGCCGACAAGCCGGAGAAGTCGGCCTTCAGTGTCGACAACGCCTATTATGTCTGGCCGCAGGTGACGCTGAACAAGGCGCGCTCTCCCTATGCCGCGCCTCAGTGCACGGACCAGGAGACCATCCGCCGGTACATGACGACCGTGCAGAGTGACAATGCCGTCGACTGGTGGACCGCCACCAAGGGCAAGAAGATGCTCACGGTCAGCTACAACTCGATGCACACGCCGCTGCAGCCGGCGCCGAACCAGCTGGTCCGTGGCGGCATGCAGGATCCCTACAACTGTCTCGCCGCCGTGTCGCCGCGTGGCCTGATCAACGGCATGCTGGAGTCGGCCGACGTCGAGATCGGGCGTTTCCTCGAGGGCATCGGCCGCGCCACGCTGTCGAAGAACCGCAAGACCATCGAGACCCTCGACCTCACCGGCATCGCGCTGGTGATGGTGGGTGACAACGGCAGCTTCGGGCCGACGGTGCGGATCGAGTCCGACTTCTCGCCGACACG
>CAMDHY010000175.1 GCA_945898215.1 Pseudoxanthobacter soli DSM 19599 | reverse complement strand
GACTTGCCCTGCGCCGTCAGGACCTCAACCTGCCGAAGCTTCGTGACTATCTCCTCGGGCCTATGCCGCTTCCTCGCCATCTGTCCGTCCTCCAATAGGGCTCAAAACCCATACCTCAGGGAGGACCACTTCAAGGGGGGCAGGCCATTTGCGCATGTGCGATATGCTTGGGCCTTTGCGCGAGCGCATTGCACACAGCGCTTGTTCATGCTGCGCGCATCCATCAGTTTTCTTATAGAATTTATAATACAGTACGGCGAACCCGTCTAGGCCTCTGAAAAGACGCGACTGGGTCCGGTATGGGGTCTTGTGCCACAGCGCGGTGTGGCTGAGGTGGTGATCGGCGATTGCCGGTTAGACGTTCAGTCCCGGCATTTGATGGATCGGGTCAAGCTTGAACCTCTCGGGCTCGATCGTCCACCTTCTTGCAGATGAACTCGTAGGGTGTGGGGCCCTTCAGAGTCTTGAGTCGGTGGCCAAAGTTGCAGGCGACGACGAAGTCGGTGCGGGAAGTCAGCAACGACACAGGTTGCGCGGATGGCTTCCTTTGCCCCTCAGTGCATTCGTCGCCCGGCGCCCCGTGCCGCGCCCCCGCCGCCGCCTGGCTTCTCCTCGAACAGCGAGGCGAGCTGTTCGGTCATCGCGCCGGCGAGTTCGTCGGCGTCGACGATGGTGACCGCGCGGCGGTAGTAGCGGGTCACGTCGTGGCCGATGCCGATGGCGATGAGCTCCACCGGCGAGCGCGTCTCGATCTCCTCGATGACGGCGCGCAGGTGGCGCTCCAGATAGTTGCCGGCGTTCACCGACAGGGTGGAGTCGTCGACCGGGGCGCCGTCGGAGATCATCATCAGGATGCGCCGCGCCTCGGGGCGGGCGAGCAGGCGGTTGTGCGCCCAGGCGAGCGCCTCGCCGTCGATGTTCTCCTTCAAGAGCCCCTCGCGCATCATCAGGCCGAGGTTGCGGCGGGCGCGCCGCCATGGCGCGTCGGCGGCCTTGTAGACGATGTGGCGGAGGTCGTTGAGGCGGCCGGGGCCGGCGGGCTTGCCCGCCTGCAGCCAGGCCTCGCGCGACTGCCCGCCCTTCCAGGCGCGCGTCGTGAAGCCGAGGATCTCGACCTTGACGCCGCAGCGCTCGAGCGTGCGGGCGAGGATGTCGGCGCAGGTGGCGGCGACCGTGATCGGCCGGCCGCGCATCGAGCCGGAATTGTCGAGGAGCAGCGTCACGACGGTGTCGCGGAACGAGGTGTCGCGCTCGCGCTTGTAGGCGAGCGGCTGCATCGGGTCGGTGATGATACGGGTGAGGCGGGCGCTGTCGAGCCAGCCCTCCTCCTGGTCGAACTCCCACGAGCGGTTCTGCTGTGCCATCAGCCGGCGCTGCAGGCGGTTGGCGAGCCGCGCCACGACGCCCTGCAGGTGGGCGATCTGCTTGTCGAGGAAGCCGCGCAGCCGGTCGAGCTCGGCGGCGTCGCAGAGGTCTTCCGCCCGAACCGTCTCGTCGAACTTCGCCGTGTAGACCTTGTAGTCGATCTCCGGCCGGCGGTTGGAGAAGGGGGTGTCGTTGCGCGGCGTCTCGCCCGCCTCGCGCGGATCGGCGCCGTCGTCCTCCTGCGCATCGCGCTCGACGGCCTCGGCGCCCTCGGATTCGCCCTCCTGCTCCTCGACCTCGCCGGCCTCGCTCTCCTCGGCCGCGGCGGCTTCCGAGGACTCGCTCTCGCCCGACTGCGCCTCGCTCTCGTCGGCGTTGGTGTCGGAGTTGTCGTCGCTCTCGCCCTCGTCCTCGTCGTCCTCGCTCTGGTCTCCGAGCTCCTCGCCCATGTCGAGCGAGGTGAGGAGGTCGCGGATGACGCTGGCGAAGGCGCGCTGGTCCTCGAGCGAGCGCGGCAGCCGGTCGAGCACGCCGCCGCCCTTGTCCTCGATGAAGTCGCGCCAGAGCTCGACGAGCTTGCCGGCAGCCGCGGGCGGCGGCATGCCGGTCAGGCGCTCGCGCACGATCAGGGCGACGGCGTCCTCGAGCGGCGCATCGGCGCGATCGGTGACGTCGGCATAGTTGCCGCGGTGGTAGCGGTCCTCGACCATCGCATCGAGGTTCCGGGCGACGCCGGCCATGCGCCGGGCGCCGACCGCCTCGCAGCGCGCCTGCTCGACGGCGTCATAGACGGCGCGGGCGGCGCGGCCTTCCGGCGACAGCGTCCGGTGCAGCTTGGCGTCGTGGCAGGCGAGGCGGAGCGCGATCGAATCGCCGAGGCCACGCAGCACCGCGACGTCGCGGGCCGTCGGCCGGCGCGGCGGCTCGGGCAGCCGGGCGCGGCCGCCGGACAGGCCCGGCCGGTCGGTGGCGAAGGTGACGTCGAGCTCCGGCGCGCGGGCGATCGCCCGCATCGTGGCCGTCACCGCCCGCTTGAAGGGCTCCGTCGGCGACTGGTCGCGTGAGGATGCCATCGCTTCAGACCCTCTCCTCGACAGTCTCGCCCGTCCGCAGCCGGCAGGGCACGTCGAGCGCCCGCAGCCGCGCCACCGTCGGGGCGAGCCCGCGGTCCTCGCCGACGACGTCGCGCAACAGCGGCGCCAGCAGCCCCGTCTTGCGCAGCACGGCCGCCGAGTTGTGGCCCGACGAACCCATGATCAGCATCTCGTCCTCGGTCTTCAGCCGTTCATCGAAGCGGGCGATGTGCCAGGCGTCGGCGTCACCGCCGAAGACCAGGTGGTGCTTCGCCGTCCCGGCGCCGAAATGCAGCGCGTGATCGAGGGCGAACGACTCGATCCGGTCGGTGAAGCGCGCGAAGCGCGTCTCGTTGCCGAGGGTGACGCGCGGCGTGACGGAAAACTGCGGCACGAAGGCGATGGTCGCCCGCACCCGCGGCAGCACCCCGGCGAACAGCAGGGCGCCGAAGCCACCCATGCTGTTGCCGATGAAGCAGACGTCGTCGTGGTCGGCGAGCCGCGACGACAGCACGCGCACCACCGCTTCGTGGGTGCGCTCGTACCAGGTGCGCTGCTTGTCGATGACGAAGAGGCGGGTGCCGCCGTCATCGATCTCGGCGAGCGTGCGGGCGAACTCCTCCACCGGCTGGCCGTGCATCTGCAGGCCGATGCCGGTGAAGGAAACGGTGGCGCGCCCGGTAGACCCGGGCACGACCGTCACCTTCAGGTGCTCGTCCTCGAAGATCGCCTGCATCGCCATCCCGGCGCCAAGTGTCCCGCGCG
The DNA here is from genome assembly GCA_945898215.1 of Pseudoxanthobacter soli DSM 19599. Classification (GTDB taxonomy): domain Bacteria; phylum Pseudomonadota; class Alphaproteobacteria; order Rhizobiales; family Segnochrobactraceae; genus CAMDHY01. The sequence goes on along the minus strand of CAMDHY010000175.1, from coordinate 3,391 downwards.
TGCGCCGCTCAGCTCATCACGACGTTGGCGGACGACTCCGGCAGCTCGGTGCCGAAGCAGCGCTGGTAGAACTCCGCCACCAGCGGGCGCTCGAGCTCGTCGCACTTGTTGAGGAAGGTCAGCCGGAACGCGAAGCCGAGATCGCCGAAGATCTCGGCGTTCTCCGCCCAGGTGATCACCGTGCGCGGGCTCATGACGGTGGAGATGTCGCCGTTCATGAAGGCGTTGCGCGTCATGTCGGCGAGGCGGACCATGCGCGAGGCCGTCTCGCGGCCGGGGCCGGTGCGCAGCTGCGGCGCCTTCGCCAGCACGATGTCGACCTCCTTGTCGTGCGGCAGGTAGTTCAGCGTCACGACGATCGACCAGCGGTCCATCTGGCCCTGGTTGATCTGCTGGGTGCCGTGATAGAGGCCCGAGGTGTCGCCGAGGCCGACGGTGTTGGCGGTGGCGAACAGCCGGAAGGCCGGGTGCGGGCGGATGACGCGGTTCTGGTCGAGCAGCGTCAGCCGGCCCTGCAGCTCGAGCACGCGCTGGATCACGAACAACACGTCCGGCCGGCCGGCGTCGTATTCGTCGAAGACGAGGGCGGTGTTGGTCTGCAGCGCCCACGGCAGGATGCCGTCGCGGAACTCCGTCACCTGCTGGCCGTCGCGCACGACGATGGCGTCCTTGCCGACGAGGTCGATGCGGCTGATGTGGCTGTCGAGGTTGACGCGCACGCACGGCCAGTTGAGGCGGGCGGCGACCTGCTCGATGTGGGTCGACTTGCCGGTGCCGTGGTAGCCGGTGACCATGACGCGGCGGTTGTGCGCGAAGCCGGCGAGGATAGCGAGCGTCGTCTGGCGGTCGAACAGGTAGTCCGGATCGAGGTCCGGAACGTGGCCGGCCGGCTCGGAATAGGCCGGCACCTCCAGGTTGGAATCGATGCCGAACACCTGGCGCACCGAGATCTTCATGTCCGGCAGGGTGGCGCTGTCGTGGGCGGTCGCGGTCGTCATCGGTCCTCCGTCGCGCCCGTCGCCAGGCGCGGGGGCTCATCTTCCGTTATCTGGCGGGCAGGGAGGTGCCCGATCGTTCAGCCTCTTAGCAGAATCCCGCGCCCTTGAGCACGCCGTAAGCCTGAATCACCTGTCGCAGCCGCTCCTCGGATGCACGGTCGCCGCCGTTCGCGTCGGGGTGGTGGCGCTTCACCAGGAGCTTGTAGCGCGCCTTGATCTCCACGGCCGTCGCCGACGCCTCGATGTCGAAGGTGTCGAGGGCGCGCCGCACGATGGCGCTCACCGGGCGCGCCGTCTCCGGCTGTTCCGGCGCCGGGGCGCGGCCGCCCCCGAACAGGTCGAAGGGGTCCCGCGTCGTCTTGGCCGTCGCCCGCTTCGAGGCGGCCTGGCGCGAGCCGGCCTGGTCGACGCCGACCTTCCAGGTCGGCCTGTGGCCGGTCAGGGCATCGCGCTGGAAGGCCGCCACCGAGGCGTCGCTCATGCCGGCGAAGTAGTTGTAGGACTGATTATATTGCTTCACGTGCTCGAGGCAGAAGCGATGGTACTCGCCCTCGCGGTGGCGGCCCATCGGCGCCCGGTGGGGCGCGCGCTCGCCGCAACCCGGCCACTCGCACGGCGGCAGCCCGTCGCGCTCGCGGCGCGCCGGGTCCGGCTTGATGCGGATGCGGTCGAAGAGTTTTGAATCGAGCTTCATCGCGACGGCATTATGGGGAGACGGACGGGGCCGAACAAGCGCGCCGCGGAGCCGCGTTCACGGTTTCGTGAGCATTGGGGAAGCCTGGCAGGCGACGTTCCAAGGGGGCGTTCAACGGGATTTCCGTGTGGTCGACCGCGGAGCCTTCCCATGCACCGCTAGGCTTGCCCCGCGGCGAGCCGCGCGTCGAGACGCTCGCGCACCGACGGCCACTCCTCCGCGAGGATCGAGAAGAACACCGAGTCCCGCCAGCGGCCGTCCGGCAGGCGCAACTGGTGGCGCAGCACGCCCTCGCGGGTGGCGCCGAGCTTCGCCATCGCCGCCTGCGACTGCTTGTTGCGCAGGTCGGTCTTCAACTGGACCCGCTCGAAGCCGAGGTCGAAGGCATAGCCGAGCAGGAGCCGCTTCGCGGCGGGGTTGACCAGCGTCCCGTGCGCCTCGGGGGCGTACCAGGTGTAGCCGATCTCGAGGGCGCCGTGCTCCGGGCGGATGTCGAACATCCGCGACATGCCGATCACGGCCTCGTCGCTGCGGCGGACGACGACGAACGGCACGTGCACGTTCGGCGCGGCGAGCGCGTAGGCGGTGTCGAGATAGGCCGGCAGGCCGCCGGCCGGCAACTGCACGATCCCCCACACCCGCTTGTCCTCGCCGAGCGCCAGAAGGGCCGCGCGGTGACGCTCCTCGAGCGGCTCGAGCCGGACGACGGCGTTCTCCAGCACGATCGGCAGGACGGGCCGGACGGAAAAGGGCGGGGGCGAGGCGGCGGCGGCGGCGGGCGAAACGGAGGACATGGTCGGGCGATCCGGTGGCGGGGCGGCCGGCGTGGCCGCGGTTCGGGTCTCACGCTCGGTGCGAGCGCGGGGGGAGCTGAGCTCAGGCTGTATATCCGAAGCGGGGCATCTCGAACGGACGCACCGAAGGCGAGAACTTCTCGGCCATCCTGACGAGATCGATCTCGTCGGCGGCGTAGTAGTAGTTGGTGAGGGCGTAACGGTGGCCGGCGCGGATGGGAAGCCCGCTGTGGATGAGGGAGGAATCGAACATCACCAGCGTTCCCGCCTCGCCCTCGATCGGCACCACCTCGTCACCGAGCTGCGCCAGGAACGGCTCGATCTCGTCGTCGTCCCAGCGCACGTCCGGAAAGGAGAAGCCGGTGGCGGCGATGGCATCGTTGAAGGGCTCCGGACTGGCGGACCGGCGGACGATGCAGAAGGCGCCGTTCCGGCGCACGCAGTCGGTGAGATAGACGAGGCTCTTGAACTGGCGTCCCCTGCGATCCCGGTGCCAGCGGCCGCCGGATCGCGTCTTCTTCCCTTGAGCGGCGCGGAGCCGGATGCCTAGCGTGAAGAGGGCCTTCTGCTCGCTGCCCATGTAGGCGGAGGCGATGTCCTCGAGGGCGGCGTCGTGCTTGAAGGCGGCGATGGCGGGCGAAAGGTGTTCCGCCCCGAAGACGCGGTCGTTGCCCTTGTGCTGCACGCGGTCGCCGTGCGCATCGATCCAGGCGTCCAGCAACTCCCTCAGGGCGTCGGCCTCCTCCCGGCCGAGCCCAGGGCTATCGCATTTGGGCGAGGGCGTTGAGGAGGTAGTCGTCCTCCCAGGCGCAGCGCTTGAAGCGACGGCGGGTCGGGGTCTTCGGGTCGTCGATGGCTCTGGCGATGTTGAGGGCGCAGCGGTTGAGGATGGCGATGTTCGCCGG
>CAMDHY010000174.1 GCA_945898215.1 Pseudoxanthobacter soli DSM 19599 | reverse complement strand
CAGCTCGAACAGGCCGGAGAGGTAGGAGATCATCTCCGGCACCTTCCAGATCAGCTGGTCGAGATCACCGGTCTGCTTGCGCACGCCGTTGACGTCGAGCCAGACGGCACCCTTCGCCGGGTGGCCGATCTCGGACGCCCGGACGATCTCGCCGCACGGGGCGGAGGCCTCGAAGGCCTTGCCGACTTCCCACGGGCGGCCGAGCTTCTTCGCCTCGCCCTGCAGGTCGCGCCGCGTCATGTCGAGGCCGACGGCGTAGCCGAAGACGTGGTCGAGGGCCTTGTCGAGCGGGATGTCGATGCCGTCCTTGCCGATCGCCACGACCATTTCCATCTCGTGATGGACGTCCTTGGTGGCGCTCGGATAGGGGAAGGTGCCGCCGTCCGGCACAATGGTGTCTGGGTTCTTCTGGAAGAAGAACGGTGCCTCGCGGTTCGGGTCGTGCCCCATCTCGATCGCGTGCTCGGCGTAGTTGCGACCGACGCAGTAGATGCGGTGGATCGGGAACAACAGGTCCGTGCCGCGCACGGGCAGCGTCGGCTGCGGCGCCGGATCGAAGACGAACCGGTGCGCGGTCGAGACTTGGACGTTCATGTCAGCGAGCTCCTGCGTAGTATTCTATGCGTTTTTCGAAGGCTTCGACGATGGACGACAACAGCATCGCCGCGGCGAACAGCATGAAGGTGATCGCCCAGAAGTGCTCCATGTCGAAGGAGCGCGAGTAGAGCTCGAACAGCGCGCCATAGCCGAGGATCGACACCAGCAGCTGGCCGATGACGACGCCCTTGACGCCGCGGATGAGGCCGAGGCGGATGCCGGCGAGGATCTCCGGCAGCGCCGCCCAGAGGATGATCTTGCCGTAGAGCTGGACGGGCGAGGCGAGGTAGCTGCGTCCCATCTCTTCGAGCGACTTCGGGACGTGCAGGATTCCCGCCCGCGTGTCGAGGGCGATGATCCACACCGCGAACAGGAACACCGTCGCCACCACCGTCTTCTCGCCGATGCCGAACAGGATCATCAGCACGGGCACCAGGGCCGACAGCGGCGCCGAGACGAACAGGTTCACCCACATGCCGAGGAGCTTGTCGGCCGGCTTCGAGCGCCCCATCAGCACGCCGAGCGGCACGCCGATGCCGATCGCCAACGCCATCCCGAGGCCGTAGCTGCGAAGCGTGTCGAACGTCGCCTGCTGCCAGGTGCCGGTCTGTACCAGTCGGATCCCCGCCTCGACGATGCCGGTTACCGGCGGGATCAGGAACACCGCCCCCGTCCGCCCGACGATCTCCCACAGCACCAGCCAGACGAGGAGCGACGCCATCATCGGCACGCGCCATCCTGCGATCGTCATGGCCTGCCCTCCGGCTTCGCGTGCGCGCTCATTCGACGTAGTTCCGAAGGCCCTGCCAGATCGATTCCACCGTGTCGAGATAGTGCGGGTCGCGGCGGATCTCGTCGGGGGAGGCGCGGTGGTCGACCTTCGGCTCGATGATCTCGGAGATGCGGCCGGGCCGGCGCGACAACAGCACGATGCGGTCGGAGACGTAGACCGCCTCCTCGATCGAATGGGTGACGAACAGGAAGGTCTTCTTCTCGACCTCGCGCAGGCGGATCAGGTCCTCCTGGAACTTCCGCCGCGTCTGCTCGTCGACGGCCGAGAACGGCTCGTCGAGCATCAGCACGTCGGCGTCGACGGCGAGCGCCCGGGCGAGGCCGACGCGCTGGCGCATGCCGCCGGAGAGCTCGTGCGGATACTTGTCCTCGAAGCCGGCGAGGCCGACCTCGGCGATGTAGTGCCGGGCCTTCTCCTCGCGCTCTGTCTTCGAAGCGCCGCGCAGTTCGAGGCCGAAGGCGACGTTGCGCATCACCGTCGCCCACGGCAGGAGGGCGAAGTCCTGGAACACGAAGGCGCGCTCCGGCCCGGGGCCCCGGACGGCGCGACCGTTGACGAGAACCTCGCCGCTCGTCTGATCGATGAGGCCGGCGATGATCTTCAAGAGCGTCGTCTTCCCGCAGCCGGACGGACCGAGCAGCGTCGTCAGCTTGCCGCGCTCGATGTCGAGGTCGATGCCGCGCAGCGCCTCGACGTCGGTGTAGGTCTTGCAGATGCCGCGCACCGACACGGCGGCGTCGGGCTTCGCGGCGGCCGCCGGACCGGCGGGGCGGGTGAGGGTGGCGGTGTCGGCCATGGCTGTCACGAGCCCCTCTTCTCGGGCCGCAGCACGCGCACCTCGAAGGCCTGCAGGGCGGCCAGCGTCAGCGCCGAGAGCACGACGATCGAGGCGACCGCGGCGTACATCTCGGCATAGTCCGCGACCGAGCGATGGTAGGTGATGAGGTCGCCGATGCCGGTCGGCGTGATCAGAAGCTCGGCGAGCATCACGCCGATGAAGCCGGCGGCGACGCCGAGGCGGAGGCCGGCGAAGATCACTGGCGTCGCGTCGGGGATGATCACCTTGACGATCTGCTGGCGCCGGGTGCCGAGGAAGGACTTGCACATGGCGACGAGCGTCGGGTTGGCGTTGCGGATCGCCTTGTAGCCGTTGAGGGCGATCACGGGCAGCGCCAGCAGGATGACGGCGAGCGTCTTCGACAGCAGGCCGATGCCGTAGACGAAGGTGAGGAGCGGCACCAGCGCCGCCATCGGCGCCGCCTGCAGCACGATGAACACCGGCGCCACCAGCCATTCGGACAGGCGCGACAGCCCCATCGCCACGCCGAGCCCGACCCCGAGCACGGTCGAGATCACCACGCCGATGACGAGCGGCTTCAGCGTTTCGGCATAGGCGGCGGGCAGGCTGCCGTCGGCCATCATGCGCAGGAAGGCGGCGAACACTTCCGAGAACGGCGGGAAGGCGAAGTTGATCGGGATCTGCCCGGCGATCTCCCACACACCCAGCACGAGAGCCACGGAGAGGATGCGCCACAGGATCGGCCGATCGAACGAGGCGCGTCGCGCCGGCGCCGCCGCCACCTGGCCGGCGCCGAGTGCGCCGGCCGTGTGCCCGTCGAGGCGAACGGGTGCCGTCATCCCCGGCGCCTCACTGGGCGCCGAGCTTGGCGACGGCGCGATCGACCGGGCCGACATCCCAGAACGTCGCCACGTCGAGCGTCGCCGGGTCGCCCTCGATCTGGCCGGCGAGCGAGTAGAAGGCGATGTCGTCCTTCGCCGCCGCCGCGCCGCCGCCGTTCAGCGGCAGCGCCTTTCCGTCCGACAGGTCCTTGAAGTACGGCTTGATCTCGGCCGCCATGTCGTCCGGGATATCGGCGAGCAGGCCGTACTTCTCGCGCCACTCGACGACGACGTCGGGGTTCGCCTGCACGTCGCGCCAGGTCTGCAGGATCGACTCGACGAGGATGTCGACCGCCGCCTGATGCTCCTCGAGGAACTTGGTGTTGGCGTAGAGCGCCTCGTCGCTCGCCTTCACGTCGCCGAGCGGCAGCACGATGAATTTGCCGGGCGCCTTCTCCATCAGCATGTTGCGGTTCGGGCTGTCGACGATCGACGCCTTGACGTTGCCCTGCAGCAGCGCGCCCGCGCGCACCTCGGCTCCCGGCACGTAGGAAATGTTCGAGTACTTGATGCCCTCGCGCTCGGCCATCAGCTTCATGATCGCCTCGGTGCCGGAGCCGCGGGCGTGCACGGCGACCTCCTGGCCGTCGAGGTCCTTCCAGGTCTTGTAGGCCTCGGCATTGACGATCGGGTAGAAGCGCAGCGTCGAGAGCTGCAGGAACACCCGGATCGGCGCCTTCACCTTCTGGATGAGGGCATAGGGCGTGCCGACGCCGACATCGGCGTCGCCGCTGACGACCGCCTGGGCGGCGACGTCCTCGGACTTGAAGAAGGTCATCTCGATGTCGACGCCCTTTTCCTTGGCGCGCTCGACGGCGGCCAGGAAGTGCAGGGACTCGACGGTGGCGATGTCACCGAAGGCGATGCGGATGGTGTCGGCCGACGCCGCCGACGGCAGCGCGAGCGCCGCCGCGACGAGCGTGCCGCCGGCGAAACGGCGCAGCAGGGACAGGCTGTTCAGCATCTTCGTCCTCCCCAGGATGTGGCGTCTTCTCACGAGCCGGAGGGCTCGCGGGACGGCACAATTTCAACCTTTATTGGATTGGTTTGTGATTGATCCAGGGCCGGCCGTCAAGAGCGATGAACCGAGCCCGGGCGAAATGGGTGCGCTCGGTGATAGCGGTCGCTCGCGATCGGCGGCGATCGTCCATGCCGCGACCGCAGGGGATATCGAAACGAAGGCGCGGGGCCGGCCGCGAATGCCTCTTCAGACTAGAAGCGCGCACCGTCGCTCTCCCCCTTCTCCCAGCACCGCTGGGAGAAGGTGCCCGCAGGGCGGATGAGGGCCGACGCGCGTGAGCGCGTCGGAAGAACCGGGCGATAAACCTTTGTTAAAAAGTCATTTTTCCGAGATCACCGCGCCGTCGGGCCTTGCGCAGATCCGTGTCACGGCCCACGTCCACCGTCGCTTCCGCGCCGCCAGGCGGCGCGGCCCTCATCCGCCCTTCGGGCACCTTCTCCCGGCCGGGGCCGGGAGAAGGGAAGTGCGGCGCGCGTCTGCCCCGAGGCCATTGGCGACGGGCGACCACCGCCCCCGTCCCGGACGCGTGGCGCCCCAGTTCCAGACCCCCGTCATCTCCGCCTTGACCGCCGCGCATTCCCACGCCATAAGAAACCAATGCAGAGATTGGTCGAAATGGTCACCCCGCCAGACGTCGGTGCCGCTGCTGCGGCGACCGCCGACGCACGACTGCGCGACTTCCTCGCCGGAGCGGCCATCAGCGCCGACGGTCGCCTGCCGCCGGAGCGCGACCTCGCCGGGCGCCTCGGCGTCTCGCGGGCGGAGTTGCGCAAGGCGCTGGCGGATCTCGAGGCCGAGGGCATCATCTGGCGCCATGTCGGCAAGGGCACCTTCGTCGGCGCCCGCCCCGTCGACACCGTCGCCGACGTCGCCGCCATGACGCGCCGCACCAACCCGTCGGAGGTGATGCAGGCGCGGCTGACGATCGAGCCGGAGATGGCGCGCCTCGCCGCCCTGCACGCGACGTCCGGAGACATCGCCGAACTGCACGCCTGCATCGCCCGCTCGCGCCAGGCCGAGACGTGGCGACAGTACGAGGCGTGGGACAACCGCTTCCATCGTGCGGTCGGCGAAGCGACCGGCAACGCGCTCCTGCTCGGGTTGCTCGACACGCTGACCGCGGTGCGCCGCGCCGTCACCTGGGGGCGCCTGCGCTACAACCCGGTGAAGCCCGATCCCGCCCACCACAGCTTCGAGGAACACGAGGCGATCGTCGCCGCCATCGCCGACCGCGACGCGACCGCCGCGGCGGCGGCGATGCGCACCCACATCCGCTCCGTCGAACGCAACCTCCTCGCCCGCATGGCGAGGGGCGACGACTGAGCGCCTCCCGCGACGCGGGAGGTGCTCTTCCTTCTCCCGCCATCGCGGGAGAAGGTGCCCGAAGGGCGAATGAGGGCCGCGCGGAACGCGCGGAAGGGCGTCTCAAACATAGATTTGGGACCGCTGGATTCCGACGCACTTCGTGCGCCGGCCCTCATCCGGCCCTGCGGGCCACCTTCTCCCGCCATTGCGGGAGAAGGGAACGCTGACACGTAAGCTCCGCTCGCTTCGCCGGCGTCCGCGACGGATCGGCACCGAGCCCCGTCGCCGCGCCTCAGATGTCGAGATCGCGCGCGAACTGCGCGTGTTCCTGGATGAAGCGGAAGCGCGCGTCGGCGCTCGTCCCCATCAGCCGCTCGACCGCCTCGGCCGTGTCGGCGGCGACGCCCTCCAGCACCTCGACGCGCAGCATCGTGCGGGTGGCGCGGTTCATCGTCGTCTCGCGCAGCTGCGCCGGCAGCATCTCGCCGAGGCCCTTGAAGCGGCCGACGTCGACCTTGCCGCGCTTGTCGAAGACCTTGGCGATCAGCCGCTCGCGCTCGGCGTCGTCGCGGGCGTAGAGCGTCTTCGTCCCCTGCGTCAGCCGGTAGAGCGGCGGCACGGCGAGGAACAGGTGGCCCTGCCGGACGAGCTCGGGGATCTCGCGCCAGAAGAACGTGACGAGCAGCGCCGCGATGTGGGCGCCGTCGACGTCGGCGTCCGTCATGATGATGACCTTCTCGTAGCGAAGGTCCGCCTCTCGGTAGTGCCCGCGGGTGCCGCAGCCGAGCGCCGTGACGAGATCGGCGAGCTGCTGGTTCTGGCCGAGCTTGTCGCGGCCGGCGCTGACGACATTGAGGATCTTGCCGCGCAGCGGCAGCACCGCCTGGGTGTTGCGGTCGCGCGCCTGCTTCGCCGAGCCGCCGGCCGAATCGCCCTCGACGATGAAGATCTCGGTGCCGGCCGCCGTGCTCGTCGTGCAGTCGGCGAGCTTGCCGGGCAGCCGGAGCCGCCGCGTCGGCGCCCGCCGGGCGATCTCCTTCTCCTGCCGCCGCCTGAGGCGATCCTCGGCGCGCTCGACGAGGCGCTCGAGGATCAGGCCGGCACGCGCCGCGTCGTCGACGAGCCAGTGGTCGAACGGGTCGCGCAGCGCCGCCTCGACCAGGCGCGCGGCGTCGGCGGTGGCGAGGCGCTCCTTCGTCTGGCCGACGAACTCCGGCTCGCGGACGAACACCGAGACGAGCCCGGCGAGCGCGCCGGCGACGTCCTCGGC
>CAMDHY010000173.1 GCA_945898215.1 Pseudoxanthobacter soli DSM 19599 | reverse complement strand
GGCCATCAGCGCCTCGGCCGCCGGGCGAACGTCCGCCGGCCAGCGGCCCGTCACGGCGCCGTGACGATCGAGAAGGTCGCGGAACGCCTCGAAGCCGAGGCTCATGCCGGTCATCGTCGTGTTTCCCCCGTTCTGTCCTGACCCGCTTCACGCGCCGCCAGGCGGTCGCGCAGCGTCCGCCGCGCCCGTACCAGAAGCTGCTCTGCCGCACCCAGCGAGACACCGAGAGCATCGGCGATCTCGATATTCGATTTCTCGCCGTCGGCGGCGAGCAGGATCGCCGCGCGCTGGCGCGCCGGCAAAGCGCGGATGTCGTCGAGGACCGCCGCGAGCGTCCGCCGCCCGTCGAGGTCGCGATCGGCCCCCACACCGCCCTCGCGCACCTCGGCGGCGTCCTCGAGACCGACCAGCCGGCGCAACTTGCGGCGTCGTTCCAGGTCGATGCAGCGGTTGACGGCGATGCGGGTGATCCAGCTCGACACCTTGACGCCGCGCGCCTCGAAGCGGCCGGCTGTCCGCCAGACGGTGAAGAAGGTCTCCTGCACGACGTCGTCGGCATCGGCGGCGGCCGCCGAGTAGCCACTCGCGAGCGCCCGCAACCGCGGCCCGTGGCGGCGCACCAGTTGGGCGAGCGCGCGTTGGTCGCCACCGGCGACGGCGGCGATCAGCGGCAGATCGGGATCGTCTGGCTCGACGGCTGACAGCTCGGCCCCCCGGCCGGCCACCCGGCCGGACCCTCGCAACGTCGCGGTGGCCCTCGCCCTAGCCGACGGCGTGGCGGCGAACAAGCCGTGAGAGGCGATATCGAGGCCCGCGGCTGCGGTCGCAACGGTGCGGAGCATGCGAAGTTCCATTCCTTCCCCCCGGCCGACGCGCCCCCGCGGGCGCGCCGGTGGCGGTCGCTCAGCCGTCGGTGCCGTCGTCGGCGTCGAGCGCAGTGTCGAGATCGGCGTCGTCGGCCTCGTCGGCGGCCGGCGCGGCGCCCGCGGTCGCAGCAGCGCCCGTGGTGGCCGCAGCACCGCTCGCGGCGGCACCGGTCGCGGCGGCACCGGTCGCGGCGGCCTGCTGCTTCTGCTCCTGCTTGGCCGCCCGCTTGGCCCGGCGCTCCGCCTGCTTGTCGCCGTAGGCCTTCACCTCGGTCACCGTGATCTTGCCGTCGCCATCGGTGTCGATGCGGGTGAACACCGACTTCTGCGCCAGGAATTCCTCGCGCGTCATCCCCTGCGGTGTCGTCACGCCCATGTGGGCGATCCACTTCGCCTTCTTCTCGTCCGACCAGTCGGCCCGCTTCGCCCGCTTGTCGGCCAGGACCTCGATCTCCTCCATGGTGATGCGGCCGTCCTTGTCCTTGTCGATGCGCTCGAAGATCTTCACCCGCGGCGCGTCGAACTCGACCTTCTCGATCACCTCGTCGCCGTTGGCGTCGAGCTTCTTGAACATCACCTCGGTGCGGTCCTTCTTCGCCGCGTCGTCGGCGAAGGCGGCCGGGGTGGCGGCGAAGGCGGCCGCCGCGGCGGCGACGACGAGCGTGGAAAGGCGGATCATGTCATTCGGCTCCCATCACGACACCGGCGCGCGCAGGGCCGCCGGTCGATATCCCGACTAACGCCCACCCGCGCCTCACCCTACGCCGTCAAAGCGGTCCATTTACCCGCCGGGCGCCCTCGCCGCGGCGGGCGGGTACCTGCCGGCCACGTCGCATTCCCTTCTCCGAAAGTCCGACACCGCTTGCATCGCGCCGCGCGAGGGCGTGTGTTATGGAGCCGTCGAATTTCGTTACAGACCGGGCCGTGACAAGGCGAAACTGCCGCCGGAACCCGACCAGAGGGAAAACGCCCGTGGCTCCACTCCTGGCGCTCAGCCGAGCGATCGATTTCGTCAACCTGAAGATCGGGCTCGCCGCCCGCTGGCTGATCCTGGTGGCGGTGCTGATCAGCGCCGGCAACGCCATCGTCCGCAAGGCTTTCTCGGTCTCGTCGAACGCCTGGCTGGAAGCCCAGTGGTTCCTGTTCGGGGCCGTCTTCATGCTGTGCGCCTCCTACACGCTGATGCGCAACGGCCACATCCGCATCGACGTCGTCGTCTCGAACTTCTCGAAGCGCACGCGCGACTGGATCGACGTCTTCGGCCATCTGTTCTTCCTGCTGCCGTTCTGCCTCCTGATGGTCATCGATTCCTGGCCGTTCTTCCTGCGCTCCTGGGAGGTCGACGAGCAGTCGCTGAACGCCGGCGGCCTGCCGCTGTGGCCGGCGAAGTTCCTGGTGCCGGCCGGCTTCTTCCTGCTGGCACTGCAGGGCGTCTCGGAGCTGATCAAGCGCATCGCGGTGATCCGCGGCGACATCCCCGAGCCCTACGAGAGTGGTGAAGGCGCGCACTAACCGCGCCCGCCGCCGCCTCCCCCGCCCCGCAATTCCACGCCGTTTCGCTCGAGGCCCCCCATGGCGGACTTCCTGATCCACAACATGGCTCCGATCATGTTCGCGAGCCTGGTGGTCATCCTGCTGCTCGGCTACCCCGTCGCCTTCCTGCTCGCCGCCAACGGCCTGATCTTCGCCCTCGTCGGCATCGAGCTCGGCCTGTTCCAGAACAACTTCCTGCAGGCGCTGCCCGAGCGCGTCTTCGGGACGATGAACAACGACACCCTGCTCGCCATCCCGTTCTTCACCTTCATGGGATTGATCCTCGAACGATCAGGCATGGCGGAGGACCTGCTCGACACCATCGGCCAGCTGTTCGGCTCGATCCGCGGCGGCCTCGCCTATGCGGTGATCTTCGTCGGCGCGCTGCTCGCCGCCACCACCGGCGTCGTCGCGGCCTCCGTCATCTCGATGGGCCTGATCTCGCTGCCGATCATGCTGCGCTACGGCTACGACCGGAAGCTCGCCTCCGGCGTCATCGCCGCCTCCGGCACGCTCGCCCAGATCATCCCGCCGAGCCTTGTCCTCATCGTGCTGGCCGACCAGCTCGGCCGCTCCGTCGGCGACATGTATGCCGGCGCCCTCATCCCCGGTCTCGTGCTGACCGGCCTCTACGTCGCCTACGTGATGATCATGACGATCCTGTTCCCGGCAGCCGCGCCGGCGCTGCCCGAGGAGGCGCGCACGATCCGCGAGGACCCGCGGCTCATTCCCCGACAGGGCATGCTGTCGGCGGTACTGTTGTTCATCGTCGCCGCCGCCGCCGGCGCCGGGCTGTCCGGCATGGTGGCGAACGCCGCCGTCGGGATCGGGCTGCTCTCCGAGCCGCCGGCCGACATCGTCCGCTGGGTGATCGGCGGCATCGTCGGCATCGCCGCCGCCGCCTACGCCGTCTCGCGTCTCGGCATCAACGGGCTCGGCGATGCGCCGCGCTTCAACACGCTGATGGTGGCCGCCCTCGCCGTCATCCTCACCGGCGCGGCGGTGGCGGAGCTTCGCATCCTCTATCCCGACATGCCGCGCGACAACGCCGCGATCTGGGGCACGTCGGCGGTGATCGGCCTCCTGTACATCGTCGCCGTCGTCAACACCTGGCTGAAGCTCGGCCTCCTGTCGGAGATGGCCACCAAGGTCATCATCGTGCTGGTGCCGCCGCTGGCGCTGATCTTCCTCGTGCTCGGCACCATCTTCGTCGGCATCGCCACACCCACCGAGGGCGGCGCGATGGGCGCCACCGGCGCGCTGATCCTCGCCTTCGCCAAGGGCCGGCTGAAGTTCGACCTGATCCGCCAGGCGGTCGATTCCACGGCGCGGCTCTCCGCCTTCGTGCTGTTCATCCTTATCGGCGCCCGCGTCTTCAGCCTCACCTTCTACGGGGTGAACGGCCACAAGTGGGTCGAGGAGCTGCTCGTCGGCCTGCCGGGCGGCGAGATCGGCTTCCTCATCGTCGTCAACATCCTCGTCTTCCTGCTCGCCTTCTTCCTCGACTTCTTCGAGCTCGCCTTCATCATCGTGCCGCTCCTGGTGCCGGCGGCGGAGGCGCTCGGCATCGACCTCGTCTGGTTCGGCGTGCTGCTCGGCATCAACATGCAGACGAGCTTCATGCATCCGCCGTTCGGCTTCGCGCTGTTCTTCCTGAGATCGGTGGCGCCGCTCAGACCGTACATCGACAAGGTGACGAAGAAGGAGATGGCGCCGGTGACGACGGCGCAGATCTACTGGGGCGCGGTGCCGTTCGTCTGCATCCAGATCATCATGGTGGCGCTGACGATCATGTTCCCGGGCATGGTGATGCACTACAAGGGCGACGCGCCGACGGTCGATCCGGCGACGATCCAGATGCAGGGCCCGGCCGGCCTCGGCTTCCCCGGTGGCTTCGGCACGCCGGGCGGCCCCGGCGTGCCCGGCCTCGGCGGCCCGTCGCCGGGCGGTGCACCCGCCCCGGGCGCCCCGGCGCCGGGCGGCCTGCCCGCCCCGTCGAACCCGCTCGCTCCCGGTGGCGGACTGCCGGGGGCCGGTCTGCCGGGTGCGCCGGCGCCCTCCCTCGGCGCGCCGGCCCCGCAGCTCGGCGCTCCCGCGCCGACGCCGTCCGCGCCGGCCAACCCGCTGGCGCCGCAGCCGAACATGAACTGAGCGGGCTGGGGCAGCCACGTCACCCCACACTGGGGGTCATTCCCGGCCTTGTGCCGGGAACCCACGCGACGCTGCCGCGGGTGGAGCATCGGCGGTAGGGGGAGTTCGCTGCGCCGTTGCTTGGGTTCCCGGCACAAGGCCGGGAATGACTGCGGATAGGGAGTGCCTCGACCCGCGCCTGCCCCTCGGCCGTCCGCCAACTGTCACACCGCCGGCAGGTAGCCCTCGAGTTCCTCGGCGCGCATCACGCTGCAGTAGATCATGTTGAGGATCTCGAGCTCGCGCCGGTGCAGGTCGTCCGTTCCGGCCGCGCAGGCGTCCTCGACGACGATGACGTCGAAGCTCTCGTCCGCGAGCGAGCGCACCGTCGAGGACACGCACTGGTCGGTGAAGATGCCGACGCAGACGACGTGGGTGATGCCGAGGTTCGCCAGCACGAGGCGCAGGTTCGTCCCCGTCAGCGCGCTGTCCGTCGTCTTCGTCACGACGATCTCCGCGCCGACCGGGCCGATCGCCGGCACGATCTGCGACGCCGCCTCGTCCTTCGGCAAAAGCAGGTTGTTCCAGCCCGGTTTCTTCTGGCTGAGCGAGCGGTCGCGCCCGTCCGGCAGGAGGCAGGCGATGCGGGCATAGAGCACGTCGAGGCCGCGCGCCCGGAAGGCACTGGCGAGCCGCGCGATCGTCGGGATCACCGTGCCGTGCATGCGCTCGTGGAACGGCGTCCAGGCGTGAAAGCGGGCGAGTTCCGCGCCCGACAGCGTCGCCGGATCGGGCCGGTCGAGGTAGGTGTTCTGCACGTCGATGACGAGGAGCGCCGTCTTTCCGGCCACCAGCACCGGGTCCTCGGGCTCCGGCGCGCCCTCGTAGTAGAACGACCGGAACGCGCTCTTCCACCCCGTCATCGGCCTCTCCCACCCGGCGGCGGCCCAGCCCGCGCGCACTGTTGACCCTACCACAGCGCCTGTTTAACTTGCCACACGGCAGGACGCGGGGGCAAAGGCGGTCGGTCTCCTGGCCGCCGGCGGGAGGTGCGATGCTGGACAAGCCCCGGCTCGCCAAGAGCGAGCGCCACGAGCGCATCGTCGCCGAGCTGCGCGTCGGCCACCCCCTGCGTGTTTCCGAGCTCGCCGCCGAACTCGGCGTCTCCACCGAGACGATCCGGCGCGACCTCGACGAGCTCGAGGGGCGCGGCCTGATCTCGCGCACCTATGGCGGCGCCGTCCGCCCCTTTGCAACCGAGCCGGCCGTCAGCGAGCGCCACGCCTTGATGGTTGCCGAGCGCGAGGCGATCGCGGTCGCTGCCGCCGCCCTGGTGCGCCCCGGCGAGGTGGTCGCCATCGGTGGCGGCGCCACGACGCTGCACGTCGCCCGTCGCATCGCCGCCGAGTGCCACGATCTGACGATCATCACCCATTCCTACGGCGTCGCCACCGTGCTCGCCGTCAATCCGACGATCACCGTCATCATGTGCCCCGGCCGCTACAACGGCCGCGAGGGCTCGGTGTTCGGGCCGGAGTGCATCGACTTCGTCCAGGGCTTCCACGCCAACCGGGCGATCCTCGGCGCCTCCGGCCTCACCACCGACGGCGCCAACGACGCCGACGCGATGGCGGCCGCCGTCTACCGCGCCTTCATGAAGCGCGCCGCCCACACCGTCATCGTCGCCGACCACAGCAAGTTCGACCGCCCGGCCCTCGCCGTCTACGGCCGCTGGACCGACATCGGCACGCTCGTCACCGACGTCGCGCCGGAGGGGCCGCTGGCGCGCGCCATCGACCGCGCCCGGGTGCTGGTCGAGGTGGCGCGGCCGCGGCTGGCGGCCTGAGAGACACCACGGGGGCGCCGTTACCGGTGCCCGGGAGAGAAACGATGGACAGGGCAAGCCCCGGCGCCGCCACACCGGGCGCCAACCGCTGGCGCCGCTTCGAGGACTGGGACGCGCGGCCGCTGCGCCTCGACAAGTTCGCCCGCGAGAACCCGGACGCCGGCTTCTGCGCCCACGGCAGCCCCTACGACCCGAGGCCCTCCGTCACGATCGAGAACGGCCGCCTCGCCGTCATGGACGGGGTCAGGGCCGAAGACTTCGACATGATTGACACCTTCATCGCCGCCCACCACCTCGACCTTGCGGTGGCGGAGGAGGCGATGGCGATGGATTCGCGCCAGGTCGCCCGCATGCTGGTCGACATCAACGTGCCGCGCGCCGAGGTCGAGCGCCTCG
>CAMDHY010000172.1 GCA_945898215.1 Pseudoxanthobacter soli DSM 19599 | reverse complement strand
TCGCTCGCCCAAATCTCGACGCGAACCCTCCCCCCTCGCGGGGGAGGTGGCCGGCGAAGCCGGTCGGAGGGGGGGTGCCGCGAGTCCGGAGCTCGCGGGGAAACCCGGCCGACCCGCCGCGCCGCCACGCCCATCGGAGTGCCCGCGTGACGTCCACTGAGACCCTCGCCCCCGCCGGTATCCTGACGCCGCGCGACGACAACGACGTGCGCGACATCGTCGCCTCGGCGGTCGCCGCGAGCGCGCCGATCGAGGTGATCGGCCACGGCTCGAAGCGGTCGATCGGCCGGCCGGTACAGGCGGCGGCCACCCTCGACCTGTCGCAGCTCTCCGGCGTCACCCTCTACGAGCCCGAGGAACTGGTGCTCTCCGCCAAGGCCGGCACGCCGGTCGCCGAGATCACGGCCCTGCTCGCCACCCACGGCCAGGAACTCGCCTTCGAGCCGATCGACTACGGCCCGCTGTTCGGGCTGCCGGCCGGTCGCGGCACGCTGGGCGGCCTGCTCGCGGCGAACCTCGCCGGGCCGCGCCGCATCAAGGCGGGTGCGGCGCGCGACCACACCCTCGGCATCCACGCCGTCTCCGGGCGCGCCGAGGCCTTCAAGGCCGGCGGCCGCGTCGTCAAGAACGTCACTGGCTACGACCTGTCGCGCGGCCTCTCCGGCTCGTGGGGCACGCTCGCCGTCTTCACCGCCATCACCCTGAAGGTGCTGCCGGTGGCGGAGACCGAGACGACGCTGGCGCTCACCGGCCTCGACGCCGCTGCGGCGGTGCGCGCCATGACCGCCGCCCTCGGCTCGTCGGCCGACGTCTCCGCCGCCGCCCACCTGCCGGCCGCCGTCGCGGCGGCGCTGCCGGGTGCCCCCGTCGGGGCGGGTGCCGTGACGCTGCTGCGTCTCGAGGGCATCGCGCTCTCCGTCGCGGCCCGTGCGGCCTCGCTCTCGGCCCTGCTCGCGCCGCACCGGTCGACACCGATCGATGCGGAGGCGTCGCGGTCGCTGTGGCGGGCGATCCGCGACGTCGTCCCGCTCGCCGGCCGTGGCGATCCGCTCGTCTGGCGCGTCTCGGTGGCGCCGACCGCCGGGCCGGTGATCGCAGCGGTGGCCGAGCGGCTCGGCGGTGCCTGGCTGTTCGACTGGGCCGGCGGCCTCGTCTGGGTGTCACTGCCCGAGGCACTCTCCAACGCCGGGGCGCCGGCGCTGCGCGCCGCCGTCGCCACCGCCGGCGGCGGCCATGCGACGCTGATCAAGGCACCACGCGAGGTGCGTGCTCTCGTCGATCCGTTCGAGCCGCAGCCTCCCGCGCTCGCCGGCGTGACGCGGCGCCTGAAGGACGTGTTCGACCCGCGCGGCGTGCTGGAGCCGGGGCGCATGTATGCCGGGGTCTGAGGCCGGGCGCGTGCCTGACCGCCCGAGGGGAGGGAGCCCATCATGACCGACGCCTCACCGAACCTGCCGCCGTCGAACGGAGCGCCCCGCCCCGAGCCGGGCCTGTTCGATCCCGGCCCCGGCAACGTGCAGGTGATCTATGTCCTCTACCTCGTCGGCTTCGTCGTCGCGATCACGAGCCTCGTCGCGGTGGTGATGGCCTACA
Organism: Pseudoxanthobacter soli DSM 19599; assembly: GCA_945898215.1. Lineage (GTDB taxonomy): Bacteria > Pseudomonadota > Alphaproteobacteria > Rhizobiales > Segnochrobactraceae > CAMDHY01. The sequence continues at coordinate 5,251 of CAMDHY010000172.1, read as the reverse complement.
TCAGCCGCGGCAAGGGCGAGGCGTGGCTCGACAGCCACTACACCTACCAGATCCGCACCTTCTGGATCGGCCTCCTCTACGGCCTGATCGGCGCTGCGCTGGCGGTCCTCTTCATCGGCTTCCTGGTCTGGCTGGCGGTGGTCGTCTGGGTGGTCGTGCGCTGCATCAAGGGCCTGCAGGCCGCCTCGCGCCGCGAGCCGGTCGCCGACCCGAACACCTGGATGTTCTGACCCGCCATGCAGACCACCTTCACCGACGAGCAGCGCGCCGACCCGAAGATCGTCGAGGCCGAGGCGATCCTGCGCAAGTGCGTGCACTGCGGCTTCTGCACCTCCACCTGCCCGACCTTCGTACTCCTCGGCGACGAGCGCGACAGCCCGCGCGGCCGCATCTACATGATCAAGGAGATGCTGGAGAACGACCGCCCGGCCGACGCCGAGGTGACGCGCCACATCGACCGCTGCCTGTCGTGCCTCTCCTGCATGACGACGTGCCCCTCCGGCGTCGACTACATGCACCTCGTCGACCGCGCCCGTGCCCACATCAACGAGACCTACGACCGGCCCTGGCACGACCGGCTGATGCGCGCCGTGCTCGCCGCCACCGTGCCGAACCCGGCGCGTTTCCGGCTGGCGCTCGCGGGTGCAAGGCTGGCGCGGCCCTTCGCAGGTCTCGCGGCGAAGCTGCCGGTGATCGGCGCGCGCGCCGCCGCGATGCTGGCCCTCGCACCGGATAAGCTGCCCGCCGCCCGTCCGCCGGCCGCCGCCACTGCCGCCGGCCCGCGGCGGGGCCGTGTCGCGCTCCTCAACGGCTGCGCCCAGGCCGTGCTCGCCCCGTCGATCAACGCCGCGGCGGCGCGGCTGCTGGCCCGTGCCGGCTACGACGTCGTCGCGGCGCCCGGCGAGCACTGCTGCGGCTCGCTCGTGCTGCACATGGGCAAGGAGGAGGCGGCGAAGGCGGCGGCGCGCATCAACGTCGACGCCTGGACGGCCGTGCTCGAGACCGGCGGCCTAGACGCCGTCGTCATCACCGCCTCGGGCTGCGGCACCACCATCAAGGACTACGGCCACCTGCTCGCCGACGACCCCGCCTATGCGGCGAAGGCGGCGCGCGTCTCGGCGCTGGCGAAGGACGTCAGCGAGATGCTGGCCACCCTCGACCTCGGCGAGCCGGAGCGCCGCTCGGCCGTCGTCGTCGCCTATCACTCGGCCTGCTCGATGCAGCACGGCCAGAAGATCAGCCTCGAGCCGAAGGCGCTGCTCACCCGCGCCGGCTTTGCCGTCAAGGACGTGCCGGAAGGCCACATCTGCTGCGGCTCGGCCGGCGTCTACAACATCCTGCAGCCCGAGATCGCCGGACAGCTTCGCGAGCGCAAGCGTGGCAACCTCGCGAAGACGAAGGCCGCCATCGTCGCCACCGGCAACATCGGCTGCATCGTCCAGCTCGCCGACCGTCCCGGCGAGACCGGCCGCCCCGTCGCCCACACGGTGGAGCTGCTCGACTGGGCCTATGGCGGCCCAGAGCCGGCGAGCCTCGCCGGCCGGCTCTAGGCAGACTCGCCGGCCGGCTCCGACCGCGCCGCCTCGTCCGCTCGCCTACGGCTCGTCCACCATGAAGTAGTGCCAGCTGCCGTCCGCCCCGATGCCGATCTTGAAGAACAGCCACGCGTCGTAGGCGCGCATCTCGTCGACGTCGGCGGCCGTCAGGATGCGGTAGAGCTCGACCAGCTGCTGCGGGGCGAGCCGGTCGATCGGGATCGCCGCGAAGTATGGCCAGACGTAGATCTCCCCCGGCTGGCCGGGATTGAGCCGCACCCAGCCGGCCTCGAGCAGGTCGATGAGGATGGCAAGGATCTCGCGCCCTTCCGGATCGCCGGAGGATTCCTTCAGGAAGGTGATCGGATCGCCGACCTCGCCGCGCGCCAGCACCGGCGGCATCTCGCTCGTCTCCAGCACCGCCCTGAGCGCCTCGATGTCGCCGCTGCGGGCCGCCTCGAGGATCGCCGCACGGGTCTTGCGCACGGGCTCCGGCAGGCCGGCCTCGCCATAATGCACCTCCGGCAGCGGGCTGGTGTCGACCGGCGCGTCGACGGTCGGCGGCCGGACGCGCTGGTTGGGGTCGACGCCGAACGGCGTCGGCGGTTCCTCGCCGGGCTCGCTCGCCGCCGGCGTGTCGCCGCTGCCGCCGGCCGGCCCGCGCTCGTCCGGCCCGGCCGGCGGCGTTTCGCCGGGAGAGGCGGTGTCAGGAGTGGCAGTGTCGGGAGCCACGGTGCCCGGCTCGGCGGCGTCCGGGACGGCGGTGTCGGGCGGCGACGCCGCGGGCGACGGCTCGTCGGGCAGCGGGGGCGGCTCCAGCGCGCCCTCCGGCAAGGGCTCGTCCTCGCCGCCGTTGCCGGCCGGATCGGGGGCGGCGAAGGGGCTCGGCTCGTCGGTGTCCGTGCCGTCGCCGCTGACACGCGCCCACGCGTCCGCCGGAGCGAGCGTCGCGCCGGCGGCGGCGATGAGCGCAAGCGTCAGTGCGGCCGCCGGCGCGACCGCGCGCAGCGCGGCGAGGAGCCCGGCCAGCCGGCCGGCAGGAACGCGAAACATCGAATGAACCCGGCCGAGGAAGCGGCTTCCACCTTACCGGCGTTCGCCCGCCGTTGAAACCGCGGCTGCCACCTTCGCCACCCTCCGTTGCCGCGGAACCACGCCGCGGCTCGCGCGTTTTGGTGCTGCGTCGGGGGGTGACTTGGGATTCTCGCGGGCTTCCTGTATCGGGAAGTCGGAGGATGTCGCCAACGCCGGTCGGCGTCGTTGGTCACTCCGCGCCCGAGTCTCGCACGCATGCCGGTGTTCAGCCGTATCGACCGCGACGCCGTCTTCAATGCGTCGCCCAACCCTTACGTCCTCCTGGACCCGGACTTCACCATCGTCGGCATGAACGAGGCCTATCTCGCCGTAACCGGGCGGGCCCGCGACGACATCCTCGGACGCAACATGTTCGAGGCGTTCCCAAGCGACCCCGCCTCGCTGCCCCATCGCCAGCTGCTGTCGTCGCTGCAGCGCGTCTTCGCCACCCGCGAGCGCGACCACATCCCCCTCATCCAGTACGCCATCCCCCGCCCCGACGGCACGCTGGAGGATCGCTTCTGGGCCGCCACCCACACGCCGCTGCTGGATCAGGACGGCGAGGTGGTGGTCGTGCTCCAGCACACGGTCGACGTCACCGAACTGCAGCGTCTGCGCTCCGCCTCCGGCGCGCAGGACGACCGCTCGACCTACGTGTCGCAGATCGAAGGCGCGGTGCTGCGCCGGGCGCTCGACGTCGAGGAGACGAGCCGGGCGCTGGTGGCGGAGCGCGACTACCTGCGCCGCCTGTTCGAACAGGCGCCGGGCTTCATGGCGGTCCTGAGCGGCCCCACCCACGTCTTCACCCTCGCCAACACCGCCTACACGACGCTGATCGGCCGCACCGACGTGCTCGGCAAGTCGGTCGACGAGGTGCTGCCGGAGGTGCGCGGCCAGGGCTTCGTCGATCTCCTCGACAGCGTCCATGCGACCGGCCAGCCCTATGTCGGCCGCGGCATGCGCATCGTCCTCGAGCAGCCGGACGGCGGGGCCGACGAGCACTTCCTCGACTTCGTCTACCAGCCGATCCTCGACCGCGACGGCGGCGTCGCCGGCATCTTCGTGCAGGGCCACGACATCACCGAGCAGAAGCACGCCGAGAAGGCGCTCTCGGAGAGCGAGCAGCGCTTCCGCCTCGTCGCCGAGAGCGCGCCGGTGATGTTGTGGATGAGCACCGCCGAGGGCCGCTGCCTCTATCTCAACAGGGCGCAGCGCCGGTTCTGGGGGGTCTCCTCCGACGCGGTCGCGGGCTTCGACTGGGGTGGCACCATCCACCCGGACGACCGCGACAAGGTCGCCGGTCCGCTCGCCGCGGCGATGGCCGAGCAGCGGCCGTTCAGCATCGAGGCGCGCTACCGGCGGGCCGACGGCGACTGGCGCCTCCTTCACACCGATGCCCGTCCGCGCTTCGCCCCCGCCGGTGCCTTCCAGGGCATGATCGGCGTCAATGTCGACGTCACCGAGATGCGCCGCGCCGAGCAGGCGCTGCAGGAACTCAACGCCACGCTGGAGCGCCAGGTCGCCGAGCGCACCGAGCAGCTGCGCCAGAACGAGGAGCGGCTGCGCCAGGTCGTCAAGCTCGAGGCGATCGGCCGGCTCACCGGCGGCGTCGCCCACGACTTCAACAACCTGCTGCAGGTGATCGGCGGCAACCTGCAGCTCCTCGCCCGCGAGCTCGAGGGCGACCCGCGCGCCGGCCAGCGCCTGCGCAACGCGCTCGCCGGCGTCGCCCGCGGCTCCAAGCTCGCCGCCCAGCTCCTCGCCTACGGCCGCCGCCAGGCGCTCGCCCCGAAGACCGTCAACCTCGGCCGCCTCGTGCGCGGCGTCGACGAGATGCTGCGCCGGGCGCTCGTCGAGGGCATCGAGATCGAGACGGCGATCGCCGCCGGGCTGTGGAACACCTTCGTCGACCCCGGCCAGGTCGAGGACGCGCTCCTCAACCTCGCGATCAACGCCCGCGACGCCATGGAGGGCCAGGGCCGGCTGACGCTCGAGGCCGGCAACGCCTTCCTCGACGACGCCTACGCCGCCAGCCACGACGTCGCCCCCGGCCAGTACGTCATGGTCGCCGTCACCGACACCGGCTCCGGCATGCCGCCGGAGGTGATCGAGCAGGCCTTCGAGCCGTTCTTCTCGACCAAGCCTGAAGGTGAGGGCACCGGCCTCGGCCTCAGCCAGGTCTACGGCTTCGTCAAGCAGTCCGGCGGCCACGTGAAGATCTACAGCGAGGTCGGCCACGGCACGACGATCCGCCTCTATCTGCCGCGCTCGCGGCGCGAGGAGGACGTCGTCACCGACATCGACGCCGGCCCGGTCGCCGGCGGCAGCGAGACGATCCTCGTCGTCGAGGACGACGAGACGGTGCGCGACACCGTCGTCGAGATGCTCGCCGAGCTCGGCTACCGCGTGCTGAAGGCGAAGGACGCCGAGAGCGCGCTGTCGGTGCTGGCGAGCGGCGTGCCGATCGACCTTTTGTTCACCGACGTCGTCATGCCCGGCACGCTCAGAAGTCCTGAGCTCGCCCGCATTGCCCGCGAGCGCCGGCCGGGCATCGCCGTGATGTTCACCTCCGGCTACACCGAGAACGCCATCGTCCACGGCGGCCGGCTCGACGACGGCGTTGACCTCCTGAGCAAGCCCTA
>CAMDHY010000171.1 GCA_945898215.1 Pseudoxanthobacter soli DSM 19599 | reverse complement strand
TCGCACGCCAGGTGGCGGCGCGGGATTCCTCCCTGGCGGCCACCTACGGCATCTGACGGCCGCGGGCCGAGCCGTCAGATGCCGCTTCCGGCACTTTCGGCGTTGGCGAAGTCCCGGCCCGTCCAGATGCGCGGCTCGATCGACGCAAGCCCGTCCTCGATGCGGATGTGGTTGTAGGCGTTCGGCTCGCCGCGCAGCCGCGTCGAGGTCGCCGAGGCCGCCTGCACGACGAGCAGCGACCGCGTCGCCGCCCGCTCGGGCGCGCGGGCCTTGATTTCGGTGATGTGCCCGTCCGCGAGCACCGGCTCGAGGAAGCGCGCATAGCCGCGGTGGAGGTGCCCCGACAGCGTCAGCTTGACACCGGCCCGCTCGAAGCAGTCGAGGGCCTCGGCGGCGCGGCCGACGGTGCGCACGGTCGGCTCGTCGGACGGCGGCAGGAACGGGTGGTGCGCCACGACGATGCGGAAGAGCGACGGCGGCATCGCCGCAAACCGCTCCTCGGCGCGCTCCATCTGCCCGCGTGAGAGGCTGCCATGGGCCCAGTTGAGCTCGAGCAGCATCGCCCGGACGCTGTTGATGCCGACGATCGCGATCTCCTCGTCGTGGAACACCGGCTCGGTCGCCTGCTGGATGTAGCGGCGGAAGCGGGCGAACGGATCGAAGAAGCGCTGCACCAGATGATAGGGACTGATGTCGTGGTTGCCGGGCACGGCGAGCCAGGGCGACTGCAGGCGATCGAGGAACCGCCGCGCCGCGCGGAATTCACTGCTGCGGGCGCCCTGGGTGAGGTCGCCGCTGACCACGACGAGGTCCGGACGCTCGTTGTTCAGCTCCGACACCAGGGCTTCCACCACCCGGTCGTCGATGCGGCCGAAGTGGAGATCGGAGATGTGGGCGAGCCGCCTCATCGACCGCCCCGCAGGCGCGCGCTCGCGGGTCGCTGACCGATCACGCCGCGAGACCGGCGTCGGCGGACGCATCGACCGGCGCAGCCGCGAGCGGCGAACTGCCGGGCGCCAGTTCGCTCCGGGCGGTGCCCGGCGCCTCGACCTTCGGCGGCACGATCACCTTCAGGGCGCCGCGCCGGATGCGATAGGCGAGCGGCGGGGCGAGCAGCAGGTTTTCGCCGTCGTTCATCACGCGGATTGAGCGCCGCCGGCTGCGGATGGTGAAGGCGTCGGCCTCGAAGCGGTCGAGGTCGGCGGCATCCCGCCAGCGACCGAACATCATCCGCGCGCCGAGCACCGCCGCACGCCACGGCGTCAGCGAGCTCGCGACATAAAGCACGAGGCGGCCGTCATCGAGGGCGGAACGGGAAAACATCCGCCCGAAGCCCTCCTCGTAGTCGCCGTCGACGACGGTGAGGGCGCGCGTCCGCAGGACGCGGCGGTGGCCGTCCACGTCGAGCTCGAGCCGCATCGCCGGATAGCGCACGAGGCCGCGCCATGCCGACACCAGGAAGGCCCACCAGTCGCGCAGGCGGACCGAGCCGCGGAAACGCTCGCGTCGCTTCGCCAGGCGCGAGGCGATGCCGAGCATGGAATTGCAGACAAAGACATGGCCGTTGACCTCGCCGACGTCGATGTCGCGGGTGCTGCCGTCCGCGATGGCGCCTACGGCGGCAGCGATGTCGTCGAGCGGCATGCCGAGATCGCGGGCGAACAGGTTGGCGGTGCCGAGCGGCAACACAGCCAGCGCGACGCCGGTCCCGGCGAGGCGCTGCACCGCGCAGGCGATGGTGCCGTCGCCGCCACCGACGACGATGGCGTCGGCGCCGTGGGCCACCGCTGCATCCATCCGCTCGTTCAGGTCGCGCCCGTCGTCGACCTCGAAGTGCGCCTCGACGCCCCGCGCGGCGAAGGCCGCGGCGACCACGGCCTCAGGATCGTCGACCCCGAGCAGGCTGCCGGCCGATGTATTGAGAACCACGACGACCCGCATGACACACTCCCTCGCTCGACCCGCAACGCCGTCGATCCGTCTCGGGTTGCATCGGTGGCGGGGCGGGCCGCCCGCGCGCATTGCCGCAGCCGGCGAAGCTTCCGCTTGACTTGCCGCTCGGGGGGCGGGCATCACGGCGGACGGGCGATCAACCGGGGGCGCGCGGCCGCTGCCCGTCGACGCGCCGTGGATTCCAATGCACAGCTACCGCACTGCCAAGTACGGGATCGGACAGGTGGTCCGCCACCGGTTCTATCCGTTCCGCGGCGTCGTCTTCGACGTCGACCCGAGCTTCGCCAACTCCGAGGAGTGGTGGCTTTCGATCCCGGAGGAAATCCGGCCCTCGAAGGACCAGCCCTACTACCACCTGTTCGCGGAGAACTCCGAGACCGAGTACGTCGCCTACGTCTCCGAGCAGAACCTCCTGCCGGACGAATCGGGTGAACCCGTCCGCCATCCGCAGGTCGACGAGATCTTCGACAGCCTGCAAGACGGCCACTACCGCGAGCGCGGCACGCGCCGCCACTGACGGCGATCTTCCGCCGGCCCGGTGCGGCCGGCCTTCACCGGAGCCGGACGAGATCCCATGCGCGCGCACACCTTCATCGCCGACGTCGCCGAGGCGGAGGCGTTCCTCGCCGCGCATCCGGAGATCGTGCAGTTCGAGGCCTTCATCACCGATCCCTCCGGCGTGCAGCGCGGCAAGATCCTGCGCCGGCCGGAGCTTCTCGGCGCCTACCGCAACGGCCGCCCCCTGCCCTGCTCGATCCTGTCGCTCGATATCCGCGGCGCCGACGTCGAGGAGACCGGCCTCGTCTGGGAGGAAGGCGACAGCGACCGCGTCTGCCGGCCGATCGCCGGGACGCTCTGCCCGGTGCCGTGGCGTGACAGCCCGACGGCGCAGCTGCTGCTGACCTCCTACGAGCGCGACGGCCGCCCGAGCGAGGCCGACCCGCGTCACGCGCTTGCCCGCGTCGTCGAGGCCTGCCGGTCGCGCGGCCTCCACCCGGTGACAGCGGTGGAACTCGAATTCTACCTCCTCGATGGTGAAGCCGCCGCAGAACTCAGGGCGGAGCCGCCGACGGCGCCGAACGGCTTCCGCCAAGCGGACCTGCAGGCCTACCTGATGCAGGACCTCTCCGATTTCTCGGGCTTCCTCGACGGGCTCTACGAGGCGGCGGAGGCGACCGGGCTGCCGGCGCGCACGCTGATCTCGGAGTACTCGCCCGGCCAGCTCGAGGTGGTGCTGGAGCACCGCACCGACGCGCTCCGGGCCTGCGACGACGCGATCCTGTGGAAGCGCCTCGTCAAGGCGGTGGCGGAGAACCACGGCTACGCCGCGACCTTCATGGCCAAGCCCTACGGCGACCGCGCCGGCTCCGGAATGCACCTGCACGTTTCCTTCGCCGACGATACCGGGCGCAACCTCTTTGCCGGCGACGAGCCGGAGGGCAACGCGCTGCTGCGCTCGGCGATCGCCGGCCTCGAGGCGACGATGGCCGAGGGGATGGCGCTGTTCGCCCCGAACGCCAACAGCTACCGCCGCTTCCGGGCGAACTCCTACGCACCGGTCGGCCCCGCCTGGGCGATCGACAACCGCTCGGTGCCGATCCGCGTCACCGCCGGTCCGCCGGCCGCCCGCCACCTCGAACACCGCGTCTGCGGCGCCGACGCCAACCCCTACGTGGCGCTCGCCGCCGTGCTCGCCGGCATGCTGGAGGGCGTCGAGGCGGGACTCGAGCCGTCGACGCCGATTAGCGGCAACGGCTACGCCCAGATCGCCCCCAGCCTGCCGCGCCACTGGCCCGACGCGCTCGCCCGCGCCCGCCGGGGCGACGTCCTGAAGCGCCGCCTCGGCGAGCGTTTCCACGACGTCTTCCTCACCGTCAAGGAAGCCGAGTGCGACCGCTTCTTCGCGGAAGTGAGCGACCGCGACTACGCCTGGTACCTGCGCCTCGCGTGATCGGTGGGGCCCAGAGCCGCCGTGCCGGGCAGCGCACCGCCGCGACATTGCGTGCTCGGACTTGTGGACGCCGCCGCCGTCACACCCTTGCAATGCGCCGACGATGCGGCTATTTCGATCCCGCCGCGGCGCTCCGCAAGGAGCCGCCACCGGCCACGCGCCCGTAGCTCAGCTGGATAGAGCATCAGACTACGAATCTGAGGGTCGGACGTTCGAATCGTTCCGGGCGCGCCATTTAAACCAGGCACTTAGCGGCTTTCCTCCCCCTGCGATCTCAACGGTTGTCACACTGGCGTCACAGTGGAGACAGCGATGGCCAGCATCCGTAAGCGGGGTGCCAAGTGGCAGGTTCAGGTCCGTCGGGATGGCGCAGCGCCAATCTCTCGGACATTCTCGACCAAGCGAGATGCCGAAGCGTGGGCGCGTTCCACAGAGACGGACATCGAACGGGGTGACGATCCGAAGCGGCGTGCCAAGCTACCGACGCTACTGGACCTCCTGATCCGCTACCGTGAGCAAGTCACGCCGACCAAGCGCAGCCTAAAGGTGGAACGCTGTCGCATCGACAAGCTCTGCCGGAACCCGCTTGTCCGCACCCCCGTCGACCAGCTCTTACCCGCCTCTATAGCGGCATACCGCGACGCTCGTTTGAAGGACGTGTCGGGCGAGACGGTGCGACAGGACCTCGTTCTGATCCGGCAGGTCATCGAAGTCGCGCGGCGCGAGTGGGGGTGCAGCCTTCCCGGCAACCCGGTGGACGGCATCCGGAAACCCAAGCCAGCCACTGCTCGGACCCGCCGCCTGACCCCGGACGATCAGGAGAAGCTGGGGAAGGCGCTGGTGACGACACGAAACCCGCTCATCGCGCATGCGATCGCCTTCGCTGTCGCCACCGCCATGCGTCGCGGCGAGATCCTCCGGATTGAATGGGATCACGTCGACTGGGCTTCCAGCGTCCTCGTGATCCCGACGACCAAGAACGGTCACCCCCGCACCATCCCGCTGACGGTCGACGCTCTGGACACGTTGCGCGGGGTCCAGGCCCTTTCAGCGTCTGACCGGTTCGCCTTCCCGGTGGCGGCAGAGGCCTTCAAGACATCCTGGCGGCGCGTCATCGAGCGAAGCGGGATCACCGACCTCCGCTTCCATGACCTTCGCCACGAGGCTGTCTCCCGCTTCTTCGAGGCCGGTCTGTCGCTACCCGAGGTTTCGTTGATTTCAGGTCACCGCGATCCGCGGCAGTTGATGCGGTACACCCACCTGGATGCTCAGAGGGTGGGCGAGAAACTCCGACAGTCCGCAGGTTCAGCAGGAAGCCCTGTCAAGCCTGGAAATAACAATAACCCTAGGTAATCACGTAAATAAACCCATACTACCTTCATTGCACTGACAGAGCTTCCCTCCTATCTGACGCCTGTCGCCAAACGGCGCTCAGTCGAAAGGGAACCAAGTGACGAGCTACTTCAACACTCTCTACGCTGGACTCGAAGACCAGACCATCGCAGTCTGGCATAAGAAGACGCGTGCAACGCGCTTCTTCATGGTCAATGACCTTGATCAGGTGGAAGCATACATGATCTCTCAGGCCGCGAATGATGACGTTTATTTTGGCTGGGGTACGCAGCCTACTTCACTTCCATCAGGTCGCGGAAGTAACAACACGGTTGTCTCTCTGCCCGGCTTCATGATGGACATTGACATCCAGTCGCCGCATGCCGGCGTCCACTCCAATAATGAACACCTGCCGACGTGCCATACCGAAGTGATCAAGTACATCACGGAAGAATTGGGTCTGCCGCATCCCACCGCCATCCGGCTATCTGGAAACGGGGCCTACTTCGATTGGCAGACCATCAAACCATTGACGTTCACGAATGACAATGACCGCGAGGTCGCTAAGCGTCTATCGTCCGACCTTCAGAAACTCATCATCCGCGGCAGTGCCAAGGCGAAGGGTTGGAAGCTTGACAACACCTCAGACATGGCTCGGGTTACACGTTGCCCGGGCACTCTGAACCACAAGACAGCCCCGGCCAAACCAGTCACGCTGCTTTCTTACGATGCCGACTTGCGAGTGAGCACAGAAACCCTTCGCGCGGCGATCGACACTGCCAATCAACGGCTGGGCCATGGTAGCACCGCGGCGACTGCCAAGCCAAAGCCATACACGTCCAAGTCCCGGGCCAGGGCGGCGGATACGTCCCAGATCGAGAGGCTCCCAAACTACGAGGCAGTTCAGGCAGGCTGCGACTGGGCCCAGTACCTTGAGGAAAACAAGGACGCCCTCCCCGAGCCGATGTGGCATGCAGGCGCAAGTATCTTCGCACGTTGCGAGGACGGTCGGAAGCTTTTTCACGATCTGTCGTGCACGGATTCCCGATACGATACCGCCGAAACCAATGCAAAACTCGATCATGCCATGCAGCATGGGCCTCGCACGTGCAAAAATATCCGGGAACAGCTTGGGCACAAGGGGTGCGAGAGGTGCCCCTTCTACAGCGTCATCACATCACCGATTGCACTTGGATACAGGCAAACTGAAAATACCGCCATCATGGGGCATTACGTCTTCGACCTCTCGACGAACACGTACATTTCCCTCCTGACGTTTCAGAGATATGACGCGCGGACAATGACGAATAAGTTCGCTCACCTTATCCCTGGGACGCACAACGTACTCGTTCACGACGAGTATATGAGAAAGGTTGATGGCACCGACTACCGACCCGGCGTGCCCGACCTGTTTATGGAGACGGAGGGAAAAACTCTTCTCAATCTTTGGAGGCCTGGCGACCTCGTGGCCGAGCCGGGAGACTGTTCCTATATCCTGCAGCATCTCGACTACCTGTTCGCTCCTGAGGAACGAGATCACATCCTTGATGTCCTGGCTCATACGGTGCAGCACCCGGATAAGAAGGTGCGCCACGTTCTCCTCCTTGGCGGGAGGCAGGGGACGGGC
>CAMDHY010000170.1 GCA_945898215.1 Pseudoxanthobacter soli DSM 19599 | reverse complement strand
CTCGACCCGTCGACGTCGTTCTTCGTCCTGAACGTCATCCTGCCGATCGGCGTGTCGTTCTTCGTCTTCGAGTCGATCAGCTACATGGTCGACATCTACCGCAAGGACGCCGAGCCGGCGCAAAGCTTCGTCGACTTCGCGGCGTTCCTGGCGCTCTTCCCGCACCTCATCGCCGGCCCGGTGATGCGCTACAAGGACCTCGCGGCGCAGATCACGCGCCGCAGCCACACGGTGGCGAAGTTCTCCGCCGGCTGCACGCTGTTCATGATCGGGCTCGCCAAGAAGGTGCTGATCGCCGACAGCGTCGCACCGATCGCCGACGGGCTGTTCCCCCTCGCCGCGCCGAGCCTGATGGACTCGTGGCTGGCGGCGGTCGCCTTCACCGTGCAGCTCTATTTCGACTTCTCCGGCTACAGCGACATGGCGGTCGGGCTCGGGCTGATGATCGGCTTCCGGCTCGTGCGCAACTTCCACTTCCCCTATGTCAGCCGCTCGATCACCGAGTTCTGGCGGCGCTGGCACATCAGCCTGTCGCTCTGGCTGCGCGACTATCTCTACATCCCGCTCGGCGGCAGCCGGAAGGGGCCGTTGCGGACGTACGTCAACCTGTTCGTGACGATGGTCCTCGGCGGCTTCTGGCACGGCGCCAACTGGACGTTCCTGATCTGGGGCGCCTGGCACGGCATCCTTCTGGCCATCGAGAGGCTGCTCGGCGCCCGCACGGGCCGGCGGGCCTTCGTGCCTGGCGAGACGGCGGACCACCATCGCGGCGCCGGCGACCGCAGCCCGTGGCCGCGGACGATCGCGCTGCCGCTGACGCTGCTCTTCGTCGTCGTCGGCTGGGTGATGTTCCGCGCCCCGGACGTCGCCTCGGCCTTCGGGCTCTATGGCGGCATGATCGGGCTGAACGGCCTGTGGCTGTCGACTGATGCCGACTGGCGCCTCGCCCGCTTCGACCTCGTGGTGCTGGCGATCGGCGTCGCCATCGTCTTCATCGAGCCGAAGCTGACGAAGCGCTTCTGGGCGGGCGGCGGGACCGGCGGGCTCGGCCGGGCGGCGCTCGCCTCGCTGGCGCTCGTTGTGCTGGCGGCGGCCTCGGTGCTGAAGCTCTCGGCGGATGCCTATTCGCCGTTCCTGTATTTCCAATTCTGAGGAGAGGGAGATGAAGTCGAGCCACGCCATCGCCCTCCTCGGCTTCACCGCCTCGCTCGCCGTCGGCGCCTGGGTGAATGCGGCGTTCCTCGCCTCGGGCGCGGCGCCGCGACCCTCGAGCTTCACGTCGACCGAGTTGCTCGACGGCGCGGCCACGGCGGCGATCGACCGGGCCTACGACGAGGCGCTGCCCTTCCGCGACACCGGCATCGAGCTGTTCGGCTCGCTGTCATGGGCGCTGTTCGAGGAAGGCCGTCCGGGGGTCGTCGTCGGCGAGTATGGCTGGCTGTTCAGCCGCGAGGACTACGAGACCGACGCCGGCTCGCCGGCGCGCACTGCCGCCGCAATCGAGGCGATCGAGGGCGTTGCGCGCCTCTTGTCCGCCCGCGGCGTCGCCCTCGTCGTCGCGCTGGTGCCGCCGAAGGCGCTGTTGGGCGGCGAGGCCGTGCGGTTCCCCCTCCCCGACGAGCCGCGCGACCGGACCGAGCGGGCGCGTGCCGCACTGATCGCCGCCGGCGTCGCCGTGCCCGACCTCGCCGCGGCACTCGCGCCCAGCACATCCTTCCTGACCAACGACACCCACTGGACGTCGGCGGGCGCGCTGCGGGCCGCCGCCGCCGTCGCCGAAGCGGCCGCGGGTCTCGTGGACCTGCCCGACACGCCGTTCACGGCCCAGTCGCAGCCCGTAACCGAGCACGTCGGCGACCTGATGCGCTATGTCCGCGCCCCTTTCGCCCGCCCGTCGTCACTGCCACCGCCGGACACCCTCGCGCCGATCCTCGCCGTCGGCGACGTCGACGCCGACGTGCTGTTCGGTGGCCCCACCACGGCGCCGGTGGCCCTCGTCGGCACGAGCTATAGCGCCGACCCGCGCTTTTCCTTCGAGGCGGCACTGAAGATCGCGCTTCAGGCGGACGTGCACAATTTCGCCAAGGAGGCGGGCGGGCCGTTCCAGCCGATGGCGGATTATCTCGCCACGACCGCTGGCGAAGAGCCACCGAAACTCGTCGTCTGGGAAATTCCGGTACGCTATCTCGATGACTATGCCGGCGAGCTCGCCCCAGCGCTGGCCGGACAATGAATGACGCCCGAGGAGCGCCGATGAACCACCTCTACCACCTCGTCCGCGGCCGCATGCCGGACCTCGCCAAGCCGGCGATCGAGACCCCCGCCGGCCGCGTCATATCCTATGGCGAGCTCGACGCGATGGCGGCCCGCTTCGCCGGCGCGCTCGTCACCCGCAGCGTCGTCCCCGGTGACCGCGTGCTGGTGCAGGTGGAGAAGAGTGCCGAGGCGATCGCGCTCTATCTCGCCACGGTGCGCGCCGGCGCGATCTTCCTGCCGCTCAACACCGCCTACACGCTGTCGGAAGTCGAGTACTTCGTCGGCGACGCCGAGCCGAAGCTGATCGTCTGCGACCCGGCCCGCGCCGAGCCGGTCGGCCTGCTGGCGTCCCGGTATGGCGCCGAGATCGAGACGCTCGACGAGCAGGGAGGCGGCAGCCTCGCCGAGCTCGCAGCCCAGCAGCCGCCGCTTTTCGCCGACGTCGAACGCGGGCCGGATGACCTCGCAGCGATCCTCTACACCTCCGGCACCACCGGCCGGTCGAAGGGGGCGATGCTCTCCCACGACAACCTGACCTCGAACGCGCTGGCGCTAGCGGCGCTGTGGCGGTTCGGGCCCGACGACGTGCTCATCCACGCGCTGCCGATCTTCCACACCCACGGCCTGTTCGTCGCCACCAACGTCAGCTTGCTGACGGCCGGCACGATGCTGTTCCTGCCGAAATTCGACGCCGACGAGATCCTCCGCCTGATGCCGCGGGCGACGTCGATGATGGGGGTGCCCACCTTCTATGTCCGCCTCGTCGAGCACGCCGGGCTGACGCGGGAGGCGACCGAGCACATGCGCCTGTTCGTCTCCGGCTCGGCGCCGCTGCTGGCCGAGACGCACCGCAAGTTCGAGGCGATGACGGGACACGCCATCCTCGAGCGCTACGGCATGACCGAGACCAACATGAACACCTCCAACCCCTATGACGGCGACCGCATTCCCGGCACCGTCGGGTTCCCGCTGCCAGGGGTGGAGTTGCGCATCGTCGACCAGGAGAGCGGCGCGGCGGTCGCCGCCGGCACGATCGGCATGATCGAGGTGAAGGGGCCGAACGTCTTCAAGGGCTACTGGCGGATGCCGGACAAGACCGCGGAGGACTTCCGCCCCGATGGCTTCTTCATCACCGGCGACCTCGGCGTCATCGACGCCCGCGGTTACGTCTCGATCGTCGGGCGCGGCAAGGACCTCGTGATCTCCGGCGGCTACAACGTCTATCCGAAGGAGGTCGAGGACGAGATCGACCAGATCCCCGGCGTCGCCGAGAGCGCCGTCATCGGGCTGCCGCATCCGGATTTCGGCGAGGGCGTCACCGCCGTCGTCGTGCTGGCGAAGGGGGCCAGTCTCGACGAAGCGGCGATCCGCGACGCGCTCGAGGGCCGGCTCGCCCGCTTCAAGCAGCCGAAGCGGGTGATCTTCGTCGACGCCCTGCCGCGCAACGCCATGGGCAAGGTGCAGAAGAAGGCGCTGCGCGACACCTATGCGAGCCTCTACGAGCCGCAGGGGGCCTGACGGTTGGACGTCTTCGATCTCTTCCAGAGGCTCGGCGTCGCGCTGGCGATCGGCCTGCTGGTGGGGATCGAGCGGGGCTGGCAGCTGCGCGCCGAGGCCGAGGGCGAGCGCACCGCGGGCCTGCGCACCTTCGCGCTGTCGGGCCTGCTCGGCGGCATCGCGGCAGCGCTGACGATGGTGACGGCGCCGGTGACGCTCGGGCTGATCGCACTCGCCTACACCGCCGCCTTCACCGCCTTCCATCTGCTGGAGGCGGCGCGCGACAACAACTTCAGCGTCACCGGCGTCGTCGCCGGCATCCTCACCTTCACCCTCGGCGCCTATGCGGTGCTCGGCGACCTGACGGTGGCGGTCGCCGGTGCGGTGGCGATGACGGCTCTGCTCGCCTTGAAGCAGCCTCTGCACCGCTGGGTGGGCGCGCTCTCCTGGGTCGAGATCCGCGCCGGCCTGATCCTGCTCGCGATGACGTTCCTGCTCCTGCCGATCCTCCCCGATCAGCCAATCGACCCGTGGGGGACGATCAATCCGCGCGAGATCTGGCTGTTCGCCATCCTGATGGCGACGGTGTCGTTCGCCGGCTACTGGGCGGTGAAGCTCGTCGGCGATCGGGCAGGCATCGCTGTGGCCGGCCTCGCCGGCGGCCTTGCCTCGTCGACGGCGACGACGCTGACGCTCGCCCGCATGTCGAAAGCGGCCGGCGGTGGCGAGACGCTGCTGTCCGGCGGCATCCTGCTCGCCGGCGCGGTGATGTTCGTGCGGGTGGCGGCGATCGCCGGCGCGGTGCAGCCGGCGCTGCTGCCGTCGCTCGCGCCACCCGTCGTCGGGGCGGCACTCGCCTTCTCGGTACTGGGCTTCGCGCTGGTACGCCGCGGCGGTGACGGCGCCAAGCAGGCGGGGCTGAAGCTCGACAACCCCTTCGAGCTCGCCACGGTGCTGAAGTTCTCGGCCTTCGTGGCGGTGGTGATGGCCGGCGCCACGATCGTCAACGAGTGGATCGGCGCCGCCGGGACCTACGTCGTCGCCGCCGCCTCCGGGCTCGCCGACGTCGACGCGATCACGCTGTCGATGGCGCGGCTCGCCGCCGGCACCCTCGACGCCTGGACCGCGACGCTCGCCATCGCGCTCGCCGCAGCCGTCAATTCCGGCGTCAAGGTGGCGCTCGCCGCGGCCGCGGGCACGGCGCGGCTGGCGCTGACGCTGGCGGTGGCGACGGTGATCGGCTTGTCGGTCGGAGGGGCAGCGATGCTCGCCTGTCCAGCGGGGGCATGCCTCGGACTTGCTGCAGCCGGCTGAAGCCGGCGCCTGCGGCGACGTGTGCCAAGAGCGAAGCCGCCCCGGTATCGGGCGGAAGACGCCTCGGATGCGCGCGATTGCCTGCTCGAAGGGCAGTCGGCCGCGCAGTTTGCAGGCAAATCGCCCGCTCGTTTGCCGACGTCAGTGCTTGCGCGTGTCGTCCTCGGCCCTGATGGCGGCGTCGTGATACCAGCCGCTGCCGAACTCGACGACGGCGACGGGCGCGAACAGACGGGCGACGCTCGCTTCGCCGCCCTCGCGGACCGAGCCGAAGCGGCCGACGCCGGCCCGTCCGCCGACGGGGAACTGGTGGATGGTGGCCGACGCGCGGCCGGACATGGTGCTCATGGTCTGTCTCACATTCGTCTCGGCGGGGAGCGAGGGCCCCCCGGACGGGAGGACGAGGCGCTTTGCCCGCGTGGGTCTTGCGATTCGCCGCCCCCCAACTCCAACTCCAGTCCACCATATGGGTTCCCCGAGGCTTGCTTGCCTAGCAAAAAAGCAGCAAGTGCTCATACTTTGAGCATATCGCTTCGTGCCCCCGACGCAGCAGATCTGCCAAAACCATCCGGCCGGGCTGACGGCGCCCGCCCAGAATGTAGGCGCTCTCGCCTTTCGCCTGCACGCATCTTGAGCATCATCATGGCGGCACGGGCGCGCGCGGACCGAGCACGCCAACGCCGACGGCTGCTGCCCGCAGCGGGCGTCCGGGCGGCGGTCTGACGCACCTTTCGCCCTCCGGCGCAGTTTGGCACGCCCGATGCTTCATTCCGCGGGCGAGCGGAACGCCGGAGGCCGCGCCGGCCGGGGACGGGATCCCGGGCGGGAGACACGATCGGTCAACCGCAGCGTCCGATTTCGAGAGGAGCCATCATGACGAAATACAAGCTCGAGTACATCTGGTTGGACGGCTACACGCCGACCCCGAACCTGCGTGGCAAGACGCAGATCAAGGAATTCGAGTCCTTCCCGACGCTCGAGCAGCTGCCGCTGTGGGGCTTCGACGGCTCTTCGACGATGCAGGCCGAGGGCCGCAGCTCCGACTGCGTGCTGAAGCCGGTCGCCGTCTATCCCGACCCGGCGCGCAACAACGGCGCCCTCGTCATGTGCGAGGTGATGATGCCCGACGGCGTCACCCCGCACGCCACGAACGCCCGCGCCACCATCCTCGACGACGAGGGCGCCTGGTTCGGTTTCGAGCAGGAGTACTTCTTCTACAAGGACGGCCGTCCGCTCGGCTTCCCGGAGAACGGCTTCCCCGCCCCGCAGGGCCCCTACTACACCGGCGTCGGCTACAAGAACGTCGGCGACGTTGCCCGCACCATCGTCGAAGAGCACCTCGAGCTCTGCCTCGCCGCCGGCATCAACCACGAGGGCATCAACGCCGAGGTGGCGAAGGGCCAGTGGGAGTTCCAGGTGTTCGGCAAGGGCTCGAAGCGGGCCGCCGACGAGGTCTGGATGGCGCGCTACCTGCTGCTCCGCCTGACGGAGAAGTACGGCGTCGACATCGAGTTCCACTGCAAGCCGCTCGGCGACACCGACTGGAACGGCTCGGGCATGCACTGCAACTTCTCGACCACCTACCTCCGCGAAGTCGGCGGCAAGGAGTATTTCGAGGCGCTGATGGCGCAGTTCGACAAGAACCTGATGGCCCACATCGACGTCTACGGCCCGGACAACCACCTGCGCCTGACCGGCAAGCACGAAACGGCGCCGTGGAACAAGTTCAGCTACGGCGTTGCCGACCGTGGCGCCTCGATCCGGGTGCCGCACTCGTTCATCAAGAACGGCTACCGCGGCTATCTCGAGGATCGCCGCCCGAACTCCCAGGGCGACCCCTACCAGATCGCCTCGCAGGTGCTGCAGACGATCTCGGAAGTCCCGACCGGCGAGAAGGCCTCGGTCGCCGCCTGACAAGTCCGCGCTTCCTCCCCAAGCGAGAGGGGCGCCGCGTCGGCCGACGCGG
>CAMDHY010000169.1 GCA_945898215.1 Pseudoxanthobacter soli DSM 19599 | reverse complement strand
TCGGAGCCGCCGACGAGCAGGCCGCGCGCGTGGTCGATGAAGATCGCCTGGCTGCCGCCGAGCGGTTTACCCGCCCGTTCGACGCGATGGCCGCGCCGAGCGAGCTCGGCCGCGGTGCTGTCCGGGATCGTCGTCTCGAGCTGCAGCGTACCGCCGAAGGCGAAGCTGCGCGGCACGTCGGACGCCTGCTGCGGGTCGAGGCCTGCGTCGAGCATCGCCGAGAGGAACTGTGCGTGACCGGAGGCCTGGTAGTGCCCACCCATGACGCCGAACGGCATCACGGCGCGGCCGTCCTTGACCAGCATGCCGGGGATGATCGTGTGCAGCGGCCGCTTGCGCGGCGCGATGGCGTTCGGATGGCCCGGCAGGACGCGGAAGATCGAACCGCGGCTGTGCAGCAGGATGCCGCTGTTCGGCGCCATGATGCCGCTGCCGAACTCGGCGAACAGCGAGTTGATGAACGAGATCGCATTGCCGTCGCGGTCGACGACGGCGATGTAGACGGTGTCCTTGTGCTCCGGCTCGTCCCAGTCGACGGCTTCGGATGCGGCGTCGGGGCGGATGCGGGCGCGGACGGAGGCCGCGTGACGCGGGTCGAGCCACCGCGACAGGACGGCGGGCGCGCCGCTCGGATCGCCGATCGCGGCGTCCCGGGTCCGGTAGGCGGCCTTCGTCGCCTCGGCGTAGAGGTGGATGCGATCCGCATCGCTCGGTCCGGTCGCCGCGAGGTCGTAGCCGGCGAGGGTCCCGAGGATCATCAGGGCCACGACGCCCTGGCCGTTGGGCGGGCATTCGTAGACGTCGTGACCACGGTAGGGGGACGCGATCGGCGTCTCGTAGACGCATTGCTGGGTGGCGAAGTCCTCGAGGGTGTGCAGTCCGCCGAGGTTGCGCAGGCGGGTGACCATGTCGGCGGCGATCGGCCCCTCGTAGAAGGCAGCGCGCCCGCCCCGGGCGATCGTCCGCAGGGCCGCGGCGAGGCGCGCATTGACGACCCGATCGCCGCAGGCGAGCGGCGCGCCGTCGCGCAGGAAGATGTCTGCCGCGACAGGGTCGTCGGCAATCTGGCGCGACGAACCGGCGAGGTCGAACGCGACCCGCGGCGCCACCGGACAGCCCGCGTCCGCGAGGTCGATCGCCGGCTGCAGCAGTTCCGCCATGTCGCGCGTGCCATGGTCGGCGTGCAGGCGGAACCACGCGTCGACGCAGCCCGGCACGGTGACGGCGTGTGGTGTGCGCTCGTCGATCGCCGTGAAGCCGCGCTCCAGATACCAGTCGAGCGTCGCCGCCGCCGGCGTGCGGCCCGAGCCGTTGAGGGCGATCGGCAGCCCGCCCGCCGGCGAATAGAGGACGAAGCAGTCGCCGCCGATGCTCGTCATGTGCGGCTCGGCGAGGCACAGAACGGCCGCGGCGGCGATCGCCGCATCGACGGCGTTGCCGCCCTTGCGCAGCACCTCGACGGCGGCGAGCGTCCCGAGCGGATGGGACGTCGCCGCCATGCCGTTGACGCCGAGCGCGACGGACCGGTTCGGCTGATGGAAGTCGCGCAGCATCGTGGTCGTCGCCTCGCGCTCGAAGATTTGCCGCCGCCGGCGAATGCCGGCGCCGGGGCCAGGATGGGAGGGCGCCTGGGAGCGGCCGGAGTGGGCGGCGGCGTCAGAGCGGCGGGGTGCTGGTCGGCGGGCGGCGGTGCTGCGTCACCTGCTCGAAAGCATAGCCGAGGCGGAAGAGGTCGGGCTCGTGATAGGGCAGCACGACGAGTTCCAGGCCGACGGGGATGTCGTCGGGCGTGAAGCCTGCGGGCAGGCAGATCGACGGCATCCAGGTCTGCGCGGCGATCAGCGTGTTGGTGGGGAAGCTGAGGACCGTCCAGCGGCCGGCGTCGAGTTCGGCGCGGGTCGGCGGCAGCACCCGGCTCGACGGGAAGCAGAGGGCGTCGAGGCGCTTCTCGGCGACGATGCCGACGACGGCGCGCTGGAAGGCGTCGCGGGCCGCCAGCTTGCGGTAGTAGTTGGGATCGTCGGTGGGCTTTTCTGGTCCACCCATGATCTCGTCGATCAGGTCAAGCCGCTTGTCGTACTTGCCGTCACGGTAGATGTCGTCGAGCGAATGATAGGGCATGGTCGGCCGAGACAACAGGAAGGTGTTGATGTCGTGGCGCGAGTGGGTGATGTAGAGCGACGTCTCGATGATGAAGTCCATCAGGTTCGGCAGGCTGACCTCCATGATCTCGGCGCCGGCGGCCTTCATGGCGGCGATGGCACCGCGCACGACGGCGTTCACGGCCGCGCAGTCGGGATCCTCGTCGCTGCCGAAGGCCTCCTTGAGGACGCCGATGCGGGTGCCGGCGAGGGCGCCGGCATCGAGGCCGGCGGCGTAGCTCTGCTTGTGGCCGGCGATCGCGTGGGCGGTGGTGTAGGGGTCCTTCTTGTCATAGCCGACGATGGCGTCGAGCAGGATGGCCGTGTCGGTGACCGTCCGACCCATCGGCCCGGCGGTATCCTGGAAGATCACCAGCGGCGACATGCCGGAGCGGCCAATCAGGCCCGGCGTGACCCGGACGCCGACGAGGTTGCAGAAGCTCGACGGCAGGCGGATCGAGCCGCCCGTGTCCTCACCGATGCCGACGGTGGCCAGGTTGGCCGAGATCGCCGCGCCGGTGCCGGCGCTGGAGCCGCCGGGATCGCGGGCTACGTCGTAGGGGTTGCGGGTGTCTCCGCTGGCCGACGACGTGCCGAACCACGAGGTGGCGAAGTCGGGCAGCGTGGTCTTGCCGAGGATGATGGCGCCGGCCGCCTTCATCTTGGCGACGGCGGTGGCGTCCTCCTCCGGCATGTAGCCCTTCAGCGCCACCGAGCCGAAGTTCGTCTCGATGCCCTTCGTCTCGGCCTGGTCCTTCACCGCGACGGGGATGCCGTGCAGCGGGCCGACGAACGCGCCGGTGGCGGCGAACGCTTCGTCGAGGCGGGCGGCTTGCGCGACGGCCGTCGGATTGAGGGCGGTGAAGGCGTTGAGCGCCGGCCCGGCCTGGTCGTAGGCGGCGATCCGGGCGAGATAGGCCTCCACCAGGGCGACGGCGGTCAGCGAGCCGTCCCGGTAGGCCGCGTGGATCGAGGCGATCGTCGCCTCTTCGAGCTTGAAGGTCATGTCGATACCCGGAGGCTGGGGTGGCAGGAGGCGACGGTCGCCGTCACCGGGCGGAGCGCACGAGGCGCGTCCGGCCGGTGTCGAGGGCGAGTGCCGCGACGATGATCGAGCCCTTGATGATCGACTGGTAGTAAGGGCTGATGTCGAGCAATACGAAGCCGTTGGAGATGGTTGCGATGATCCCGAGGCCGACGGCGGTGCGCCACATCGCGCCGACGCCGCCCGACAGCGACGTGCCGCCGACGACGACGACGGTCAGCACGTCGAAGATGATGCCGGGGTCGAGGTCTGCCTGGGCCGAGTTCAACTGCGAGGCGGTGATCGAGCCGGCGAGCCCGACGCATCCGCCGAGCAGCACGTAGGTGCTGGCGACCACGGCGCGGACGCGGATACCGGAGAGCCGGCTCGCCTCGTAGTTGCCGCCGACCGCGTAGATCGTCTCGCCATAGGGGGTGCGGGCGAGCAGCCAGCCGAACACCACGAGGAAGAGGATCAGGAGCATTCCCGAGTACGGGATGCCGTGCCAGCGGCCCGTGCCGAGGATGCCGAAGTCGGGGTTCTCCACCATGAAGACGGCGTTCTCCGTCATCACCAGGGCGACGCCGGCGATGATGAAGCCCGAGCCGACCGTGGTGATGAACGGATTGATGCGGACGACGGCGACGAGGAGCCCGTTCGCCAGGCCGCAGGCGAGGCCGACGGCGATGGCGGCGCCGAAGGCTGCGAGCGGCGGCCAGTCCTGGCCGACATAGGCGGCGACAACGGCGCAGAGCGAGTAGCCGGAGGCGACGGAGAGATCGAAGCCGCCAGTCAGGATGACGAAGGTCATGCCGACGGCCATGATCCCGGCCGGCGCCCACTGGGAGAGCATGTTGAGGACGTTGCGCTCCGACAGGAACGCCGGATTGCCGATGGCGACGACGGCGAGGAGCAGCACCAGCGTCAGCACGATGCCGTAGACGCGGATCAGCCCCGGCATCCTCTCGCGCCACGCCTGGCCGGATGCGGGTGGCGACGTCGCGACGCTTTCGATGTTGCTCATGCAGGCACTCCGACTGCGACGGCACGGTCTTCGACCGCGAAGATCAGGTTGAGGATCCGCTCGACCGAGGCCTCGGGTCCGGCGAACTCGCCGATCTGCCGGCCGCGCGCCATCACCAGCACGCGGTCGGCGTGCTCGACGACCTCCTCGAGGTCCGACGAGACGAGGATGACTGCCATGCCGTCGTCGCTGAGACGCCGGATGGTGCGGAAGATCTCCTGCTTCGCGCCGAGGTCGATACCGCGGGTGGGCTCGTCGAGCAGCAGAATGCGCGGGCCGCGGTGCAGCCACTTGCCGAGCACGAGCTTCTGCTGGTTGCCTCCCGACAGCTCGAGAGCATCGGCGTCGAGGCGGCCGGGATTGAAGCCGAGCCGTTCCGACAGGGCCGTCGCCGCCGCACGACGCTTGCCGCGGTCGACGACACCGAAGCGGCTGACGGCGCCGAGATCGGCGAGCACCAGATTGACGAGCGCCGGGCGCGACAGCACGAGGCCGAGGCGCTTGCGGTCCTCCGGCGCCAGCATGATGCCGTGGCCGATCGCCTCGCGGACGGACCGCGGCCAGGCGACGGGGCGGCCGTCGAGGGTCATGCGGCCGCTCGAGGCAGGGTCGTCGCCGGCGATCGCCCTGAGCGTCTCGGTGCGGCCGGCGCCGACGAGGCCAGCGATGCCGAGCACCTCGCCGGCCGCCAGCGAGAACGCGATGTCCGAGACCACCCCCGGCACGGTCAGCCCCTGCACTCCGAGGATCTCGGCGGCGGCAGCCGGCGCCCGGCGGCGGCCCGGCAGCACCTCGACGTCGCCCAGCATCGCCTGGACGAGGGACGCCTTGTCCCAACCCGCGGCCCTGCGGGTGTCGATGCGCTGGCCGTCGCGCATCACCGAGACCCGGTCGCAGAGCCGCAGCACCTCGTCGAGGTCGTGCGAGATGAAGATGATCGAGACGCCGTTCTGCTTGAGCCGCGCGATCAGCTCGTAGAGGCGGGTGCGCTCGAAGGGACCGAGCGGCGCCGTCGGCTCGTCCATGATGAGGACTTTCTGATCGGCCTGAACCGCCCGCATGATCTCCAGCATCTGCTGGTTGGCAACCGACAGCGTGCCCGCCCGCGTGTCCGGCACGATCGACAGCCCCATCCAGCGGGAGAGCTCGTCGAAGCGCCGGCGCATCGCCCGCCGGTCGGTCATGCCGAAGCGGCTCGGGACGACGCCGAGGAAGACGTTCGACAGCGCCGACATCTCCGGGATGATCGTCAGTTCCTGGTAGATCGCGGCGATGCCGGCCCCGCGCCGCATGCGCGGATCGTCGAAGGCGATCGGCGCGCCCTCGATCTCGATCTCGCCGGTATCGGGGATCGCCGCGCCGGCGAGCATGCGGATGAGCGTCGACTTGCCGGCCCCGTTGGCGCCGACGAGGCCGTGCACCTCGCCGGTGGCGAGCTCGAAATCGACCCCGCGCAGGGCGCGCACGCCGGGGTAGGACTTCGAGACGTTGCGCACCCGCACGGCGACCGTGGACTTCGCTTCGCGGCGCTTGAGGATCGGCTGGTCGGTCATCGGCGACGGGCACTCGGCTCTGGCGGGGCCAGCGGATTGGGAGACGACAGCGGGCGGCGGCCCGGCAAGGCCCGCCGCCCGGACGCGCCCGTCAGAAGTTCGGGTCGTACTTGTCGGCGTTCTCCTTGGTGATGAACACTGTGCCAGTCGTCTCGGTGATTTCCGGAAGCAGAGCTTCGTCGATGTGGGCGTTGATCGGCTTGCCTTCCAGCGCCATCATCAAGGCGACCGCGCCATAGTACGATTCCTGGTAGGGCAGGTAGGCCATGGTGAACTCCCACTTGCCTTCCTTAACCTTGCTGACGCCGAGCTTGGTGCCGCCGCCGGAGAAGATCTTGACGTCCTTGGCGGGCTCTAGAGCGGATTCGGATCATTCCGGTTCATATCCGCAGGCGGTGAAGAAGCTGCGGGCATCGCCCGGCGCGACGGCGTCGATGGCGTCTCGGATCGCGTCCCAAAGTCGCGGAAGGGTGCGGGCAGCAGCCTTCCTGAGGTGGGCCTTCATCTTGGAGAAGGCCAACTCGATCGGGTTGAAGTCGGGGCTGTAGGGCGGCAGGAAGAGCATCACGGCCCCCGCGGCCTCGATAGCCTCGCGGATGGCGGCGGGCTTGTGGGCCGGCAGATTATCGAGGACGACGACGTCACCCGGGCTGAGGGTCGGGACCAGAACCTGCTCGACATAGGCGAGGAAGGCGGCGCCGGTCATCGCACCGTCGATGGTCATCGGTGCGACGATGCCGCCAAGGGTGAGGCCCCCGACGAACGTCGTCGTCTTCCAGTGCCCGTGCGGAACCGGCGCCCGGCAGCGCTCGCCCCGGGGCGCACGGCCATGGAGGCGGGCCATCTTGGTGGACGTGCCGCTTTCGTCGATGAAGACGAGGCGCTCGGGATCGAGGTCCGGCTGGCCGTCGAACCAGGCGTGTCGCCGACGCGCTACGTCCGGCCGGTCCTGCTCGGCAGCGTGCGCCGTCTTTTTTTGCGCGTCACGCCGCGGCGCTTGAAGAAGTCGTGCACCACGCTCGGCGGCGGCCGGTAGCCGACAGCCTCACCGAGCCTCTCGGCGATCTCGGCCAGCGTCAGGTCCGGCTCTGCGCCGATCCAGTCCATGATGAGATCGGCGTGCCCGTCGATGCGGCTTGGACGACGTCCACCCCGCCGCCGCGGCCCGAGGTCTCCTGTCGCCCGCGCCTGGGCCACCCAGCGGATGGCGGACGAGACGCCGACGCCGAACCGCTCCGCCGCCTGCCGCCGCGACGCGCCGGCCTCCACCGCCGCAACAACCCTCTGCCGAAGATCAAGAGAAAGAGCGTTCGCCATGCGAGCCGGCCTC
>CAMDHY010000168.1 GCA_945898215.1 Pseudoxanthobacter soli DSM 19599 | reverse complement strand
CGGATCCGATGGCCGTCGTCGATCCCGCCACGATGAAGGTGCACGGCCTCGAGGCGCTGCACGTGGTCGACTCCTCGATCATGCCCTCGGTGACCACCGGCAACCTCAACGCCCCCACCATCATGATCGGCGAGAAGGCCTCGGACATTCTCCGCGGCAGACCGGCGCTGGCTCCGTCGAATGCACCGTACTTCGTGGCGGACGGGTGGGAGGAGCGGCAGCGGTAGTACGCTTACCCCTTCTTCCCCCATGTTCCGCCGATGTGCTATCGCCATCGCAGCGGGGCGAGCGCGGGGGCGCGGGATGGGTGGTGACGCGACGAAGATCGTGACGACGGCCTCGGATGCCGGCGGCCTGCGCCGGTCCGTCGGCTTCGTCGGGGTGCTCGGGCAGTCGGTCGCCGGCGTGGCGCCCTCGACGACGCCGACCATCAACATCGCCCTCGTCTTCGCCGCCGCGGGCTCCGCCTCCTGGCTCGCCTACCTGATCGGCACCGTGGCGGTGCTCCTCGTCGCTCTCACCTTGGTGCCGTTCGCGCGGCGCTTCGCCGGCGCGGGCTCGCTGTCGGAGTTCGTCGCGCACGGCCTCGGCCCCCACGGCCGGCTGGTCGCCGCCTGGGCGCTGCTGCTCGCCTATCTGGCGGTGCCGGTGGCGACGCTCGCCGGTTGCGCCGGCTACCTGCAGGCGATCTTCAAGATGGCCGGGCTGTCGGTGCCGACGGTGGTGCTGGTCGCCGTCGCCGGCGTCGGCGCCGCCGTGCTGGCCTTGCGCGACGTCCGGCTGTCGACGGTGCTGATGCTGGCCCTCGAGGGGGTATCGATGCTGCTCGTCACGCTGCTCGGCGTCGCCATCCTGTCGCGCCAGGGCATGGCGGTCGACCTGTCGCAGTTCAGCCTCGAGGGCGTCTCGATGGCGGGCATGAACAACGCCCTGCTGATCTGCGTGCTGAGCTTCGTCGGCTTCGAGGCGACCGCCTCGCTCGGCGGCGAGGCGCGCCGGCCGCTCATCGATATTCCGCGCACGCTGCTTTTGGCACCGCTGATCGCCGGCGTGTTCTTCGTCTTTTCCGCCTACGTCATCGTGCTCGGTTTCGACCGCTACGACATCGCGGTGGCGACGGCGAGCGCGCCCCTCGACGACCTCGCCCGCGCGCTGAACCTGCCGGGGCTCGGCCTGCTCGTCTCGGTCGGCGCGGCGATCAGCCTGTTCACCTGCGTGGTGGCGACGCTCGTCGCCGCCTCGCGCGTCGCCTACGCGCTGGCGAGCCGGGGCGCGCTGCCGTCCGTGCTCGGGCGCCTCGACCCGGTGCGCGAAGCGCCGACCGTCGCCGTCTGGGCGGCGGTGGCGGTCTGCCTCGGCTTCAGCCTGACGCTCGCGACCTTCGCCCGGCCACTCGACGTCTACGACTGGTTCGGCACCTTCTCGACCTTCGGCTGCATCCTCGCCTACGGCCTCACCGCCGTCGCCATGCCGATCTTCCTGCGGCGGGAAGGCTTGCTGCGGCCCCATCACGCGCTCGTCTCCGCCCTCGCCCTCGCGGTCCTCGTTTACGTCCTCTACGGCTCGGTGTGGCCGGTGCAGCCGGCGCCGTTCGACGTGCTGCCCTGGCTGTTCGTCGGCCTGCTGGCGGCGGGCGTCGGCGGGTCGACGCTGCTCGGCCGCCGACCCGGCCGCGACTGACGGTCGCCGGAACCTCGCCGGCCGGCCCGCGTTTCTCGGCGGAGGGGCCACCGGAGTTTCCCATCATGACCGACATCACATCCGCCAAGATTCTCATCCTCGCCACCGACGGCTTCGAGCAGTCGGAGCTGATGGTGCCGCTGGAGAAGCTGCGCGAGGCCGGCGCCACCGTCGAGATCGCCTCGCCGGACGGCCGGCCGATCCGCGGCTGGAAGGAAAAGGACTGGGGCGAGCGCGTCGATGCCGACCGCCGCATCGCCGAGGTCGACCCGGCCGCCTATGACGCGCTGGTGCTGCCCGGCGGCCAGATCAATCCGGACGTGCTGCGCGTCGATGCCGACGCCATGCGCGTCGTCAAGGCGATGCTGGCGAGCGGCAAGACGGTGGCCGCGATCTGTCACGGCCCGTGGCTGCTCGTCGAAGCCGGCGCGGTGCGCGGCAAGCGCGTCACCTCCTATCACTCGATCCGCACCGACATGGAGAATGCCGGCGGCCGCTGGGTCGACGAGGAGGTCGTCACCGACGGCGGCCTGATCACGAGCCGCAAGCCGGACGACCTGCCGGCCTTCGTCGCCAAGATCATCGAGGAGGTCGAGGAAGGCCGCCAAGAGGCCCGCAGGGTCGCCTGACGGCGCGATCTACACCCAGCAAGCCCGGCGCCGCTCCCGCGGCGTCGGGACCCCGCCGGAACGGCGTCGTCCTATTCGATAGTGCCGCCAACCATGCAGCCGAGGGCGCCCACATCCGGGATGTCGGATGCGAAAGAGTATAAAACATTTAATTCCCGACCCGCAGGAACAGTTAGCGGACCGCGGAACTCCAGAACCGTCGTTTCCGAAATTTCATTCTCAACCCGCGACTTAACTGCCATCACTGCAACAGTTTCAGCGTTTTGTTCATCTAGAACATCAAAAGCAACGAAGCCTACGTCGACAGTCTGATTATCTGCCGTCATGAAACAAGTTAGCCAATCGATTGTTCTATTCTTCTTTTTCTTGTTTAGAGTAAGGACGCATTGCCTTGCCTCGAGATCACACCCCACAAAGTCAAAAACTGACGCCCGGTAGGGCCGCGGAGCGCCGGCGGCAGCCGCCCCGACCACCTCACTATCTTGCCGAGGCAACTTGAGGTCAAGTTGCGTTTTGGATAGGTCAGCCGCCGCCGGAACCGCAGTCATGGCAAGACCGAGCGACAACACGACAAGATTGCGACACTGCACCTGTGCATCCTCCAGCGCCACCCTACCTTGGTTGACGCAGCCTATTTTTCGGAGCGTGACACGGGCGTGAACCGGCAACTTGCGAACCATCAACTGCACGTGATGGCACCCAAGTCCTCGTCCAGCAGGCCGGCGGACATGCTTCGCAAAAGTCACACCGGACCGACCTGGAGAATGCCTGCGGCCGCTGCGTCGACGCGCAGGCCGTCGTCGATGGCCGTGACCACCAGCCACACCCGAGCGACGTGAAGGCGTTGGCACCAAGATCGTCGAGGACGTCGAGGAAGGCCGCCACGCGCCGCGCAAGGTCGCCTGACGAACGCGCGTGCGTCTTGCCTTCGGGAAGGCTGCCGCGGCTCTGCCGTGGCGAGCGTCGTCCTTTCAGGCGGCCCGTGCGATGTCGTGTCCGAGCCGCGCGCGCAGCGCCTTCGGCAGCTGTCGGGCGGACTTGACGCGCGGCCGGTCCATCTCCGCGATCGTCGAGGGCTCGTCGCCGAAGCGCGCCGCGTAGTCCGCGAAGTTGTCGAAGCGGCGGCGCGTGACGTTGTCGACGAAGGTCTCCGCCGGCACGCCCTCGGCGAGGATGAGGGCGTGGTCGTCGAGCTCGACGTGGAAATAGGTGAAGCGCGCGGGCATCTCGGCCTCGCGCGTGATCGTCGTGCCGTTGACGAGGGCGCCGGCCTGGACGAGGACGCCGTCGAGCAGAAGGGCATGATCCGGCGAGACGAGCAGATCGCGGATCGGCAGGCCGTCACCGAGGGCGCCTGCGGTGACACGGATCGGGAAGGACCGCAGCGGGTCCGCGAAGGGGCTCACCACCGTCTGCCGGCCGACGAACCGCACCGGCGCCGGACGCCCGTCCGCCGTCAGCACGAGGTCGCCCGGTGCGAGGGTTTCGATCGCGGCCGAGCCGCCCGGGGTGGCGATCCGCGTGCCGGCGAGGAAGCAGACGACGAAATCGGCCGTCGAGTAGGTGGCCGGCGTCGATGGTGCCGTTGGGTCGTTGGTGATGAACCGGTACCCGCTGCCGATCAGACCGAGCCAGCCGCCGTCGAAATGGCCGAGGTAAGTGAAGTTGTAGTTGTTCGAACCCGACAGATCCGTGACGACGATCGTGTTGTTCAGGGAGAAGTCACCGTTCGACGCCGTCGGAACGTTGAAGCGTTCGACAAACGACGTCATCTGCAGATTGCCCTGGTCAACGGTGACGTTCCAGAGATAGAGCGCGTCGTAAGTGGCCATGGGTCGCCTCGATCGAGTGCCAAGCGAATAACGCCGCCTAGAGGGTATCGACGCCGCAGGATGGTGCACGCCGGAGCTTGCGGGAGGCTGTGGTTCGCCAACGCCCCCCCAGACGCGCGGAAGGTTAGACGACGAGGGGCGGTGGGGCAACCATCGTGGGGCGACGATCCGGCAGACGGTCGAGGCGGACGGTCGATCGGGGCGGGCAGCCGGGCGAAGCGCGAGCGTCAGCCGCCGGCCGCCACCTCTCTGGCCGCCCCCGGGCACGCTGCGCCGGGCCGGCTCACTCGATGGTGCCGCCGAGCAGGCACGTTCCCCCGCCGAACGTCGTGCCCTTGGTCGGGACAGGCATGAACCGCAGTCGCCGGCGGGCGCCACTTTGGCGCGCCATCGCACCACCATGGGCCGTGACAGCCACGCCCGCGGTGATGTCCGCCACCGTTCGGCGGGTGGCTCACCGGCTGGACCGGCCGGCGAAGGCGGCGATCAACCCGCTCGGCGCGCGCCGGCGCGGGAAAGACGAAGCCCGTCCGCCAGCGCTGGCGGCGGGCTTCGACCTGACGGGCGCTTGTCCCCCGGAGGGGCGGCTAGCGGATCGTGCCCCCGAGCGTGCAGTGGCCGCTGCTCGACGTTCCGTCGGTCTCGATGCCGACGAGCAGCTGGTTGCCGGCCGGGATGGTCAGCGGGTTGGTGTACTGGAACACCGCGAACTCCTTGGTGCCTGCGGTGGCCCGGGAGACCGTCGAGAACCCGCCCTTGTTTTTGCTCTCGCCAAAGTCCGAGAGGACGGAGGCGAGGTAGGCGATGCCGCCGTCCGTGACGATGACGCAGTTGATCCACTGCACCGCGCGCTCCTTGTTGGGCCGCTTGCTGAAATCGACGATGCAGCCGAAGTCGGTGCAGACGGCGCTGGCGTAGTCGTCAAAGGGCTTCGCGTCGCCGGCGGCCGCCGCGCTGGTCGTCTTGCCCTTCGCCGCGCTGCCGTGTGCGCCGGCGGAGGCCGGCATCACCGCCAGCACCGCACCGAGAGCGAGAGTGGCGGCGAAGGTGACGGCGTTCGGATCGGGTCCCATCGGTATTCCCTCGTTCGGCGCCCCGGTCGGGAGCAGGCCGTGGCGGGGACGTTGGCCGAGAACCACGCGGCCCTGCCGTGACCGCCGTCACACTGCGTGCGGTGCCGGGGCGCGTCGCCGGCGGACCGGTGACCGGGCCGCTCAGCTCGGCGGGCGCGCGACGACGCCGATACCGTGCAGGAAGGCGAGGATCTCGCGCGCCGCCTCCGCCGGGTCGGGATCGACGAGCAGGCGGCCGCCGCCGCCGGCCACCTCCGTCGCCGCCTTCAGGCGCTCGGCGGCGGTCCCCGCCGTCGATGCGCCGGCGATCAGCCGCGGCCGTCGCCGCCACGGGCGCTCCTCGAGGGACAGCGACGCCCCCGCCGGAACCGTTGCCGGCAGCACCGCGAGAGCCCCCGCCTCGATCGCCAGCGGCACGAGGCGGCCGCGGCGCACGGCGGCGAAGGCGAACGGTCGTGGCGGCGGCGCGGCGGGATGGACGGTCACGACCGCCGGCAGCGTCACCCGCACCCGCCGGCGGGCGCCGCGCGGCAGCGCCTGGTCGACGGCGAGCACGTTCGGGCGCCCCGGCTCGCGGTCGATCGCCACGGCGTCGGCGACGATCGGCAGGCCGAGGGCCGCGGCCAGCCGGTAGGGCAACAGACCGCTGTCGTCCCCGCCGAGGCCACGGCGGCCCATCAGCAGGAGGTCGGCGGGCGTGCGCGACAGCGCCGCCATCAGCGCCGGCAGCGGGTCGGCCTCCGCCGACCCTGCGGCGACCTCGATCGCCTCGAGCCCGTGGCCGAGGTGGTCGGCGACCGCCGTCCCGTCGCCGCCGGCGTGGAGGCCGCGGACGTGGGCGCCGAGCGCCAGCGCCAGCGCGGTCGCCTGCGCCTCCGCCCGCACCGGCGCCGGCCGCCCGGAGACGGGGTGCCGCCCCGCCGACAGCAGCACGCAGGCCCTGAGCGGGTCGGGGCGGGTCGCGTCGAGGTGCGCCGGACCGGGCCGCGCGGACGGCCCGTCGTTGTCGCTCCTCCTGGACGTGCCGTCGCTCCTCCTGGCCGCGCGGTCGCTCGGGCCTCCGCCCGATGGTACGGCCTCCGAACCATTGGCCGTGGACGCGCCGCCCTGCTCCTCCGCCAGCAGCGCCGCCAGCGCCGGCATCACCCTTTGCGCGTCGGCGACGACGGCGAGGCCGGCGCGCTCGATCATCGCGGCGTGCAGGTCGGTGTTGACCGCCACGACGTGCTCGCACTTCGCCACGCCCTGCAGGTGCTGCGGCGCGCCGGCGATTCCCAGCGCGAAGTAGCAGGTGGCGTCGAGCACCGTGCCGGAGGCGCCGACCTGGCGGTCGCGCGGCATCAGCCCGGCGTCGCAGACCACCCGGCTTGCCCCCGGCGTCGCCCCGAGCGGAGCGACGAGGGCGCGGAAGCCATCGAAATCGCTGACGCCGTTGCCCGCCGAGACGACGAAGCCGGCCTCGGCCAGCGGCAGTGACCCCGGGTCGGCGGGGATCGTCTCGGCGGAGAGGATGCCGCGGGGCGCGGGGCCCTTAGTCCGCAAATTGCCGACGTCTGTCGCTCTGCCCTCCGATGCCTCGTCCGCCGCCGTCCCGCTTGGAGCCTCAGCGGCGAGTTCCGCGAGCATCACCGGCCTCGCCTCGTGCGGAGGGCCGGCGTGGGCGGCCGCGATGTCGGGCAGCAGCGACAGGAGCCGCGGTGGCGCCGTGTGCTGCTCCACCCGTCCCGCCTTCGCCGGCCGCGTCACCGCCCGCACGGTGACGCTCTCGGCGCCGGCAAACAGCGGCTCGCCGAGCCCGGCCGCGACACGGCGCGCCAGATCGCCGCCTTCCGCCGTCTCGGCGAAGACGACGTGGCGGGGTGAGAGCGCGCGGATCGCGGCGACGACGGCGGCGGCACGGGTTTCGGGGTCGTAGCCTGAAGCAGCGCCGCCGCTTGCCGCGACGCCAGTTCGTGGTTCCCCTCCCCCCTCGCGGGGG
>CAMDHY010000167.1 GCA_945898215.1 Pseudoxanthobacter soli DSM 19599 | reverse complement strand
GAGAACCTGGCGGACTCCGGCCTGCTCGCCGGCGCGATCGACACCACCACCACCGAGGTGGCCGACATGATCGTCGGCGGCGTCTTCGCGGCAACGCAAGACCGCTTCGGCGCCTTCATCCGCCGGCCGCTGCCCTATGTCGGCTCGGTGGGCGCCCTCGACATGGTGAACTTCGGGCCGCGCGACAGCGTGCCGGAGGCGTTCCGGCGCCGCAACTTCGTCATCCACAATCCGCAGGTGACCTTGATGCGGACGACGCGCGACGAGAATGTCGCCTTCGGCCGCTTCATCGCAGAGCGGCTGAACGCCATGCAGGGCCCCGTGCGCTTCCTGCTGCCGGAGGGCGGCGTGTCGGCGCTCGATGCACCGGGCAAGCCCTTCCACGATCCCGATGCCGACGCGGCGCTGTTCGATACGATCGAGAAAACCGTCACCCAGTCCGGCAACCGGCGGGTCGTGCGCGTGCCCGGCAACATCAACGATCCGTCCGTCTCCGAGGCGCTGGCGCGCGCCTTCGAGGAGATCGCGACGCCCTTGAAGATGAGGGCCTGAGGCGCGCCGCGGCGCGCCGATCGCCCTTCAGTGAACGAGACGCCCGGCCGGCACGTCGGACCGGGCGATTGGGGAGAACAGGACCATGACGGCGGATGTGTTCGGAGCCGTGATCCTCTGGCTGATCGTGCTGGCGATCGTCGTGGTGATCGCCGTCTATTTGCTGCGCTGGCTCTATCGCCGCTCCACCAAGGAGACGGCGTTCGTGCGCACCGGCTTCGGCGGCGAGAAGGTGGTGATCAACGGCGGCGCGCTGGTGATTCCGGTCGTCCACGAGGTGACGCCGGTCAACATGAACGTCATGCGCATCGAGGTTCGGCGCGGCCAGCAGACGGCGCTGATCACCAAGAACCGCATGCGCGTCGACCTGATCGCCGAGTTCTTCGTGCGCGTGCAGCCGAACCGCCAGGCCGTCGGCCTCGCCGCCCAGACGCTCGGCCGTCGGGCGATGCAGCCGGAAGGCATCCGCGACTTGTTCGAGGGCAAGTTTGCCGCCGCCCTGCGCACGGTCGCCGCCGAGATGACGCTCGAAGAGATGCACGAGCAGCGCGGCGCCTTCTCCGAGCGCGTGAAGCAGAGCGCCGCCGACGCGCTCGCCAACAACGGGCTGGAGCTCGAGAGCGTCGCCCTCGTCGACCTCGACCAGACGGCGCTCGAGTTCTTCGATCCCTCGAACGCCTTCGACGCCGAGGGCCTGACGCAGCTGACCGAGATGATCGAGGTGCGCCGCAAGATGCGCAACCTCATCGAGCAGCAGACGATGGTGGAGATCCGCACGCAGAACCTCGACAGCGAGCGGCGCGTGCTGGAGATCGACCGCGAGGGTGAGTACGCCCGCCTCGAGCAGGAGCGCGAGGTGGAGGTGCGCCGGGCGATCCAGCGCGCGGATCTCACGCGCGAACGGGCGACCCGCGAGCAGGAGGCGCAGCAGGCGCAGATCTCCTCGAACGAGCTCGTCGAGAAGTCGCGCATCGCCCAGGAGCGCTCCCTCGCCGAAAGCCGCATCGCCAGCGAGCAGGAGATCCAGACCCGCGAGATCGCCCGCCGCCGCGCGCTGCAGGAAGCGGAACTCAAGAGCCGCGAGCTGACCGAGCGCGAGGAGATCGCCACCGGTCTCGCGGTCGAGCGCGAGCGCATCAACCGCCAGCGCGAGCAGGAGGAGCTGGAGGTTGGGCGCCGCAAGGCGGTGGAGCTCGCCGAGCGTGAGCGGGAGATCGCGCTCTCGGCCAAGCAGATGGTGGTGACCCAGGCTGAGGGCGATCGACGCCAGGCCGAGATCGCCGTCGAGCTGCAGCTGGAGACCGCCCGCCTCGACCGCGACCGGGCCCTCGACCAGGCGCGGCTGCAGCGCGAGCGGCAGCTGGAGGCGCTGGAGATCGAAAACCGGCAGGCGTCACAGCAGGCCGAGATCGTCGCCCGCGACGCGGTGGAGCGGTCGCGCATCGTCGCCGAGCGCGACGTCGAGCGCGAGCAGATCGCCGCTTCGCTGGTGCTCGAGACCGACCGCATCGCCCAGCGGCGCGAGCAGGAGGCACTGGAGGTCGATCGCCGCAAGTCCCTCGAACTCGCCGAGCGGGAGCGCGAGATCGCGCTCGCCCGCAAGTCGCTGGAGGTTGTGGAGGCCGACACCGAGGCGCGGCGCGCAGAGGTGGTCGCCCGCATCGATCTCGACCGCTCGCGCATCGCCCAGGAGCGCAAGCTCGACGAGGCGCGCATCGACCGCGAGAAGGCGCTGCAGGGGCTGGAGATCTCCCGCCGGCAGGCGTTCGAGGAGGCCGAGATCGTCGCCGGCGAGGAGGTCGAGCGCGCCCGCATCGCCACCGACCGCGGCCTCGAGGAGGCGCGGCTGGTTCGCGACCGCGACCTTCGGAAGCTCGCGATCGAGCGCGACAAGGCAGTCGAGGGCGCCGAGGTCGACAAGGCGATCGAGCTCGCCGAGAAGTCGCTGGCGCGCTCCGCCGCGGTGGCCGCCGCGGAGGGCGCCCGCGCCAAAGCGGTGCTCGCCGAGGAACAGTCGTTCACCGTGCGCGAGCGCGAGATCGCCGAGCGCCGCAAGGTCATCGACCTGATCGGCACGGCGCGCGACGCCGAGCGCGAGCGGATGCGGCTCGTCTCCAAGGCCGAGGCCGAGAAGGACTCCGCCAAGGCGTTCGCCGAAGCCCAGACGATCGCCGCGAAGGCGGAGGCCGACGCAGCCCTCATCCGCACCGGCGCCACCGCCGCCCAGTACAAGGTCGACGCCGACGGTGCCCGGCAGCTCAACGAGGCGGAGAACCTGCTCACCGAGGAGGCCCGCGCCGGCCGCCTCAAGCACGCCCTGCTCGAGCGCATCGAGGGGATCGTGCGCGAGAGCGTCAAGCCGATGGAGAAGATCGAGGCGATCAAGATCCTGCACGTCGACGGGCTCACCGGTGGTGGTGGCGGTGGTGGCGGCAAGAACGTCACCGACGAGGTGATCGATTCGGCGCTGCGCTACCGCGTGCAGGCGCCGATGATCGACAGCCTGATGAAGGAGGTCGGCATCGACGGCGGCTCGGTCGGCCGCATGACCGACGTCTTGCGCGACGCCAAGGACATCGACAGCCTGACGCGGGCCCGCAAGGGCAACGGCAAGGCCGCCCGCAAGGACGACGACGATCGCGACCGCGACCAGGGCTGACGGCTTCAACGAGAAGAACAGGGCGGGGAGAGAGACGATGGCGAAGGTGTTCGTGTCGACGGTGATCGGTGCGCCGGTCGGCCAGGTGTGGCCGGTGGTGCGGGACTTCAACGGCCTGCCGGCGTGGACGCCGTTCGCGGCGGAGAGCCGGATCGAGATGGGCGCCCCGGCCGACCAGATCGGGTGCGTCCGCAACTTCTCGCTCAAGGACGGCGCCCGTCTGCGCGAGCGGCTGCTCGCCTTGTCGGACTACGACTTCTCGATGACCTACTCGATCCTCGAAAGCCCGATGGGCGTCGAGGACTATGTGGCGACGCTGGCGCTGAAGCCGGTCACCGACGGCGACCGCACCTACATCGAATGGACGGCGGAGTTCCGGGCGCCAGCCGGAAACGACCAGGAACTGGTGACGTTCATCGGCCAAGGCGTGTTCCACGCCGCCCTGCAGGCCTTGAAGCAGCGCTTCGGGGGCTGAGGGCTTCGTGGCGATGAGGGCTTCGTGACCGTCGTCCGCGTCCGGCGCAGCGCCGTCATCGATGCGCCCGTCGCCACCGTCTGGGCGCTGCTGCGTGACTTCAACGCCCACGACCGCTGGCACCCGGCGGTGGCGTCCAGTCGCCTGGAGGGCAGCCGGCCGGTCGACCAGGTCGGCGGCGTGCGGGCGTTCCGGCTGAAGGACGGGTCGTTCCTGCGGGAAAAGCTGATCGGCCTCGACGACCGCGCCCGCCGGCTCACCTACTGCATCCTCGAAGCACCGCTCCGCCTCGACGGCTATGTGGCGACGCTCACCGCGACGCCGGTGACGGACGGCGACCGGACGTTCGTCGAATGGGTGTCCCGCTTCGATCCGCCTGAGGCGGAGGCGGGGCGGCTCACGCGGCTGGTGGCTGAAGAAGTCTACGAGGCGGGGCTCACGGCGTTGCAGCGGCGTTTCGCACCGCCGGTCGGAGCGGCGCGACCGGTGGCGGCGGCAAACCGGCCGACCGTCCCCGCACCGCCGGCGCTGCGTCCGCTGACGTCTGCAGGGCCGCAGCACTCGGCCTTCGAGACGGTCCGCACGGAGACGGCACCGCCATTGTCGCCGGTTGTGCCGACGGTGGCGACCGACGGTGCGGTGCGCCCGTCGGATGACGGTGAACCGACGCGCCCGTGGGGTCCGAACCCGGCGCGCGAGGAGGATGGAATGGAGGTCTTCACCGTCGTACGCCGTGCGGAGATCGAGGCGACGGCGGTCAGCGGCGGCCGGAGCGCGGACGACGGGCCGCGGGCGCTCGCCGTCGCGCGGTCCGCCACGCCGCTGCCGAGACCGGTTCAAGCGCAGGGGCTGGCGGCGCCGCCGTCTCCCGGCCGCCCGGCCGCCGGCGCCATCGAAGCGCAGGCGATCGTCGTCTCCCGCCACGGCGGGCCGGAGGTGCTGGTGCCGGCGACGGTGAGCGTGCCGCCGCCGGGGCCGGGCGAGGTGCGGCTCCGGCAGACGGCGATCGGGGTCAACTACATCGACGTCTACTGCCGCACCGGCTTCTTCGACCTGCTGACGCCGCCGGCGGTGCCAGGCATGGAGGCGGCGGGCGTCGTCGTCGACGTCGGGCCGGGCGTCACGCATCTCGCCCCCGGCGACCGCGTCGCCTACGCCTGCCCGCCGGTCGGCGCCTACGCCACCGCCCGCACGATGGCCGCGGCGCTGGTGCTGAAGCTGCCGGCCGCGATCGACGACGAGACGGCGGCCGCGGTGCTCCTCAAAGGGTTGACGGCGGAGTTCCTGCTGCACCAGGTTCACGCCGTGCGGGCGGGCGAGGTGGTGGTGGTGCACGCTGCCGCCGGTGGCGTCGGGGTCATGCTCTGCCAGTGGGCGAGTGCGCTCGGCGCGGCGGTGATCGGCACGGTTTCGACGGAGGAGAAGGCCGCACTCGCCCGCCGTGCCGGCTGCGACCTCGTCGTCGTGCACGGCCGCGAGCCGTTCTCCGAGGCCGTGCTGCGGGCGACCGGTGGGCGCGGCGCCGACGTCATCTACGACGCCATCGGCCGCGACAGCTTCACCGCATCGGTGGCCGCACTCGCCGTGCGCGGCCACCTCGTCAGCTTCGGCCAGGCCTCGGGCCCGGTCGGCGCCCACGACATCGGCGCCTTCGCCAGC
The DNA here is from genome assembly GCA_945898215.1 of Pseudoxanthobacter soli DSM 19599. Lineage (GTDB taxonomy): Bacteria > Pseudomonadota > Alphaproteobacteria > Rhizobiales > Segnochrobactraceae > CAMDHY01. The sequence continues at coordinate 2,164 of CAMDHY010000167.1, read as the reverse complement.
AAATCGGCGACGATCTCGCGGCCCAACTACGGCCACTACACCGCCGACCCGGAGGAACTCCGGGCGATGGCGGCGCGGCTGTTTACCGTGCTCGCCGCCGGCACCGTGCAGCCGCTGATCAGCACTCGCCTGCCGCTGTCCGCCGCCGCCGAGGCGCACGCCCGCCTGGAGGCGCGCGCCACGGTCGGCTCGACGGTGCTGACCGTCTAGGCGCGGTCGGTCAGGCCTTCAGGTCGGCCACGTGGTCGCGGGCGTAGGTGGCGAGCGGGATCGGCCTACGGCCGGTGAGCGTCTCGACGGCATCGGAAACGCCGGCGGCCCAGCCCTGGCGGACGGCATAGAAGATCGTGGCGAGTAACGTCGCGTAGGCCTCCGTCACGCCGAAGCTCGTCAGCATGGCGACGAAGGCCGCGTCGGTGGTCGCCTCGTAGGCGACGGGCCGGCCGATCACCTCCGACAGGATCGCGGCGGCCTCCGCGTAGGTCAGCGCCTCCGGACCGGTCAACGTGAAGGCCTGGCCGTCGAAGCGGTCGGTGGTGAGCGCCGCGGCGATGCTGGCGACGATGTCGCGCAGGTCGATGAAGCTCGTGGCGCCGTCACCGGCCGGCAGGCCGAAGTGGCCGGCGGAAACGCCCGCCTTCCAGAAGGTGTGGAAGTTGTCGGCGAACCAGTTCGGCCGGACGATCACATAGGGCGCGCCGGACTTGATCAGCTTCAGTTCGACCTGACGGTAGGGAATGTTGTCGTCGGCATCGACGCCGAGCGCCGTCATCAGCACGACCTTGGCGCCCTTGGCGGCCGCCGCTTCCACGATCGGCGACAGCATGCCGACGGGATCGGTGTAGCCGGCGGCCAGCATGACGAAGACGCGGTCAACGCCCTCGAGCGCCGCCGGGAACGTCGACGGATCGGCATAGTCGAAGCGCACGCCCTCGGCGCCGCCGACCGGCCCGCCGCCAAGCGACGCCGCCTTCACCGCCTCGCCCTTCGCCACCAGCGCATCCACCAGCGGCCTGCCGATGTTGCCGGTGGCGCCGAGCACGAGAATCTTGCCAGACATCGTTCGCCTCCTTAGTATCCAGCAGATACCTGCTGTTGGATTGGTACATACTGTAGTGGGGAAACGAGCGAAAGAGAGCACCTTGCGGTGCCATGGTTTCCTGGGGGAAACCGGGGCGGGGGTTGCAGGACAGCCAGGCCGCTGGCGCGAGGACGCGACGCGTCCTCCCCCTGTCAGGGCGGAGGACAGCCGGCGAAGCCGGCAGGTGGGGGCCCGTCAATCAGGGGCGCGACCGACCGCCGTCTGATCCTGATTGACAGGCCCCACCCTGAGCGCCTTCGGCGCTCTGTCCCTCCCCTTGGCAGGGGAGGGACGACCCACCTTCCGCTTGCCGCGAAGGAGGGTCACTTACTTGGAGCGACGTGATGTATCAGCCCGACGTCTACGAGAAGATGTGCCCCACCCGGCTCGTCCTCGACCGTATCGCCGACAAATGGGCGGTGCTGATCCTCCATCTGCTGCGCGCCGGGCCGGTGCGCTTCAACCAGTTGCGACGCACCATCAAGGGCATCTCGCAGAAGGTGCTGTCGCAGACCCTGAAGAAGCTCGAGCGCGACGGCCTGATCTCGCGCGCCGTCTTCGCCACCGTGCCGGTGACGGTGGAATACGCCCTGACGCCGCTCGGACGGACGCTGACCGACACCGTCGCTGCGCTGGCGCATTGGGCGGAGCACAACATCGAAGCGGTGCTGGCGGCCCAGCAGGCCTACGACCGGGGCTGTCCGGCGGCAGCGGAAATGGTGACGGCGAACGATGCCGCCGAGGCGGCCTGAGGCGCTGCCCGGAGGGAGATGCGCCGCCGTCTGATCGAAGACACTCTCCCCTACGGGCGGGCGTCGCCGCTGTTCGCGGAGCCGCTCGACCCTTGACGACCGTCTCGATTCAGAGCCTGCTCGGGGCGCGCCTGGTGTCCGGACGTGCATGGTGCACTTCGGATGAAACGGGAACGGGGAGAGGGCCTTGGCCCGAAGCCCCGACCGCCCCCGCGACTGTATGCGGCGAGCCGTCCTCCACGATGTCACTGGCTCACCGTCCGCATTGACGACGGCGCCGGGAAGACGGGGGGTGCGCGACGACCCGCGAGTCAGGAGACCGGCCAGGCGC
>CAMDHY010000166.1 GCA_945898215.1 Pseudoxanthobacter soli DSM 19599 | reverse complement strand
CCTCCCCCACGAGGGGGGAGGGATGGCGCACACCGCGCGATGGGTTCTGACTGGTGGTAAACTGGGCAGCGCGGGCCGCTTGCCAGGCGACTGCTTGCGGCGGACCAGCAAAGCGGCGGACCTGCAAAGCGGCGGACCCGCAAAGCGGCGGATCTGCAAAGCGGCTGACCATCGACGCGGACACGAGCCATGGACCACGATCAGCAGTTGGCGGCCGGCGCGGCCATCCTCGCGACCCGGCTCGCTCCGCTCGGCTTCACGTTCGCGGTGACGTCCAGCGGCGACAGCGCCGGTGGCCCCTTTGCAGCGGGGGCATTCACGCGCGGACGACAAGCACTCTCGTTCTCCGTCCGGCACGGCGCCCTCGGCCTTGTCACCTACCACCTCGGCGACCAGGAATGGACACACACCGAGATGATGCGGGCCGTCGGGCGTCCCGCACTCTATCCGGGCTTCGCGGACGGCGACAGGCTCGGGGGCTTCCGCAGACTGCTCGGCGACCTCGAAGCGTGCGACGCCTTCTTCACGACGGACGGAACCGAGATCGCCGGCGCCATAAGGGCCCTGCCGCCGAAGCCGAAGGGCTTTCGCGGGCTGGGCTGAGACACGGGCAGGCCAGTCCCCGAGGGTCGGAAACGCGGACGGGAGGGGCCCCGGCCGTTGCGCCGGGCAGTCCCCCTACCCCGCCCTGAGCACCCCCTCCGTCTCGCCCAGAAACCCGCCGCTCTGCCGCGCCCACAGCTCCGAATACAGCCCGCCCCGGCGGATCAGCTCCTCGTGGGTGCCAGTCTCGACGATCCGCCCCTCGTCCAGCACGACCAGGCGGTCCATGCGGGCGATGGTGGAGAGGCGGTGGGCGATGGCGATCACCGTCTTGCCGGCCATCAGGGTGTCGAGCTCGTCCTGGATCGCCGCCTCCACCTCGGAATCGAGCGCGCTCGTCGCCTCGTCGAGCACCAGGATCGGCGCGTCCTTCAACAGCACCCGGGCGATCGCGATGCGCTGACGCTGGCCGCCGGAAAGCTTGACGCCGCGCTCGCCGACCTGGGCGTCGAGGCCGGTGCGGCCCTTCGGGTCGATCAGGCCCTCGACGAACTCGTCCGCCTTGGCGCGGGCGATGGCGGCGCGGATCGAGGCCTCGTCGGCGTCGGGCAGGCCGTAGCGGACGTTGTCGCGCACCGAGCGGTGCAAGAGCGAGGTGTCCTGGGTGACGACGCCGACGGCGGCGCGCAAGGATTCCTGCGTGACGGCCGAGACGTGCTGGCCGTCGACGAGGATGCGGCCGCCCTCGAGGTCGTGGAAGCGCAACAACAGGCCGACCAGCGTCGACTTGCCGGCGCCGGAGCGGCCGACGAGGCCGACGCGCTCGCCCGGGGCGACCGACAAATTGAGGTCCTCGAAGACGCCCGACTCCTGGCCGTAGTGGAAGCGGACGTGCTCGAAACGGACCTCGCCGCGGGCGACCGCGAGCGGCTTTGCGGCGGGCGCGTCGACGACGGTGAGGGGCTGGGCGATCGTCATCATGCCCTCCTGCACCGCGCCGACGTTCTCGAAGATGCCGGTGACCTCCCACATGATCCAGCCGGCCATGTTGACGATGCGGATGGCGAGCCCCGTCGAGAGCGCGATGGCGCCGAGGCTGACGAGGCCGTTCGACCACAAGAGCACGGCGGCGAAGCCGGTGCCGGCGAGGAGCAGCGAGTTCAGCGTCGTCACCGTCATCACCATGGTGGTGATGGTGCGGAGCTGCCGGCGGTAGGCCGCGACGTGCTCGTCGATCGCCTCCTCGATGTAGCCGTCCTCGCGCTCGGCGTGGGCGAAGAGCTTCACCGTCATGACGTTGGTGTAGCCGTCGACGATGCGGCCGGTGAGGAGCGAATGGCGCTCGGAGAGCTCCTTCGACAGGCCCTTGAGGCGCGGCACGAAAGCCCGAAGCGCCAGCACGTAGCCGATGATCCACAGGAACAGCGGGATCGCGAGGTAGAGGTCGGCGTCGGCGAACAGCACCAGCGCCGACAGCGCGTAGAGGGTGGCGTACCAGACGCCGTCGAGGGACTCGATGACGGAGGCGCGCAAGGCCGGCGCCGTCTGCATGACGCGGCTCGCGATCCGGCCGGCGAAGTCGTTCTGGAAGAACGACAGGCTCTGGCGCGAGACGTGGCGGTGCGACTGCCAGCGCACCAGTGCGGTGAACGGCGGGATGATCGTCTGGCGGACGATGAGGTCGTGGAAGAAGTTCGCCGCCGGCCGTGCGACGAGCACGACGAACAGCATCCAGGCGAGCAGCGTGCCGTGGTCGGCGAGCAGCCGGTCGGGCGTGGTGGCGCCGAGGATGTCCACGAGGTCGCCGACATAGGCGAACATCGACACCTCGACGAGGGTGACGAAGAAGCCCGCGAGCATGAGGAGCGCGAACCACGGCCAGGCCTGGCGGACGTGGTGCCAGTAGAAGGCGCTAAGGCCCTCCGGCGGCGGGCCGTCCGGGGGGCGGCGCCAGTCGATGCGCCGCTCGAAGAAGGAGAACATGGCCGACGTCCTGATACGGGGGGCGCTGGCCCGGGACCGGCATAGGCCACGGGCGGCCGGCGGCGACACCGGAAAGCAAGATGGCCGACGGTGGGCGGGCGGTGGGGCCGCCGGCGCGTCGGAGAGACGGTTTGGCGGGCGAATGCGTCGCCGCCGTGGCGTCGCGGGGGACGGCCCGGAGCGCGGCCGCGCTGGGTGCACGGATGCGGCAGAGGCCGGGACTGAAGCGATCGTGATCGTCGCAGGCGGCGAATCGGCGCCCCGCACGGCGGCGGTGATCGACAATCGCGGCGGGCGTGGCTAACGAAAGGTCGGGGTTTGCGACACGCCGCCGGACGCGGTGCGGGCGAATTGCGCCGCGCACGGCGGTGAACGGCAAGCGAGCGTGCCCGCCGGCGACGGCGCGACGACCGCCTGGGGAGATGACAGCATGACCGACCATTCCTTGAGCCCGCGCGCGCGCGCCACGATCGCGTCGCTTCTCGCCGCCGCGGTGCTCGGCGCCCTGCCCGCCTTCGCCGAGACGCCGCTCGCGCCGCGCGCCGTGCCGGACAAGCCGACGCTCTCCGAGATGCAGGCGATGCGCACCACCGGGCGCGTGGTGGTGAAGTTCTCCGAGGGCGTGAAGGTGCGCATTGCGGCCGGCCGCACGCGCGGGCTGTCCTCGGTGGAGGACAAGGCGCTCCGGGCGGTGCTGGCCGAGGCCGGCGTTTCGCTGTCGGACTTCCGCCGCCTGCACGCCCGCAGCGAGGCGGAGCTCGACGCCGAGCGGGCGACGAGCGAGGCGGAGAGCGGCGAGGCGCTGGCCGACCTCAACAACTACTACGTCGTGCCGGTGACGGGATCGCTCGGGGCGGCGGAGTTCGCCGCCCGGCTGAACGACCTCTCCTTCGTCGAGCTCGCCGAGCCGCAGCCGGCCCCGAGCCCGGCCCCGGCGACGCCGGACTTCAGCGGCCAGCAGGGCTATGCGCTGCCGCCGGGCACCGGCATCGGCCGGCTCGACACGCTGACCCACCCCGGCGGCGACGGCAAGAACGTCACGATCGCCGACATCGAGTATTCCTGGCTGTTCGGCCACGAGGACCTGCAGCTGAAGCCGGATGCCACCATCCTCGGCAACCGGACGCCCTTCGACTTCTTCAACGACACCAACCACGGCACCGCCGTGCTCGGCATCCTCGGCGCCCGCGACAACGGCAAGGGCGTCACCGGCCTCGCGCCCAAGGCGACCCTGAAGGTGTCGCCGGCCGATACCGTCGAGGGCGGCTTCGACGTGGCCTTCGCCATCGGCGTGGCGACGGGGGCGCTCAAGAAGGGCGACGTCATCCTGCTCGAGCAGCAGACGCCGGTGTGTGGCGGAGCGTGCGGCGGCGACCAGGTGGGCTGCGGGCCGGTGGAGTTCTTCCAGGCGAGCTTCGACGCCATCAAGGCGGCGACCGCCAAGGGCATCGTCGTCGTCGAGGCGGCGGGCAACGGCGCGGTGAACCTCGACGGCCCGGCCTGCGAGGGCCGCTTCGACCGCAGCGTCCGGGATTCCGGCGCGATCATCGTCGGCGCCGGCTCGGCGGCGGGGCGCTCGCGGCTGTTCTTCTCGAGCTTCGGCTCGCGCCTCGACGTGCAGGGCTGGGGCGAGCAGGTGACGACGACGGGCTATGGCGACCTGTTCGACACCGGCACGCGGCGCAAGCAGTACACGGCGACGTTCGGCGGCACCTCGTCGGCCTCGCCGATCGTCACCGGCGCGGTGGCGATGATCCAGGGCGCGCTGAAGGGCAAGAGGCTCGCGGTGGCGACGCCGAAGGAGATCCGCAAGGCGCTGACGAAGACCGGCCAGCCGCAGACCGGCGCCGAGCTCATCGGCCCGCTGCCGGACACCAACAAGGCGCTGAACCGGCTGTTGAAGGCGCGCCAGAAGGCACGGAGCGAGGCGGTCGCGGCAGCGCCGGCGGCCGAGGCGCCGGTCCTCGCCACGGCGGAGTGAGGGACGGAGCCGGCGCCGTGTGACGGCGCCGGCCGGACCCTGTCCGCCGGCGGTTCACGCGGCCCGGGTGACGGCGCCGATCGCCGCGGCGCGGGCGTCGAGACGGGCGCGGACGGCGGCCGGCAGCTGGCGGGCGGATTTCACCCGCGGCAGTTCCAGTTCGGGGATCGCCGGCACCTCGGCGCCGTAGAGGGCCTCGTATTCGGCGAAGTTGTCGAAGCGGCGGCGGGTGACGTGGTCGACATAGGTCTCGGCCGGCGCCCCCTCGGCGAGCACCAGCGCGTGATCTTCGAGCTCGATGTGGTACCAGGTGAAGCGCTCGGCCGGCGCGGGCTCGTGGCGGACGGCGACGCCGTCGACGAGGGCGCCCGCCTGCACGAGCAGGCCGTCGACGAGCAGGGCGTGATCGGGCGAGACGAGGAGGTCGCGCGACGGCGTGTTGTCGCCGAGGGCGCCGGCCGTGATGCGGACGGGGAAGTTGCGTTGCGGATCGGCGAAGACCGAGACGACCGTCTGCCGCCCGATCCAGCGCACCGGCCGCGCCAAAGCATCCGCGCCGAGCACGTGATCGCCGATCGACAGCGCCTCGACCGGCCGCTCGCCCTCCGGCGTCGCGATGCGGGTGCCGGCGAGGAAGCAGGTGGTGAAGGTGCCGGTGGTCATCGGAATCGAGGTCCCGCCCGCATAGGCGGTGTTGGTCAGCAGATATCCGAGAAAGCCGGCCTGGAGCTTGCCGATCCATCCACCGTCGAAAAAGCCCAGGTAGTCGAAGAGCGTATTCGGCGGCAGAAGCTCGCCGTTGACGATGACGACGTCGTCAGCCTCGAAGGTCGTGTCGCCTTCATTGTCGACGCACGTATAAGTCTCGCCGAGAAGGATATCGATGGTGAAGTTTGGCGATGAGCCTGCGAGGAGATAGCAGAAAGCTGCGTTGAAGCTTGCCATGATGCCCCCGCTGGCAAGCAAGCGGGAAACAACTCCCGCTTTCAGGCCCCCGATCGTTCGCCGGGTGGCACTTGCCAGATCAAATCCATGATAGCTCCCGGAGACATCTGCCGTCCAGATCAGTAGGAACACTGTTCCGTAGAAATACTGTGGCGCGATGATTGCGGCTGCAGCAGAAGCCATCGTGCGGCCCGCGGCGGGACGGGCGCCGCTGACGCCGGCGCCCCGCCGGGCGGCCGCGGACGCCGCCCGGGGACCCGTAAAGTCAGACGGACGGAATCACGCGGCCCGGGTGACGGCGCCGATCGCCGCAGCGCGGGCGTCGAGACGGGCGCGGACGGCGGCCGGCAGCTGGCGGGCGGATTTCACCCGCGGCAGTTCCAGTTCGGGGATCGCCGGCACCTCGGCGCCGTAGAGGGCCTCGTATTCGGCGAAGTTGTCGAAGCGGCGGCGCGTCACGTGGTCGACGTAGAGGTCTCCGCCGGCGTTCCCTCAGCGAGCACCAGGGCATGGTCCTCGAGCTCGATGTGGTACCAGGTGAACCGCTCCGCCGGGGCCGGCTCGTGGCGGACGGCGATGCCGTCGACGAGAGCGGCGGCCTGCACGAGCAGCCCATCGACAAGGAGGGCGTGGTCCGGCGAGACGAGGAGGTCGCGCGACGGCGTGTTCTCGCCCAGCGCACCGGCGGTGACGCGGATGGGGAAGTTGCGCAGCGGGTCGGCGAAAACGGAGACGACCGTCTGCCGGCCGATCCAGCGCACCGGCCGGGCCAAACCATCCGCGCCGAGCACGAGATCACCGATCGACAGCGCCTCGACGGGCCGCTCGCCCGACGGCGTAGCGATGCGGGTGCCGGCGAGGAAGCAGGTGGTGAAGGCGGCGGACAAGGCGGTGACGGGAGAGCCGTCCGCATAGGTGTCGTTCGTGAACAGGAAGTAGTTGCCGCTGACGACGCCGATCCACCCGCCCTCGAAGGCGCCCACGTACTCGAAACTCACGGTGGGGGAACCCGGACCGTCGACGACGATGGTGTCGCCTTCCTCGAACGTCGTGTCGCTCTCTTCGTCGACGCACGTGTAGGTGCCGGTTCCGTAGAGAGCAGTGATCGTGAAGTTCGGAGAGGCCCCGTTCAGCGAATAGGCGTTCTCAGCGATGAAGGTTGACATGCCTGTTCAAGTCCCCCGCTAGATCGTCGATCGGGTGCACCGGCCGGAGCGGCCACGCACAGCCGTGGCTCCCGGAACTCTGTTACAGGTTGCAAATGGCGTGCCGCTCGGTCAATGCCTAACCGGCAGGTTGCGAGCGGCAGGCCTCCCCGGCCGCGCCTCAGCGGACGCCGACGCGGTTGACCGGGCCGCCGCGGTTGACGCCAACACCGGGGCGGCCGACGCCGACGCCCGGACGAACGCCGACGCCGGGGGCGCCGACGCCGACGGTCGCCCGCGGGGCGACCACGACGGGACGCGGCGCGACGACGACGGGACGCGGCGCGACCACGACGGGACGCGGCGCGACGACGACGGGACGCGGCGCGACGACGACCGGCGCGGGGGCGACGACGACCGGGGCGGTGCGCACGACGCAGCCGACGGGGTAGCCGGGGCCGGTGCAGTAGATGACGGCCGCGGTGGCCGGGACCGGCGCGGCGGTGGCGACGACGGCGCCGGCAACGGCGACGGCCACGGCGGCGAGGGTAGTGCGGATCATCACGAAACTCCTGTTGGCGAGCCCGCGTCTCGGGGGCGAGCGTCGGAACATTATACGCCAACGCGCGCGCGATCCTTCGCCCGATCGCCGGGCCGGTGGCGGTGACGCAAGTCTGGCGCAAGCGACAGCGCCGACGGTCGTTCCCGAGACGCTGGCGGATCGCGCCGGCCGGACGGCACGGTCGCCCGCGGGGGACCGTGCCGTCCCTTGAACGGTCGCGGCAGCCCTCGGGACGCCGCGTGCCTGGCGCGAGAGGAGCCCAGCCGCATGGCTCACAGGGAGCCGGACAACGAGGCCGGCCGCATCGCGGCACTGCAGGCGCTCGACATCCTCGGGACCCCCCGAGCCCGGATTTCGACGCCGTGGCGCGGCTCGCCGCCGACCTCTTCGGCGTT
>CAMDHY010000165.1 GCA_945898215.1 Pseudoxanthobacter soli DSM 19599 | reverse complement strand
AGCCGTCTCGACGGCAGCGGCGGCGGGCGGCGGCTCCTGCCGGGCGGCTGGCGTCGCGACGCGGATCGGCGTGGTGGTGACGGTGCGGGTATCCACCGACGCCGTGTCCTCGACGGGCGGGGGTGCGGTCTCGGCGGCGGCGACGGGCTCCGGCTCCGGCTCGGCCGGCTGCGGTGCCGTCGCGGTCGGCGCCGGGACCGCCACCGGAGCGGTCGCGGCGGCATCGGCGATCGTCGTGCCGCGCGCCAGCGCCGCGGCGGCGGCGTCGGTCGCGCCGGTGGCGGACGGCTGCGCCGACGGCGTCGCGGTGGCGCCGGAGGTGACGCCCTGGGTGGAGGCGAACACCGGCGTCGCCTCGGTGCCGGCCGGCGCCGGCAGCGGATCGGGCAGGTTCGAGGTCGGCCGCGGCTGCAGGTCGGCGGTCTCGTCGAAGACCAGCGGCTTGCGCCGCGGCATCGGATAGCCGATCGCCCCGGCGAGGCTGTCGGTCTCGCCGACGACGGGCTCGAGCACCGGGATCGGCGCGGCGGCGGGCGTCGTGGTGGCCTGTGTGCCCGGCTCGAAGCCGCCGGGTGCGGTGGTAGCGGTGGCCGGATCGGTCGAGAGGCCAGCCGACGCGGGCGACTGGACGGCCGGCGTGACGGACGCCGACAGGTCCGGCTGCGGCACGATGGTGCCGTCCGGCCGGACGACGACGGTGCGAACACGCTTCGGCTGCAGTTCCGCGGCCGGCTCCGGCGCCACCGTCTCGACGGGCGCATCGGGATCGGCGGCGAGCTGGGCGAGCGGATCGTCGGTGTCGACCCCCGGCAGCGACGGATCGCCCGGCTCGCGGCCGGCGATCGGCAGGTCGATGGTCTGACGCCCTTCCGGGTCGAGGACCTGGCGGGCCGGATCGCCGGCCTCGCTGACGCGGTCGGTGAAGGCCTTGCCCGGCTCGCCGGCCTCGCGGGCGTCGGCGACCGGCGGATCGATCTTCACCGGGTCGCCCTCGGCCTGGATCAGCGGCGGCGGCCCGTCGACGCTCTCCGACGACATGAGCCACCAGGCGGTGGCGCCACCGGCGATGAGCACGACCGCGGCGGCGGCGGCGATCGCCGCCACCGGCGTGCGCCGGCGGCCGCGCATCGCCGCGCGCAGCGCCCGCTGCTCGGCGTCGGAATGCGGCGGCAGCACGGCGTCTTCGGACAGGGCGGGTTCGGATTCGAGGGCGTCGAGGTCGAAGCCGTGGTCCGGCCCAACCGGCGGCTTCGGCGACCGCGGGGCGGCAGGAGCCTCGTCGGCCATCGCGGCCGCGAGCGGCGGCGCCGCCACGGGTGTCGTGATCGAGGCGGCAGCCTCGCCGGGACGCCCCGGCACCATCGCCGGCGCGAGGCCCGCCGGCTTCGGGATCGCCGGCTTCGCCGGCGCGGCAGGTGCCTCCACCCGCGGCGCCTCGGCCCGGGGGACCGGCGCCGCCCGGACGGGTTCGGGCAGCGGACCATCGTCGAGCGAGGAGCGGATCTCGGCCTCGAAGGCGTCGAAATCGAACGGCGCGGCGACGGCGCGGGCCGCCGCCGGACGGGTGTTCTCGACCGCTAGGACGTCGGCCGGCGGACGCGCCGCCGCCCTCTCGCCACCCATCGGCTTCTCGACCCCGGAAGCCCTGTCGCCCCCGGAAGTCTTGTCGCCCCCGACCGGCTTCCCGGTCACCCTGGGGGTGTCGATCCCCGGAGAATTCCCAAGGGCGGGCGCCACGGCGGCCGCGGTCTGGACCGGTGTCGGCTCCAGGGCTTCGTCGGTCTCCTCGTCGCCGCGACGCTGGGCGCGTGCCACCCGGCGCTGCTCGCGACGCTGTTCCCGCTCGGCGATCCGGCGGGCGCGCTCGTTTTCGGCTTCCGCGTCGCCGGAGGCCGCAGCGACGGCCTCGTCCTCGTCGGCCAGCGGCAGTTCGAGGGCGGGTAGCTGGGCGAGCCAGACGCTCGCGGCGGACTGGACGACGGGCCGCGGCCCGTCGCGCTTCTCCACCGGCGGTGGAGCGTCATTGGTCGGGGCGGCGGGTTCGGGGGCGACGTCGAGCTCGAGCGACAGCGCGGCCGCCAGATCCGCGACGGTCGGAACGGGGGGCAGCGATGCAGCCGCGACCGGGCGCGGCGCGGCGTCGCTCGTCCTCACCACCGTCGCCGTGTCGGCTGGCGGACGCCGGACGAAGACCGGCATGACGGCCGGCGGCTCGGCCGCTCGCGGCGCGGCCATCGTGGCGGACGGGGTCGCCTCCGCCGGGGTGCGCAGCGGCGCGGCGCCGAGTTCGGCCGACAGCGCCCGTTCGAATTCGTCGATCTCCGGCTCGGGTTCCGGCTCGGGCTCGGATCGTGGTGCCGGTACCGCGACGGCCTCGACCGGCGCCGGCGCGACGGCCTCGACGGCCGGCATCGCCTCGGCATCCGTCTCGGCGGGCGCGTCGGCATCGTCCGCGGGGGCGAACGCCGGTGGCGGCTCGCCGGCCGCCACGGCGGCGGCCCGGGCGGCGGCGGCGGCGCGCTCGGAGGGGAGCGGGCGCATGTTCGGCGTCACCGGACGGCGCGGCGCGATCAGCACCGGCGGGCGCCGCACCGGTGCGGCCGGCGGTGCCTCCTGCGGCACCGTGTCGGCGACGATGCGCGCGAGTTCCATCAGCAGATCGTCGTCGGGCGCACCCTCGGCGGCGGGAGGTGCGGCGGCTGGCACGCGACGAACAGGCGAACGGGGGTCCGACATCGGCGAAACGCTTCCCAAATGCTGACCGGCCCCGCCGGACGCGCCGTCGCGCGCCAGTCGGCGGTCCGATGCCTCTCAGCCCGGGTCAGCGCATCTCGTCCGGCGCAGCCACTCCGAGCAGGGTCAACCCCACTGAAAGCACCTGGGCCACGGCATCCACGAGCGCCAGTCGAGCCAGAGTGGAGTCTCTGTCGGCGGCGTTAATGAACCGTAAGTCGGGCGATTCTTTGCCGCGATTCCAATGGCCGTGCAGCGTGCTCGCGAGATCGTAGAGGTAGAAGGCGATGCGGTGCGGCTCGTGCGCCTCGGCCGCGGCCTCGACAAGGCGCGGCCACTCCATGAGCTTGGCGATGATCGCCCGCTCGCCGGGATCGGCGAGCCGCGACAGTGGCGCCTGGCGCAGGCTTTCGCGGTCGAGCGCGATCCCCGGCATCTCGGCGGCAGCCTGGCGGAACACCGAGCGGCACCGGGCGTGCGCGTACTGGACGTAAAATACCGGATTGTCTCTCGACTGTTCCGTCACCTTCTTGAAGTCGAAATCGAGCGGCGCGTCATTCTTGCGGTAGAGCATCATGAAGCGCACCGCGTCGACGCCGACCTCCTCGACGACGTCGCGCAGGGTGACGAAGTCGCCCGACCGCTTCGACATCCGTACCGGCTCGCCGCCACGGAAGAGCTTCACGAGCTGGCAGAGCTTGACGTCGAGATCGCCCTTGCCGTCGGACAGCGCCTTCACCGCCGCCGTCATCCGCTTCACATAGCCGCCATGATCGGCGCCCCAGACGTCGACCATCAGGTCGAAGCCGCGCAGCATCTTGTCGAAGTGGTAGGCGATGTCGTTGGCGAAGTAGGTGTAGGAGCCGTCCGACTTCAGCAACGGCCGGTCGACGTCGTCGCCGAACTCGGTCGCCCGGAACAGCGTCTGCTCGCGGTCCTCCCAGTCCTCGATCGGCTGGCCCTTCGGCGGCTCGAGGCGGCCCTCGTAGAGGAGGCCGCGGTCGGCGAGCGCCGCCATCGCCTCCTTCACCCGGTCGCGCCCGTTCGAGACGAGGGAGCGCTCGGAGAAGAACACGTCGTGCTGGACGTTGAGGGCGGCGAGATCCTCACGGATCATCACCATCATTGCGTCGATGGTGACGGCGCGGACGACCGGCAGCCACTCGGCCTCCGGCTGGCCCTTGAGGAGGTCGCCGTAGCGCTCGGCGAGCGCCTGGCCGACGGGGAGGAGATAGTCGCCCGGATAAAGGCCCTCCGGCACCGGGCCGAGGTCGTCGCCGAGCGCCTCGCGGTAGCGATGGAAGGCGGAGCGGGCGAGGACGTCGACCTGCGCGCCGGCGTCGTTGATGTAGTACTCGCGCGTCACGTCGTAGCCGGCAAACGCCAGCAGCGAGGCGAGCGCATCGCCGAACACGGCGCCGCGGCAGTGGCCGACGTGCATCGGCCCGGTCGGGTTCGCCGAGACATACTCGACGTTGATCGGCCGGCCGGTGCCGACGTCGCAGCGGCCAAAGTCCGCCCCCTCCTCCAGGACGGCGGCGAGCAGCCGCGGCCAGACGGCGTCGGCGAGGCGGATGTTGAGGAAGCCCGGGCCGGCCACCTCGGCGCTCGCGACGTCCGGATCGTCGACCAGGTGGGCGGCGACCTCGGTGGCGATCTCGCGCGGCTTGCGCCCGGCGGCCTTCGCCAGGACCATCGCGACGTTGGTGGCGAGATCGCCGTGGCCGGCCTCGCGCGGCGGCTCGACGACGATCTTGGCCGCAGCGAGGACCTCGGGCGTGCCGAGACCGATGCGGCCGGCGATCGTGCGGATGCGCTCGGCGAAGTCGGCGTGGAGGTTCATGGGCAGGCTCGAATTCAAGGTTTTCGGCGCGTCGACAGGTCGGCGCGGGTGCGCGGCGCCTATCGTAAATCCGGCGTATCGTCAAACAGGCGGCGGTGCTCACTGAGCGCGAAGCGGTCGGTCATGCCGGCGATGTAGTCGGCGGCGCGCCGCGCGACGGTGCCGTCGTCGGCATCGGCGAGGTCGGCGCACCAGGCCGCCGGCATCGCCGTCGGATCGGCGGTGAAGGCGCGGTAGAGGTCGGTGACGACCCGCCCCGCCTCGTTGCGGATCGCCATCACCTTCGGGTGCCGATAGAGCGACTTGAACAGGAACGCCTTGATCGCGGAGTCGTGGGCCTCCCCGACGGCCCCGAAGGCGATCAGCGGTCGTGCGAGCGCGCGCACCTCGTCGGCTGATCGCGGCGCCTCCTCGGCGATGCGCCGGCGGCTTTCGGCCAGCACGTCGTCGACCAGCGCCCCGACCACCTCGCGGACCACTTCGGCGACAAGGCGGCCGTCGTCGAGCCCCGGATGGCGGCGACGGACGCCGGCGTAGAGGTCGCCGACCAGCGGCACGTCTGCCAATGCCGCGACCGGCACGAGGCCGGCGCGGGTGCCGTCGTCGATGTCGTGGGCGTCGTAGGCGATGTCGTCGGCGATCGCCGCCACCTGCGCCTCGGCCGAGGCGTAGCCTTCGGGCGGCACCGGCGCGGCCGCCGGCGGGTTCGCCAGGATCGGCGGCAGCGGGCGGCGGGCGTAGCGGCGGCCGCACGGGCGACCGTCCGGGCCCACCAGGGGACCATTGTGTTTAGCGATGCCCTCGATCGCCTCCCATGACAGGTTGAGTCCGTCGAAGGCGGCGTAGCGCCGCTCGAGGCGGGTGACGATGCGCAGGCTCTGGGCGTTGTGGTCGAAGCCGCCGTGGCCGGCGAGGCAGCGGTCGAGGACGTCCTCGCCCTCGTGGCCGAACGGCGTGTGGCCGAGATCGTGGGCGAGCGCCACCGCCTCGGTCAGGTCCTCATCGAGGCCGATCGCGCGGGCGATCGAGCGGGCGATCTGGGCCACCTCCAGCGTGTGGGTGAGGCGCGTGCGGAAGTGATCGCCCTCATGGGAGACGAACACCTGCGTCTTGTGGGTGAGGCGGCGGAAGGCGGTGGAGTGCAGGATGCGGTCGCGGTCGCGCTGGAAGGCGGTGCGGGTGGCGCTCTCGGGCTCCCGCACCAGGCGGCCGCGCGAGGCGGCCGGATCGCTGGCGAAGCGGGCGCGGCCAGGGGCGGCCCGAGTCTTGATGATCCCCGGCTGGGCGCCTTCGGGCGATGCGATGACGGAGGCAGGCAGGGCGCAATCTCCGCGACGGCGTTTGACCGGAGGGTCCGGCGTTCTTAACTATCACGCATCAGAGTTTTCAACCGGCGCGGCGCCCTGAACGCCGCCTCCGGCGGAGAATCCCATGACCGACACGCTCACGCTCGACCCGGCGACCGCCCCCGCGACCGCCGTCCCACCCGTCGCGCTCTCCGACAACGCGGTGCGCCGCGTCGCCAAGATCCTTGCCGCCGAGGCGCCCGGCACGGCGCTGCGCGTCTCCGTCGAGGGGGGCGGCTGCTCGGGCTTCCAGTACAAATACGACCTCGTCACCGAGCGCGAACCGGACGATCTGGCGCTCGGGCGCGACGACGCGCTGGTGCTGATCGACCCGGTGTCGGTGCAGTACCTCGCGGGCTCGGTCATCGATTTCGTCGACGACCTAATGGGGCAGTCGTTCCAGATCCGCAATCCGAACGCGGCCTCGTCGTGCGGGTGTGGGGTAAGCTTTTCACTTTAAGCGCTTGATTGTGTTCCCTTCTCCCGCGACAGCGGGAGAAGGTGGCGCGCAGCGCCGGATGAGGGCCGGCACCCGCAGGGTGGCGGGAGGCTCAGCGGACAACGGCGCCGTTTGCGCCACCCTTCCGCGCCTCCGGCGCGGCCCTCATCCGCCCTTCGGGCACCTTCTCCCCGCCTTCGGCCGGGAGAAGGAACGTCGTCTCGGGCGCGCGGGCTGTCGTCATTCCACAGTTCCCGTTAGTCTCGCGCCACGCCGCGCTGACACGCGGCGCCCCCTCCGGCCGGCTTCGCCGGCCACCTCCCCCACGAGGGGGGAGGGGTACACGCCGCCAGCCTCGCGCCCTCCTGCCCCAGCCTCTTGCCGAGCCCCTGCCCCATGACCATCGCCATCGAATGCGCCATTCCGCAGGAGCACGCCCATCTCGCCGCGGCGCTCGCGCACCATGAGACGGTGTCCGTCGGCGGGCAGCGATTCGATCGCGGCGACCTCGACGGGCGCGAGGTGGTGCTGGCGCTCGCCGGTATCGGCAAGGTCAACACGGCGATGGCGACCGCGCTGCTGATCGAGCGCTTCGGCGCGAAGACGGTGGTGTTCTCCGGCGTCGCCGGCGGGCTCGATCCGGGGCTGTCGATCGGCGACGTGGTGATCGCCGAGGAGACGCTGCAGCACGACGCCGGCGTGCTCGAGGACCACGGCCTCACCACCTACCAGGCCGGCCACGTGCCGTTCTTCAATCCGACCGAGCGCTTCGGCTATCCGGTGGCGGCGCCGCTCATCGGGCGCGTGCGCGGAGCGCTCGAGGGCTTCGCGCTGCCGCCGCTGTCGCGCGCCGCCGGCGGCCTCGGGCGGCCGCCGGTGATCGCCTATGGCCGCATCCTCTCCGGCGACCAGTACATCCACGGCGAAGCCGTGCGCGAGCGGCTGAACCGCGAGCTCGGCGGGCTCGCGGTGGAGATGGAGAGCGGCGCGCTCGCCCAGGCCTGCGAGGCGCTCGGGGCCGAGTGGCTCGTTGTCCGGGCGCTCTCCGACCTCGCCGGGCGCGACTCGCGCATCGACTTCACGGCCTTCGTCAACGAGGTGGCGGCGTCGTCGGCCTCGATCCTGCGCCGCATCCTTCCCGTCCTGTGAGGCCGCCCATGCGGATCGCCACCTTCAACATCAATGGCATCCGGGCGCGCATCGAGGCGCTG